>JBBSBS010000616.1:0-3439 GCA_038251045.1 Aggregatilineales bacterium | reverse complement strand
GAATATGTGAAAAAGCAGGGCAAAGACGCCCGTTACCAACAACTTCATGTTCATCAACTGCTTCTCTTTTAGATACCCCGCAGCTTGCTGCGGGTGTAGTTCATTTGTTCGTGGCACACCGCATACTGTGATTTATCAGCCACTAGTAATCGGAAAGCACCCTGCAGGCTATTATGTATTAGCACTAGATGAAGCACAGCCACGAGCAGTGCAAAGCCGAATTCTGGCAGTTGCAACAGCGACAGTACTAGTTGCATCCATAGTTATCGCTTTGCTGATGACTCGTATACTTAATCAGATCATTATTCGGCCATTGAATCATTTGAGTGGGGTTGCTAACACGCTGTCATCTGGACAATTGACCACTCGAGCTAACATTGGGAGTCTAGATGAAGTTGGTCAACTCGGTATTGCTTTCAATCAGATGGCTGCAAACATCGAAATTCGAACGCAACATCTAGATGAATTAAATCAAACTCTTGAAGCCCGTGTAGAAGCTCGTACAGCAGAAGTTCAGCAACAATCCACATGGTTGGAAGCTATTTTGTCTGCTGCACACGAAGCCATAATTGTGACCGACGAAGCATATAAAATTAGTCTGATTAATCAGTCCGCGCTTAATATTATTGGGCTTACTGAATCTGAAGTGTTGAACACTCATCTGTCAAATATACTTGCACCGACTTCCGAAAAACTAGTTGACAGGATAGACGATAGCGACTATGGCTATCAAAATGAAATTGAAATAAAGGGACGCTATTATCACTATTCAATTTCGCCTTTAAGTAAGGTCCTGCCTAATCAGAAGGGTGATGTTTGTATTTTGGCTGACATCACTCCTTTACGTCGGTTGGATGCACTGAAGACTCAAGTCATTAGAATGGCATCTCATGACATCCGGTCACCTATTACTTCATTACGTCTGCAAATCTACCTGCTGAAAAAATCAATTATCCCATTGACTGAATCGAACACAACTACTTTGGATCGCATTGATTCTACAATTCAAGAGCTAACCCGTATGGTGAATGACCTCCTTGATCTTGAGCGAATTGAACGCCAAGCAAACAACATTTGTGAAGTAATTAATATGAGTACTTTGTTGGATTCGGCAGTAACAATCCTGCGAACCGATATCGAAGCAAAACAACAGAAGCTTGAAATAAATTTTCTGCCAAATCTACCATCAATATGCGGCGATCCAGTACAATTGCTGGAGGTTATTCGCAACCTACTAACCAACGCGATCAAATATACACCACCGGGTGGTCACATTAAAATTGATGGCTATCGTCATCAGCAACATATCTGCCTTATATTCAAAGATAATGGGATTGGAATTGGTGGGGAAGACATAAAACATATTTTCACACCTCATTTCCGTGCAAAAACGGCATTAGCGACCGCTGAAGAAGGACATGGTATTGGACTTAGTCTGGTGAAAGCTGTTATTGAGCAGCATGGGGGAGAAGTATGGGTTGAAAGTCAATCCGGTCTAGGGAGCAGCTTCGGTTTCAAGCTACCCATTGATATTTCATCTACAACTGCCGAATAACTTTATTGGCGAAAAGTGATAAACATGACTACTGAAATCGGTCCGCAAATTGGCTCACAGGCAGCTGATTTCTCATTGCTCAATGATCAGAAGCAAACCATCGCCCTTAATCAATTGCCGGCTACTAAAGGTTTGTTACTCGCGTTTATTCATGGGACGTGGTGTTCAGCGTGTGTACAAACTCTATTTCGCTTGCGCCAATACGAGAAAATGTACTTGAAAGAAGGGTTTTCGGTAGTAGCTATCGCTATCGATTCACCCTCTGCGCTTAATATCTTTAGGCGGAGTGCGCAACCCGTATTAGGATTTCCACTCCTCTCGGACGAAACGGAAACTGTGCACCAAAACTATGGTCTTTACCACATCGGAGCCTATTTAATTATCGATCATAACTTGACGATTCGCGGAAGGTTTCTGGACGAGAAGCATCAAGGATGGCCGGGACATTTCCGAATAATGGAAGTAATGCAAGCGATATAAGCATTACCTCAATCGAATAATATCACTAGTCGCAAATATTAGGTTTACCCGCAAGGATAGACCAGTACCAGAATAAAGTGTCGGTGGCACGCTAATATCAGCCAGATAAAGCTCACCGACGTACGATATGGCATTGGCCTTCATCAAGCCCGTCTTTGGCAGTGCTAAAGTCATCGTTGCGGTGGCTCGAATAGTTGATGTAGATGGGGCTCCATTATTGAGATCTAAGCCTGAAGGTGTGTCTAAAGCCAAAATAGATACATTCTGACGATTAGCCCATTCAATCATTGTTGCTATGGTTCCGTAAGGTGCGCCTTTTAAGCTGTAACCGATCAATCCATCAATAATAAGATCGGGGACAAAATCCCCGTTAGTGTCGGGAAATGGGCATATTTTCACATTCATACGCTTCAAACTAGAAATTTGATCTTGTGGAACTCCAACAAACTCATTTTCAGGCTTAGAAAGGTAGACACGCACATTTGCGCCCCAATTATTCAATCGTCGTGCGCAAACTAACGCTCCCCCTCCGTTACCGCCTG
Organism: Aggregatilineales bacterium; assembly: GCA_038251045.1. Classification (GTDB taxonomy): domain Bacteria; phylum Chloroflexota; class Anaerolineae; order Aggregatilineales; family Phototrophicaceae; genus CFX2. The sequence goes on along the minus strand of JBBSBS010000616.1, from coordinate 862 downwards.
ATCCAGCGAGAATGAGGACGCTTTTGCCAGAAGGATTGCCCGACAGGAATCTGATACGTGCTAGATGGGCTAAGTTTCGTCCAGCATTTTCCATCATTTGCGTGAGACTGATGTGAAAATCCTCAATCATCGCTCGATCTACTTCAATCATCTGTTCAACCGTGAGCAATGGAAGCTCCCCTGAATGGATGGGGAATTCTGGATTCATAGAATGACTCCAATTCAGTACCGATAAGCTGCATCTTTCATATGGTGATCCTTCCTTAGCTACTATACAAGTCTTCATATTTCTATTTATCAATAAGAGCCTATTTGTTCGGCAAATCTTCGGCATTTGCTAGTTAAATGGTTTGTCTTTTCTCTGTCGATGTCCTATACACTTAGCATGACTAATCCTTTTTAAAACCTCTTTCAGGGGGATGGTTGTCATTTATTGAACGTAACTAGAATTTTCTAAATAAATAACGAGCGAAAGTAAGATCGAATGGAAATTACAATAGGGTTAGCATTCATTGCAGGGTTAGTTTCCTTTATTTCACCCTGTGTACTGCCGCTTGTACCTGCTTACATCGGTTATATGGGGGGACATATAACTAACAAAGTTGCTCAGGAACTTCGACACAATATAAGTCATAGCAGCGTTAGAAACACCATTACACTTCGCAATCGACTAACTACTATTACTAATGGATTGTTCTTTGTAGCTGGATTTACCCTCGTTTTTGTTTTGATAGGTTTACTATCTAAGGTGTACCCCAAAGTCAAGACAGCAAAGCGGACAAATTATAAGTGGATGGATCTCCTTTCTTGAAATAGATCGATGCGGGTGTTTGGTAGTCGAGAGCCTGATGCAATCGCCGAT
>JBBSBS010000615.1:0-3452 GCA_038251045.1 Aggregatilineales bacterium | reverse complement strand
TGAAGATTCCGGCTAATGGCAGTTATACGTTAGAGGCGGGACGTTTCAGCGGTGCGGGGGATTATGGGTTGATTATTGTCGCCACATCGTAAGTGATGCGGCGACATTTAACCATTGCTGTGATTTAGTATTCGCCTTCATGTGCGACATCTTCCTGTTGGAGGACATCACCGTTGGCGTAATGAGCGCGCAATTCGTTATTATGAAAATACCACGCAGCAGCCAGCGTAGCGCCGCTAAAAAGCCCGCCGAGCAAGATACCTACAATGATGGCTTGAATCGGCAGATTGTTCTGCGCTAGCGAAAACAATGTCATGAGGATCATGCTTAACACGACGCCTACGGCAGCCGTAAGACCGGGCGCGAACCACTGACGGCGAATGGATAGATAAATACCCGCTAACATCAAGGCAAAGACGACAAAAATTACCCACTGCATAATTTTCCACTCCCTATTGCTAAAGCGTTCGCAAGACTGCACGTACCGGCGAAGCGCAAGCCAGATCAAGTTTCAGTGGCAGGGCGAGCAATTCGTAATCGCCATCCGGCACGCCACGCAAGAATAGATTCTCGATATTTACCATTCTATACCTATAAAGGGCATGATGACACATTAATTCTGTACTATCCAGCGCATCGACTGATGGCGAATCCAGCCCAATGAGGCAAATGTTCAGCGAAGCAAGCCAGTCAATCAAGGGAAGGCTAAGATAAGGGAAAACAGGCGGCCATTCGTTATCTGGCTTATCGCTGACCGAACTATGAATCAGCAAGCGTTCGGCTCCAACAAGGCTGACATGGGCAAAATCTTCGGGGAATAATGCGCCATCACGTTTCGCAACTGTGACAACACGGGCATGACCAATATAAGCTTCGAGCGGCATAGTCGCAGGATGTGCGCCATCTACTTCATAATGAAAATAGGCATCGGCATGTGTACCGGTATGCGGGCTGAGTTGTAGGCTTGTCAGGTTGACGGATGGGCCATCTGCCAACCTTAGAATTGGCGTTATGCTGGGTGACGAAACCCCAGGCCAGACATAGGTATCTGATGAAATTGTGCGGGTAATGTCATATAACATGGGTTACATCCTAAGAAGCAAGCCAACCGTTTTCTACTATACACCACAAGTTGCCTGATTTCGTTTAAGCAGGGACAATAGAGGAACACAACCCAGAGGAGAGTCATTATGGCAAAAGAAGTCAAAATCATATCGTTTATCAATGACCGTGAGGGACGAGAAGATGCGGAAAAAGAGTTAACGCGATTGGTGAATGAAGGTTGGGTCATTATCTCGTCCGGGGGCGGAACAGGTGCAGATTTGGTATGGGGATTTGTAATTTTGCAACGGAATAATAGTTAAAAACGGTTTTAAATCTCTTGTAAAACAACATGGAAACAAGGAAAATTATAGGTTTTATTACATAAATATATTCATGTAACAGGCTTGCACATAATAGAGATGGTAAGTTTCAAGGATAGAGGTTAACGGACAAGGCAGTGCGTCATCCCTATCTACCTTCGATATTCATAATTGATCGAAATAGATTACGCTTGACGAAATCAGGGCGAACTAGTACAATTGTTCTAATTCCCGGAGCCAAAATTTTATGAATGGACTATTTGATTTAAGTGGCAAAGTTGCTATTGTGACGGGTGCGTCGCGGGGCATTGGGCAGGCGATTGCGGAACGGTTCGCGGAAGCGGGCGCAAAGGTTGTTTTGAGCAGCCGCAAACAAGAGGGACTTGACCCGGTAGCTGATGGAATTAAGGCAAAGGGAGGCGAGGCTATCGCCGTCGCTGCCCATAACGGCGACAAAGCGGCCCTGCAAGCACTGGCAAAAGCAACTTTAGATAGCTATGGACGCATCGACATCCTGGTCAATAACGCGGCGACTAATCCGCATTTTGGCACGTTGTTGGAAGCCGAAGACAGCATGTGGCAAAAAACCATCGAGGTCAATCTGATGGGCAACGTGTGGCTGACGCAAGCAGTTGTTCCTTCGATGCGGCAAAATGGCGGCGGAAAAATTATCAACGTCGCGTCGGTCAATGGCCTCAGACCGGGTAAAATGCAGGGCATTTACAGCATTACCAAAGCGGGTATCATCAGCCTGACGCAAACTCTGGCAATGGAATTGGGCAGCGACAATATTCAGGTGAACGCAATTGCGCCGGGATTGGTGAAAACCAAATTCGCAAAAGCAATCTGGGAGAACGAAGACATCCTCAATGAAATGCTGCGGCGCACCCCGGCTGAACGCATCGGCGAACCGGACGACATCGCGGGAATCGCGTTATATTTGGCAGCGCCAGCTTCCAACTATGCTACGGGGCAAGTGTTTGTGGTGGATGGTGGCGTCACCGTGCCGATGATTTGAATTAAGCCATTAGCTTTTAGCAGTTAGCGATTAGCCAAGAAAATCCTTACCAGACTCAATATTCAGGCTTCCAGTGAAACTGTTTTGGAGGAGATAGTGTCTTCAATCGTGACGACTTTACCTGACACTATTGATCTTCCGGCGGATACACTTGCTGTACTCAAGCAATTGGTAAAAGCAGGGAATTCGCCAGTCGAATTCATTCTTTTAGAAGATCAGTTTGCAGTTGTCGATCAGCAAATTGGGATCGTGGTCGAGGATGACAAGTTATGTGGTTTGTCGATTCGATACTGTGGATTCGAGTCGCTTCCTGACTCGCTAAATACATTAACAGACCTGCGGCAGTTGGACATCACGGGGAATCGGTTGACAGCCCTGCCCGACTCGCTGGGCAATTTGGCAAATCTGGAACGTCTGTATGCGGATCACAACTTACTGGATAGACTGCCCGACTCTTTTGGGCAACTGACCAGTCTGCGTGAGGTTCATCTGGACAATAACCAATTAGTGGCTTTGCCGGACACGATTGGTAAGCTGGCGAATTTAACAGAACTTCACGTTCTCAAGAACAGGCTTGATGAAGTTCCTGATTCATTCTGGGAATTAGCAAACCTGCAAAGCCTGTATCTGGGGGACAATCCCTTAGCTGTGCTACCAGAAAGTATCGGGAATCTCACACAACTGCGGGAGTTGTATGTCCACAGTAGCAACTTGACCACCCTTCCCGAAAGTGTCGGGAATTTGGCCTATCTGCACACACTGGATATAGGGCATAATGCATTGAATGCCCTGCCGGAAACGATGGCGAAGCTCACCAACCTCCAGTTCTTTTTGTATATCAGCAATAATCGGCTGACTACGCTGCCAGAAACACTTTTCGACAATCTGGAAAACCTGATTTATCTGAACATTACCGACAACCAATTAACGAGCATCCCAGACAATATCAGCAAACTCACGCATCTCAAAGAACTGCGGTTATACAACAACTGCTTGCAACTTTTACCGGAGTCACTGGGCAACCTGACTGACCTCAAAGAATTGCATTTGATGCATAATCAACTGACTTC
>JBBSBS010000614.1:0-3453 GCA_038251045.1 Aggregatilineales bacterium | reverse complement strand
TATGCGCTACTCACCTGCCCACAAAAAACTCGTTCTCCGTCTGTTCAAAGAAGCCTTTAAGCAGGATGTGATGGAAACCTGCCGCTATACCAACGTGCCCGAACGCACCCTGCGCGATTGGATCTATGCAGCAAGAAGGGCGGCGGCCTCCCGTAAATCCGCTGCGGCGGCGCACCCACCGACACAGCGGCGGACATAAGCGGGCGAATCGCGGCGTTCAGCGGCATGTCTCGTATGTCTCGCCATCCACTGCTGTCGGTTCAGTGGCACGTCACCCACTTCCCGCCTGTCATTTCGGTGCTGAATTGGCACTAATGACACAAACGACAAAAAAGGCGACACAAATGGTCGCCTTATCAACTTGAAATTACTTTGATGTGTTTGCGGATCAGCTAAGGACTTCAAACAACATCTGTTTCCATCGGGGAATATCAATCTCCCACACAACCTGCGCATTTGCCGGTGCGTGGCGCAGTTCGCCCCACACTCGTCGGTTTAATGCGTCGCCGGTTACTCCCAACTCGTCCACCACCGTCATCCCGCGCGTCAGGTCGCTCTTATGCTCAATCATCACATAATTGTGTGTCGCTCGCTTCGCCACCGCTGGTTCGAGTGCGATTGCCATCGTAACCGGGTCAGGCAGGGCAATCCCGATCTCTTGCGATTGCTTGAAGTTCGCCTTCATCGCCACACTGTTACAATCAATCGTGAATTGTCCTACAGCCGTGTTCAAATCCAGTATGGTGTCAATGTCGTGCTGACGCAGGTTGGCATCGCCACGGCACAATTCCCAGCCCACCATCTCAATCGGCAGCCCCGACGAAAACACCATATGTGCCGCTTCGGGGTCAACATAAATGTTAAACTCGGCTGCCGGAGTCACATTCCCCACGCAGTTTGCCGACCCACCCATCACCACGCATCGGCTCACCAAAGATACAATTTCCGGTGCGGTGCTCACCGCCAGCGCGATATTCGTCAATGGCCCTAGCGTCACCAACACACATCCGGGGTTAGCTTTAACGGTTTCGATAATCGCATCTAGCGCATGTTTGCTCTCGGCCTTGCGGGAAGGAGGCGGATAACCTTGGTCGCCCAACCCATCATTGCCGTGATACCATTGGGCATCTTCATGGGTACGTGTCAGTGGCTTGCTGGTTCCCCTATAAACAGGCACATCGCTCCCGCACAATTCGACCGTATAAAGTGCGTTTCGGGTAGCTTGCTCCAAACCTACATTCCCTGCCACTGTCGTGATAGCCTTCACTTCCACGTCAGGCCACCGCAGTGCCATAATAATCGCCACCGCATCATCTGAAGCGGTATCTGTATCAATAATAAAAGCCCGTGCCATAAATTTACTCCCGACGATGTGTGGTTGACGTAGTTTGTAGAGCCTATCCCACCACAACTCAATTCACAATAGTCCAAGTCAGTTGGTTGGTGTCCTTAGTTCGGGTAATCCGCCCCTAAGCTCGTGGCCTCCCATGCCGACCAATCATTCATCATGCCGGTGACGATTTCGCGCATACCCTTGAGCGCCTCGGCTCCCAGCGCCAACCGTAACGGTGGCTCAGGGGATTTAACTGCCTCGATGATGGCATACGCCCCTCGAACGGGATCACCGCGTTGTCCACCATCCAGATTTTTCAAGTTCGCTCGTCGCTGCCCTGAGCTGGACGCGTAATCATCAATCACATCTTTGGCTAATGCCATCGACCGTCCAAGGAAGTCGGTTCGGAATGCCCCCGGCTCAACAATCAACACCTTAATTCCGCTCGGTGCCAGTTCGAGTGCCAGTGAATCAGAGATCGCCTCCAGTGCATGTTTGCTCGCGCAGTACATGCCCGAACCTGCATAGCTTCGTATACCACCCTGCGAACTCATATTGACGATCATACCCTTCCGCTGTGCCCGCATATGGGGGAGGGCTGCCCGTAATACAGTCAATACGCCGAACACATTCACATCAAACAGTGCTCGTGCCTCGGCATCGCTCGTTTCTTCGATGGCTCCAATCATGCCGTGCCCTGAATTATTGACCAGCACATCAATGCGCCCGAATTGACTAATGACTTGCTTGACTGCCGCCCGCACCTGTTCCGGTTGGGTGACATCCATCGCCACACACAACGACCGCCCCGGCGCAAGTTGCTCGATACTGCTTATTTGTGTGGTGTCCCGTACCGTTCCGCCAAGATAATCACCCTGTTCCAACACAGCTTCTGCCAACGTTCGCCCGAAGCCCGTTGAAACTCCTGTGATAAACCAGACTCGTTTGTCAGATGGAATTGTTTGCGCGCTCATATTTAGCCTCATCTTCAGCTTGATGTAGATAAATGTAGAGATTAGCGCAAATTGACCTGTGGGGCGATTAGGTCATGGTATTTGGCTCAACTGACAGGGGAATAGTAATGGTGATGTGTGTGCTTTCGCTTTGAATACTTTGTAGGTCGATTTTTCCGCCGATAAGTTGGAGATAATCTCGCACGATTGTTAATCCCAAACCATTTCCTTGAACCTCATCATTATTGCTGGCGCGGTATAAGGACTCGAATACCTTCTCTTGCTCATCATCCGGAATACCGATCCCCTTATCCACCACCTCAATAACCAACATATCTGGTAGCGTTTCTATAATAAGCTGGACTTTATCTTCCGAGAATTTGAGCGCGTTAGAGAGTAAATTAGTAATGATCTCAAGTAGGATTTCCTGCTCAATCCATATAGTGTCCGATGGCACTTTTACTTCCAACTCTACCCGATCAAAATCCTTCGTCTGTAGTTGGGCATTTTTAATGGAAAGTGTACATAACTCACGAATCGACACGGCTTCTTTCGCCTCGAACACAGTTTTCTGATCTGTTTTGAGCACGGCGCTAATGTCGTTGAGCAGCTTTTCGATCCATTTGAACTGTTCGTCAATCCGCCCTTGATAGATCTCTCGCTTTTCTTCCGTCAGTCGATTTGCGTAGCGCGTCAGTATCTCGGTTGATGTGCGAATAATGGATAACGGAGTTCGAAATTCATGCGAGAGCCGCGTCAAAATACGCTCTTTAAGCGTTACCAATTCGCGCTCTTTATCCAGCGCCAGTTTCAACCGTTCGAGTTCCAGTCGTTTGGATTCAGCTTGCTTGTATTCGTCGAGTTCATGCTCGGCGGACTGCAATCGGAGCTGATGAATTTCAGCCTCTTTGCGGACGGTTTCAATTTCATAAAGTGTGCGTAATGTTTGTGTTCTGCTATCCGACCGCTCATTAAAATTTCTATCGCGTGCCTCGTAATAAGCTCGGTGGTGTGTAAGTGCTTGCTTAAAATCACCTATTGTCTCATAGAGGTCGCACAGCAATTGTTGTGCCTCCATCAGGACTTTCCAATGTTGGGTTTCGGTCGCCAGTTCGAGTGTCGTGTTTAAGGTGATAATGGCCGCTTCGGTATGGTTTTGTCTTGCAT
>JBBSBS010000613.1:0-3469 GCA_038251045.1 Aggregatilineales bacterium | reverse complement strand
TTGCTGATGCTGGACATGTGGATCATCTGGCGCGGGATACGGGTGATTGTGACGGGCGGGGGGCATTAGAGGCACGGACACGGCGGGGCCTGATAGCGCCTTAAGCGACCGCCACCCTATCTTGCTGCGAGCAGATGTCCATGTCCACTGTCAGATGGCGGATTGCGAGTTCTGGTATCTTGGATTTGCCTGCGCCTTGCTTTAGCCGCACAAAGCCGAGCGCTTCAAGCTTGCCCAATGTGCGACTGACGTTAGGTTCTGCACGATGTACCAGTCGAGCTAATTCAGCGACAGACACAGGTTTTTGTTTGTCGATAGTTGCTAGCAGGGTGCGGTTTTCTGGCGTGAGCAACCGAAACACTCCGTCAATCGATTCGAAAGAGATTTGCGCTGCATCGGCAGGAGCCTTCTGTTCACCACGAGCAACGGCCTGCATTTCTTTTTTCAGGCTTTGCATGGACTGAATTTTCATTTTCATACCTCCTTATCATCTACAACCTCGGTTGGAATGCCCTGCATCTTGCATAGCTTTTCAACCTCGGTAAAAAAATCTTCTAGCAATTGATCAACTGAAACGAATGTATATGGGCGACCTTGATCTTTAATCGTTCTATGCCAATGATCGGATTCAGCTTTAGCTTTTACATGTCGACCACCTATATGCGGTACAGGATGCGCATTGTCGAAACCTAGCAGCCTCGTTCCTTTAGGATCATGGAAAGTGAAGGAATAGACGATACCGTGCGGCACCTTGTCAGACGGTTCGATGACTCTGATTTCAAATTTCAGAAAGTGCCCGGTGGAGTAATAGTGCCGTCGCCCATCGTAATCAAGCAACCATTCTAAAGTGTGTTCTGGCGAATCCATGTTCCTATCCTATCCTCATGGGATAGGATAGTCAATACTTACAAAATAGGTTTCTGAAAGCTGTGTTGAACAGGTACAAGATACAAGAGCGGCGCGGCGCGCCTTCAAGGTACAAGGGGAAAACAGGGAGGATTCAGGAGGGAGGATTGAGGATTCAAAACAACTCGCTATTCGAGCCGGTTCGAATCAACGTCAGCGTGCCTGTTTTCACATCGCCACTCTTGTCGTAAATGAGTAGCCAATCTGGCTCGACGTGGCATTCTCTAGAGCCCTCGTACTCGCCAGAAAGTCTGTGGTCACGGTGTTTTTTGTCAAGCGGGCGGTCGTTCATCAACTCTTTCACAACCGCACGCATATTTTCCCAGCCATAGCGCCCAGAACGTTTGATTCGCTTTTTATCGGTCTTGAACTGACTCGTCTCTTTGAGTGCTCGTGACATTCACGCCCTTCAAGTCAAAGATCTTCTAACGTTGTATCCGTTACGCGCCCTGCCTTGGCGGCCTTAATGGCGGCCAGTGTTTTGGCGTTTGGACGCGGAACAGCAATGGGCAAGCCCCCGTTCTCCACTACGCTTCGCAAGAACAAACGAATGGCAGTGCTCAAGTCCAGTCCGGATGCCTTGAGCACGGCTGCAGCATCACGTTTCAGGGCTGGCTCCACTCGGGAGCGCACATCAGTTGTCATCATGGTTAACTCCTTAAAATTATTCAAACGCGGCTACATTGTAGCGCTCACAGCAAAAAACGCAATCCGCAGGTGATCGGCGGGAAGACATTTTCTTGAGTGACGATGACCGCAGAGGTTGGCTGATCCCCGAAAACGCTGGGCCGATGTTTTTTTTTACAACGGGGTGAGCGCCGGCAAGATTATTCCCAAGTACAAGATTCGCCGTAACTACTCAGGTGGTAGCTTCTGCTTCCCCCTTTGGAAAAGGGGGACTGAGGGGGAGAGCGAAGCGAGGGGGCGTGATGTTCGTATATACAGCGGATTTGCGGCCACTATAAATCCCCCTAACCCCCCTTTTTACCCGCAAGGGGTACGCCGTTGGGTGCCCGCACTACGTGCGACCCTGCCTCTGTCAAAGTGGGAAATGATGATGAAAGCCAAGCACCTGAGTAGTTACGATTCACCTGATCAAGATGAAATACATCGAGCCGGAGGGGGCCAAGCGCCATGACTGGATTGCGTATTCGGCGGAATGGACGCCGGACAGCCGGACTTATGTGGGACAGTTTGTGAAGAAGTTTTACCTGGATGAATTGCCGCAGTTTTACAGTGTGCTCAAGGGGGATATGAGCATCGTTGGCCAGCCGTCCGTTGTCGGTGTTGCATTACGAGCGTGACCGCGCCCAAGGTAAAGTGGCGGCTGGTGCGACGAGTATGTGTGACCTTCCTGCGCTAGTCCAACAATGAGCATTGCATCTTCTGCCGTTGTCGTATAAAATGTGTACACATTGATTCACAAGCAGTGCGCCCACACACAACGAGGTAAGCATTATGGAAACCACAAAGGTAGGCATTCGAGAATTCCGGGCAGATATGGCTGAGTACATTGCGTCCAGCACCCCCGTGGCCGTTACGCGCCACGGCCAAACCGTCGGCTATTTCATCCCCACGCAAGGCCAAGTCGATGCAGACATTGCGGCTCTGAAGAAGGCCAGCAAGACCTTGGACCGGATGCTCGCCGCGCGGGATGTTGACATTGACGCGGTTGTTGCTGACTTCAAAGTTGCTCGCAAGCAATCAGGCGCCCTCAAAAAGCCCAAAGCCAAGGCTGCATGAGTAACAAAGCCATCGTCCTTGACGCAAACATTTTGATTCGGGCGGTATTGGGCAAGCGGGTACGAGAGCTCATTTTCGAGAACGCATCGAGGGTCAAATTCTTCGCGCCCGATGTGGTATATGTTGACGCAAGAAAGTACCTGCCCGCATTGTTGGAAAAGCGCGGTGTCAAAAGCACGGCGGCAATGAAAGTGTTGGACAGCCTTGAAGCCATCGTTCAACCCATCGACCTTGATCTTACGTTGGACTGCAACAGCAAGCACTCCAGCGGATTGCAGTGCGAGATGCCGATGATTGGCCCGTGCTTGCCTGCGCGATAGCAATCGGCTGCCCAGTCTGGACAGAGGATGCGGACTTCTTCGGCACTGGCGTTGCCACCTGGACGACTGATCGCGTTGAGTTGTATTTTGTTGGGTGAAGTTAATTTGGTGACGCCAAAATGGGCACCGGGGGATACTTGCTTTGTCTTGATGGATGGGCCCACTGGATTGTGGCAAACCAATCTTTTAATCAATCTTTATGCTGTCCTTCTTGGACGACCACCCTTTGCACCATTAGCACGGGCAGCGGCTGCTTTATTGGAAGAGGTTGATGCACCACCTCTCCTTGCGAGTTCTCGCATCCATGCTTGACTACCGAATAGACCGACCACTAACGACGGGATACTTAAGTCAGCATCCAGCTTTTCCCAATGCAAACCGAAACCACTACCAAGCACTTCAACATCCGATAGTTCACTATCAGATGCACCAACCAAGCCTTGAGCCATATCAACCGGAAACATAAAGGTGCAGCCGTTGGTGAGCTCGACAACGACTTG
>JBBSBS010000612.1:0-3470 GCA_038251045.1 Aggregatilineales bacterium | reverse complement strand
GAGGTCAAATTGATTTTCTGAAAGGGCTTTACGGCTTAAGATCAGGGTTTCATTGGGTAAGGTTAACTCATCGGTGAAGAAAAATGGAGCAGCGTCGCAAAGGAACAGCCTGCTCCATTGGGCGAGAAGCATTTCAGAAACAGGGCAGCCCAGCACACTCAACATTATCAAATCCTCAAGTGTTCACTGTTCGCCACTTAAGCATGTTCTTTCCAGGCCTGCAACAAGGCTTGTTCGCGGTCACGCATCATGCCAGCGCGCGGTTTGATGCTGCTGTCCGCGCCAGTCCGCAGGTTGTTCCATTTGAGCGTATCGCGGATGGTATCTTCCAGCGGACGGAAGGACAGACCATCGCCCAGCGCCTTATTGATGTTCAGGGTTTGCAGACCGTTATAGGTTTCCGGTATCCACAGTGGCAGTTCGGTAAATGGGCCAACCTCGTTTTCCAGCAGGAATTCGTCAGGAACCCAGGTAAAAGTCGCGTTGCTGCGGCTGACATTTTTGCAGGCGTCTAATAACTGTCCCATCGTCAGCGGGGTATCCGGGCCAGTCAGGGTATAGATACCGGCCTTGCGCGCCACCGCCATCGCCAGCACCCACTCGGCTTCGTCACGCCCGTCGATAAACTGCACATTCATAGAGGATTTCCCCGGCGCGAGGATTTCCCCGCCCAGTGCCACCCGTACCGGCCAATAAGTGAAGCGATCTGTGGGGTCGTGCGGCCCGACAATCAAACCGGAACGGGCGTGCAGCACGCGCCCCGGCATAACCGCTTCGGCTGCTTTTTCGCACAGCACTTTGAGCGCACCGTAAGTTTCGCCGGTTACATCTTCGCGGGTTTCGTCGTCCAGGGTTGAGACCGGCCCATTTTCATCCATGTTGTGGATGGTGGTGTCGCTGTAGACCGAGATGGTTGAGATGAAGGTGTAATGGGTGACAGCATCCGCCAATAGTTCTGCCGATTCTTTGACCACGCGCGGGATATAACCGCAGGTGTCAATCACCGCATCCCATTTGCGCCCCTTGAGCGATTCCAGATCGCCTGCGTCGCGGTCTCCACGCAGATATTCCACATTTTTGAACAGGCCGGGATTGGTCTTGCCCCGGTTGAACAAGGTGACTTCATGTCCGGCCTTCAGGGCGCTGTCGGTTAAATGTCGTCCCAGAAATTGCGTCCCGCCGAGAATTAAAACTTTCATCGTTAAACCTCTCCCAACCTCAATATTCCACATCTACCCCGCAGTTATTATGCCCTATTTTAATGGTTTCGGAATAGAACACGCGGATTAATTGCTAGGACAACTCCCAAAACAAATTTTGTCGCTACAATGATAATAGTCTATCGTCCGAAAATGAAATATATCAGGCGCTTCTATGAAACGGATATTTAGCATTTTTAGTCTCGTGGTTCTCAGTTGTATGGTGGTTCGGGCGCAAAATGGCTCATCTGTATTTTCAACCCTCGAACCGATCAACAAAGAAAATATTGCACGCCTCGAAAGATTAGCAGAATTTGGACGAGGAACAATCAATGCGGTTGATTGGTCACCGGATGGTACACAAGTTGCTGTAGGCGGTTCGGCTGGAGTGTGGATCTATCAAGCCGATGATCTTACTTTAGCCCCTCGAATACCAGACCAACACGTTGGTTACGTAAATGACGTTCTATACCTGAATAATGGGAAAAATTTATTCGTAGCTGGAAGTGAAGGGACGCTGCACCTGCTGGATACGGCCACGTACCAAGAAACCGCCTCTTATTGCTTTCACGGCTACGAAAATCCTGATATATCCGGGTGCGATCTTATTTATCACCTCGGTTTGAGCCAAAATGGTAAATGGCTTGCAATTGTTTTAAACGATCATGTCATCATTTGGGACATCGAAACGCACAAGGAAATTTATCGTCTCTTTGATGACGATGTAGCCTACGCTGAATTTGCCCTCAATGACTCCGTACTGGTGACGGCATCTACAGGTTGGTCGAGCAGCGTTCGATTCTGGCGTATCAAAGCGCTTAACGAACAGGCATTAAATCAGAATCCTGAAACCCTCGAATCCACGCTGCCTTTTCCAATATGGGATATGCAAGTATCTGATGATTCACGCACGGTAATAATTGCTGGATTTAGTGTTATCGATTCAGGCATCACCACAGTCGATGTTGAATCGCAAAAGGTTACTGCCACTTATACCAAAGCAGGCAATGCAGCAGCTTTTATATCCGAAAATATCGTAGCCGGTTCATCGACCTCTGGAACCAGCTTCATTGATATAAAGACCGGCGAGAAAGTTTATACCATCGAGACTGGGGCTGGAGCATCTGATATTGCTCTTTCAAAAGATGGGCAGCGAGTTGCCATCGGTACTATAGATGGCAATCTCTTCATCCATGACCTGAAATCAAAGACCACAACCACGAGTGCTTCGGGATTCGGTGACTATAAGTGGGATGTCGCCTTCAGCGAAGATGGCATGTCATTAGCGATTCTAACTGGAAATGGTATTATGGCTCCGACTTTGGCTAGTGGGGGTGCAAATGGGGGAAGTCAAATCTATTTCTGGAACCTGTGGACAGACACATTTCAAAGCACCCCAATTGAAGAAGAGCTATTTGCTCAACTCAGCGCCATTGTTTCCATCGGGAAATCTGATTTTCTTGTGGCCGGTTACGACGATTTTGCGGTCTCACGATGGTCACCGGAAAAAGGTTTTGAGGATGTGGTCTCCTATGCTCCTGACTACAACAGAGTGTATAAGCTGGACGCCTCTTCCAACGATGAAAAAATAGTCATAAGTCTGGTTGGAGCATCAATGGCAGTTGGGATGCTTGATTTGAATGCCGCACCGCTACAAATCTCCTACTTCGGAATTAACGATGACCCAAGTCTGTTTTATTCGGTTGCTATTCATCCCTCTGGAAATATCTGGGGTGCGGCAGACAGCAGGGGAAATATATCAATCTGGGAGGATGGAAATCCCAAAGCACAAATGTTGAAAATTAAATATCACTCCAGGACTGATATTGACTTTAGTGAAGATGGTCAATGGCTTGCAGCAAATAGCCATAACGATCATGGTTTGGACAATATAACCTTGTTCAATACCGTCGATTTCTCTCCACGAATTGTCTTAACTGGGCAAGACTTGTTTCTCGACAGGATAAAATTTAGTCCTGCATCCGATTTACTTTTTAGTTCAACAGTTGATGGTGAGCTTGTGGCCTGGCCTGTTGCTGATGAGGCCATGCCCATTTTTTTTAAAGCACACAGCACCAATATTCGAGGTCTCGCTATAAATAGGCAAGGAACATTAATCGCAACCTGTAGTTTTGATGGCACTGTACAGGTATGGGGCGTGCGCTCAAATTCATAGGGGCGGTTGCCTTTGTAGATGTCAACCGTTCAACCCCTAATTCCTTCTGGGAAACAACTTCCCCCAAATAATGGGGCTTATGCGAAGGTAAGAAT
>JBBSBS010000611.1:0-3478 GCA_038251045.1 Aggregatilineales bacterium | reverse complement strand
TCGTTATGGGCGAACTCGTCCCCAAGTCAATAGCCTTGCAGCGTCCCGAAGCCACCTCTATCGTGGTTGCCCGTCCTGTAACGTGGTTCTTGATCATTTTTCGTCCCATCATTCATGTGATGAATGGGCTGGGAAACGGCATCGTCGGCTTGCTGGGGTTCGATCCTTCCGGTGAACATTCCTCCGTTCACTCGGCGGAAGAACTGGAAATGCTCGTTCATTCCAGTCGCGAGGCCGGATTGCTCCAAGAAAGCGAAGAAGTTTTGCTGCGCCGCGTGTTCGACTTCAGCGACATTAACGTCGAAGAAATCATGCAACCGCGTGTGAACGTTGAAGCCTTTCCCAGCGACGCTCCCTTTGCCGAGATGGTCGAAATTGTCACCTCCAACAAACACTCACGTTATCCCGTCTACGAAGACACCATTGATAACGTCATCGGTCTGCTCATGGCAAAAGACTTGCTCGACATGATTATTCACAGGCCGGAACTGCTGACCGACCGTGACCAGAAGCTCAACCTCAAACCCTATCTACGCGAACCCTTATTTGTGCCAGAAACACTCGCTGTAGACATTCTGCTGCAACGGATGCAAGAAACCAAAACCCATCTGGCAGTCGTCATTGATGAATACGGCGGCATGGCAGGGGTAGCGACGATGGAAGACATCATCGAGCAGTTGGTCGGTGAGGTTCAAGACGAATATGATAATGAAGAAGGCGATCCCATCCACATCGAAGGCAACGAAACCGTCGTAGATGGCATGGTCAGCATCACCGAGGCCATTGAACGTTTTGGAAAGCCCGAAGGCGCACCCGACTCAACCACCATTGGCGGTTATATTGCCGAACAACTCGACCGTATGCCAGAGCAAAATGACACAGTGGTCTTTGGTGATTATGATGTATCGGTGCAAGAAATGGATGGGCTGCGCGTGGCAAAAGTGCGCTTTACGAAGCGGCATGTTCCGTCCGTGTCAGACGATACCGCCGGAGAAAATCAGCCGGAGAAATCGGATAACTAATGCCCGGTGTATAATGCAGCAGTTATCCGTTAGTGCGGAGTTCTGACTTTATGCGTGTTGTGCTTGTTATGTTCACTGCCGTTTTGGCTGCCTTTTGCATGGCCTGTGCCCCCATGACGGCGCAGTCTGTTCCCATTACACCCGAAGCGACCCCCGGCTCAACCAATACACCCGGAGCCATACTGCCCACCTTTGAACCGGTTGCCGATGCCACCGAAGAGAATGTCGCGCCAACACTTCGCGTATGGTGGCCGGACGTACTCCAACCGACTGGTAACGAAAAAGCCGCCCTCCAACTGGCAGATTATGTCGATACCTTCCGCGCAACCATTCCTGAGCTAACAGTCGAAGTACGCTTGAAGAAAGCACAGGATGTCGGCGGCATCATCGAAACCATTCGTGCCGCCAGTGAAGTTGCGCCCGATGCGCTGCCCGATATTACCCTCCTGCGGCGCAGCGATTTGCTTGCGGCGGTCGATGCTGGCTTCATTCGCTCCATACAGGGGCAGGTGACATCCGCCGTATTGGGCGATTTATATCCCGCCGCCCTCGATTTGGGTCGCGTGGAAGGCACGTTATACGGGGTGTCCTATGCGCTGGATGTCGAGCATATCGCCTATCGTCCGGTAATTCTGAGTGGCGAATTTGCCCGGTTCACCGATGTTCTCACCAATAAGCAGAAGTTTGTCTTTCCCGCCGGTGTGACCGAAGGCTTGAGTGATGTACTGCTCCTGCAATATCTATCCGCTGGTGGCACGCTCAATGAATTGGTGCAGGGCAATCCCAATGCCGATGCGCTGCTGACCGTTCTGACCTTTTATAAGGATGCGGTGGAGCAGGGCATCATCGACCGCAGTGTGCTCGACTACGCCCGTCCCGATGATTATCTATTTCAATTGGCACAGGGTAAATTTGATGCCGGTGTCATCACATCCGCTCAGTATTTGAATCTGCTTGGCTCAGGCCAATCGTTTGAAGCCGCGCCCATTCCGCTGGCTGACGGTTCCCCATCAACCGTGCTCAATGGCTGGATGTGGGTCATGGTTACCAAAGACAAAGACCAACAGCTATTAGCACTGCGCTTTATCGAGTGGATGCTAGAGGCAGACCGTCTGGCGACCTATACCCGTCTGGTCAACATGCTGCCTTCCCGCCGCGCGGCGATGCGTTCTTGGGATGGCGGTACATTTACTGATCTGGCAAATCGCCTGTTGGGGAATGCTCGCTTACCACTCACGGATGGCGACTCCGGTACATTACGGGCGATGGAAAACGCGCTGGCAGCCGTCATCACCGCCCAACGCACCCCGCAGGAAGCAGTAGAGGATGTTCTCGATCAGGTCAGATAACCTGAATATTCGCAGGCAATCATCCAGCGCCGCTACTGAATACCTGCACTCAGCAGCGCCGCTTTTAGCACATCTAGTTTGATCGGTTTCATCAGGTAACCCGTCGCTCCTGCATCCGTCGCCTCGGCGGTCATCGGCGGGAAGTGCGCCGAAATCATGATAATTGGTACGCTGCGGGTTGCGTCGTTTAGGCGTAACTTGCGGCAAATATCCAACCCGTTGTCGTCGGGCAGCATAATGTCCAATAACACCAGATCCGGCTCCTCATAAGCCAGTCGGTCCCATGTTTGCCTTGCCGACAAAGCAGTGATGGTTTCATGTCCGATCAGCTTGAGAAATGTACTGAGCATTTCGACCGTCAATTGTTCGTCATCTACAACCAGAATTTTTGCCATGCGTAACCATGTCCTTGCCGTCGCGGATACCGGAATGAAGTGTAATGAAAAGATGGTTGTGTCGCAGCAGGACTAAAGTCAGCGTTAGCCAGCCGGTTTTCTGCTGCCAAATCCGTGCAGCTTAAAACTTCTGTTCATAGATACGATGTGTCTTGTAAATGGTAGAGCCAAAACTCAGTGCAATACTCACCATATTTTCGTTGACTTCCAATATCCACCCGGAGTCTGAATGCTGAATATTAGGAGCCTGCAAAAGCGCCTGCAACACATAATAATATAGCACTGCATCCACACCTTTGTTGCGAAAGATTTCTTTAACACCCATCAGCGGGATGCGCGCCGTATCAATAATCGGTCGGATCTTCCAGTACCACAGCGCCCGCACCAGTGAAACCACCTCTGGCACACCGGGGCGCGGGTTAGCGGCCTTTAATACCTGATTGAAATCCGGCACACCCATCACGAAGCCTGCCGGTACACCATCAACCTCAGCAAAAAAGGCGAACCGCGAGTCGAAGAACTGCCCTAAACTGTTGACCATCCCATCCAACTCTTTGGGGGTCATCGGTGTGAACCCCCAGTTCTTATCCCACGCCGCGTTATACAACTCCTTAAACAGTTCGAATTCTTTCTTCAAATGTTTGCTGTCAATCTGCCGTACCGTGATCTTATTGCGCTTCATCACCGCTTTGGTCAGCCGTTCCAACCGTTC
>JBBSBS010000610.1:0-3487 GCA_038251045.1 Aggregatilineales bacterium | reverse complement strand
TTCAGCCGGAACGCCACATGATGCACTCCGCCGCTGCCTAAAAATGCCCGCGGTTGACCGGGCTGGATCACAACCTGCACTTCCTTACCCGGCCCACCACCATCCATCGCGAAGATCACAACTTCTTCCTCGACGTTGGCGGGATTAGGTTGGCGGTCAACTTCCTCGAAGCCTAGTATTTCGCTCAATATCAGACCCACCTGACCGAGCGCCGGAACAGAAAGCTGCACACCATAGAAACCGCGAATAGCATTTTCTGTCGGTATACCTGCGCCGTCCCAAACCTGACCATGAAAATCCGCGCCGCCGTCATCCACCAACGTTAGCCGCTGTCCTTCAGCGTCTTCAAACCGCAGGATGCTGCGTCCGGCAAAAGTTTGCAGCGCCTCATGTGTCACGCCCTGTTCATCAAAGCGCTTCACCCAATAATCCAGCGCCGCCTGCCCATTCACGCGGAACAGCGTATTCACGATGCTGTCCGTCCCACGATGATCGGTTCCGGTCTGAGGCCAGTCGAAGAACGTCATATCGGTGCCGGGGCTGCCCACTTTATCCGCATAAAACAGATGATAAGCTGATGTGTCGTCCTGATTAACCGACTTCTTGACCAATCGTAATCCCAACACCCGTGTGTAAAATGCCAGATTATCCTGTACCTTACCCGTTACTGCTGTCACATGATGAAGTCCGTGTAATTGCATGATCGTTCTCCTTAATCCTAATCCGTTACCCAAATTCGGGAAGTCTAATTGTCTTAAGCTGTGACTCAATCTGTGCCCGTTGATCTTCCAAAAACGGCGGTAATGTCAGCCGTTCGCCCAGCGTCGCCAGATCATCATCAATCGCCAACCCTGTCCCCGGTGTCGCCACTTCAAACAGGATGCCACCGGGAATACGCACATAAATCGAGTCAAAGTAATAACGCCGCACTATCTCAGTCACCTTTAAACCGGTCGCAACCAGCCGTTCGTGCCACGCCTCAATCGAGTCTTCTGCCGCCATCGTCAGCGCCACATGATGAACACTGCCAATCGCCCGAAAACCATACTGTGGCTCGGTACGCTCCACTACCACCAGTTCATTCCCCGCGCCACCATTGGTTGTGGTCAGCGCCATGCCGCGTCCTTCATTGGCCTCGCTGGATTGAAACGCCAGTTTCGGCTGGTATCCAAATACATCGGTCAGGAAATCCACCGTCGGTTGCAGTTCACGCACACCCAGCACCACACTGTGTATACCGCGTATCGCTATCGCTTCCGCCACCGGATTTTGCGCCCAATGACGGTACGCCGGATTTTCACCGCCTGCGATTAACCCCAACCGTTGACCATCCGGATCGCTGAAATGAATCTGCTTGCGCCCCGCGTAATCGGTTTTGCGCGTGTAATTGACATTCAACATATTGAAGCGCTTCGCCCATCCGTCCAGTGCCGCTTCATCCGTCACATACAGCAGCGTCCGCGCCACATTCCGCGCACCCGCCCGATCATGCCCCAGATGAGGCCAGTCAAAGAAGGTCATATCTGTGCCCACCGTCCCGACTTCATCCCCATAAAACAGGTGATAAGTGTTCGGTTCTTCTTGGATGACCGTCTGCTTCACCAGTCGTAATCCCAGCACCCGTACATAAAAATCGAGGTTGGCCTGTATATCGCCCGTGATCGCTGTTACATGATGGATGCCTCTAGTTTTCATCTCAAACCTCATTCGCCAGATTGATTTGATGTTGAACCATTTGACATCGAACAGTTTAACATCGTATAATGGGCTTGTCAATCAGAAAATCATTAGAAACATGCAGGATAGTCAAACCTATGGGAACTAAATATCAAGGCACGCCGGACGAAGTACGGGCGCTCGATACCTATATCAAGCTCACCCGCGCCGCCGAAAGCGTCCTGAACCGTGCCACCGCACACTTCAGTCAATACAACCTGACGACCAGCCAATTCGCCATCTTGGAAGCCCTCTACCATCTCGGCACATTGTCGCAGGTCGATCTTTCGCACAAGCTCCTCAAAAGCACCGGCAACATCACCACCGTCATCCAGAATCTCGAAAAGCGCGATCTGGTTTGCCGCCAGCGCAATGCCGACGATCAACGTTACATGCTGGTGTCCATCACCGAAGCCGGACGCAGCCTCATTACCCAGATGCTGCCGTCACACGTGCAGGGCATCGTTGCCGAAATGGACGTGCTGACTGCCGATGAACAAATGACCCTTGCTGCCTTGTGTCGCAGATTGGGTCTTAAATCTTAGTCAGTGCCGCGTCACCAACCGTTACAGCCAGTATTCCTATGTTCCATATAAAAGGAGAAACTTATCATGCCCGTAACCGACTTTATCCATCGTTACGTTGCCTCAGAAATCAAAAACGCGCCGACCCTCTTGCTGCTGCATGGCACAGGTGGCAATGAAACATCGCTCTTATCAATCGGTCGCCAGATCGCACCGCAGGCCGCGCTCCTCAGTGTGCGTGGCAAAGTGCTTGAAAATGATATGCCGCGCTTTTTCCGCCGCTTGGCCGAAGGCGTGTTCGATCACGAAGATTTGCTCGCCCGTACCCACGAGCTAGCCGCTTTCCTCCAAGCTGCTGCGGATGAATACGCTTTCGCTACTTCATCATTAGTTGCGGTCGGTTATTCCAACGGCGCGAATATCGCCGCCAGCCTCTTACTCTTGCATCCCGGCCTCATTCCGCGCGCCGTTCTCTTCCGCTCCATGCTGCCCTTCGAGCCGAACGTCCCGCCCGATCTCGCCGGAACCAGCGTCCTACTCGCCGCCGGACGTTTCGACAACCTCATCCCCGCTTCGTCTGTGGAAGCCTTAGCCGCCGTACTGAAAACCGCTGGCGCAAATGTCACCCTCGATTGGCAGGAAACCGATCATCGTCTAACCTCCGACGACCTATCCACCGCCCAACAGTGGCTTGCCCACCAACCCGTCCAAACCGATACCCCCACCTAATCCATCCCAAATCTCACCACGCCACCGTAGGGGCGACCTGCTAGGTCGTCCCGCTGTTCTTCCTGTCCCCATATTGAAATGAAAAAGCCTGCATATTCACAGGCTCTTCCACGTTGGTTAGGCTGATCTAAGGCTCATGTCGGCTGCTGCACTAAGATTGACTGATTATGTTCTCCCATTTTAGCCAATTCCAGAAGGAATTCCAGCCTGCCACCCATTGGAGCGAACGGATGTTGAGTACCTATAGCATCTTCTTCCGTAGCCGAAGTAAAGTTGGTGAATTGAATATAATCTTTGAGTATCTCCAAACAATCCAGCATTGCTTTTTCAGAAGGAAAACACCATATAAATGGCAAAATATGACAGCCATCTGATCTGACCTTCCACATTGTACGAGGTTGCAAGATCAGTTTGCCGTCACATTGACTTATTAGTTGGTCTAGTATCAAACCTTCTGGTAGAGGATTCAGCAATGGGAGAATCAACCACTCACAACGGTAATATTCCATAACCAATCC
>JBBSBS010000609.1:0-3490 GCA_038251045.1 Aggregatilineales bacterium | reverse complement strand
GTTGTACTCATGCTGGCGTGTCCTCACGATTGTGTGCAAAATCAACCCCTCATAAATCGAGGGGACGAAGATGCAGCATAAATCGTGGCACCGCAGTTTGGGTTTCCTCCGCGTAGCGGCTTCGTCCAACCCTTTGATTTGTTGGTGCGCCCGAAGAGTTAAAAGTGGGCACTGGGAGATGAATCTAACCTTACCCTAACTGATTAATGTCGGAGTCTCAGCCATAAGAGCTAGTCGCTGTCAGAACTTGAGTGGCCGCAGTCGAAGCTACACCGGCCATCTGGGTAATATGTGATTTAAGTGAGTCGGCGAATCATGACCGGCGCCAAAGTGCCATAACCCGCCATACAGATTTCTTAAGAACGGCCATTCAGAAAATTTAGGTGGAGGCGTCGGTGAGACGTTCAAAGCAATCCAATTTTGCGATTAGTGAACGGCGGCTATGTGGAAGCCCCGCTGGAGGTACTGACCGGCAGCGTCGTGCCCAAAAGAGACATTAGACTTTCTCCGAAGCAGACATCTATACTTATCGAGTAGAAGTCACTGCAGGTTTGAAAAGTTGACCATATAAATTACGGCTAAAATCTGGTGCATCCATGAATTCACATGTTGATGCTGTATTGTGAGGACTTAAATTCCTCTTTATCCATCCACCCCAATAATGAAAAGTTGTAACTTCAGCCAATTGTTTTTGACTGATTCTCTCTTTTACTGGCGTAATAACTTTGTCAATGTCGAAAATAGATGGGTATCTTTCTACACGCCCACCGGACTCATCAAGCTTATTTACCCAAAACTGATGATTGAGATATCCATATACATTAAAGAAATTCGCATTCCCCTGCGCATCCCAATACTCGGCAGGCAATTTAACAGTCTGGTATACCTTCACCCCAGCTTCGGTGCTGCACAGGTGATTGAAGTAAATGCGCCCGGCAATATCGTCTGCAAACGGCAATAGGAAAACCAGCACGAACGTTCCCACCCCCGCCGCTAATTTGGCGACGCCCATTTTGGGGAGTTGCAATACTTTCACCGCAACCCACACTGCCACAATAAGCCACGGTACAACCAGAAAGAGCGGCGACGTCAGTACCACCAGCCCGAGAATTTCTTTCATGTTGCGCTCTTACATAGTGGTTAATTTAGAATTTGGACGATGCTCTCAAAGGACCGCTTATGGGACTCTTCAGCCCCTCGCGACAGTCTGCTCCAGGGCATCGCAGTTAATAATATTCGCAAATGGCTGCTTTGCGACACTCAAAATTCAACACCGACAGTCGACTCCGTGCCCATTTCGGTCATGTGACCTTACAATCACGCTGCCCGAAAGCAGACCTTCGTGCAGTACCCCCCGAACCGGGCGCGGGAATAATCAACCAATGGATCTCCGCAGTCGTCCCCGGCGCCACCGTACCCGTGCCGGTCACATTGGCTATGCCGGTCATCGTATCGATACGGATGAAGAATGCCGCGGTCGTGTCCGTTGTGTTGGATGTCGCTCGGACGCTGTTGCCCGACTCATCGGTAAAATTCACGTTGATGTTGACGTTATCCAGACTGGTCGTAGTCAATCCGTTGGTGATCTTCATCATCGCATCGAAGCCCTAGCGCTCCATGGTCAATTCTTGCTGGATCTCGATCTTGACCTTGGCGCACTGGGTATCGGCGGCATGGGCAACAGCAGGCATCAGCAGCAGTCCAGCAATCAGAGCGGAGAGCGCGCGGCCCAGCCTAGTCCAGCCCTGGCTCAAGGCGGATTCAAAGTTGCTCATGTCGTGCACTCCGGCTATGTTGTTCATACGCTTACCTGTCGGTTGCCTTGGTTCGTTGCATAAAGTTCAATATCAGTACGGCTGATGCGTGGTGTTTGATTTTTACTTGGGGTCTGTCCCCATTTAATTTCCAAGAAACATGGGGTATCATTCCGTCTGGCCACTTCGGTGTTCCGCGACCCGCTGGCGTTGACGATCTTCGACGGGGAGCACAGCGACGACGAAGTGCGCTGGATCACGCTGGGGCGCGCGCAAAACGGGCAGACGCTGGTGGTAGTACATACCGGCGGGAACATCAGCGAAACGGAGTTGCATATCCGTATCATTTCGGCGCGCAGGGCCGACAGGCAGGAGTTGCGCGATTATGAACAGGCGCCGCGTTAGCGGCTCTCGTCCCCGAATGGGGGAAAGGTGAAACCATGAAAGACCATTACGATTTCAGCAAAGGGGTGCGCGGGAAGTTCCACAAGCCGGGGGCGGTTTTCAGGTTGCCGGTTTATCTCGACGAGCGGGTGCAGGATTATCTCGCCGACAAGGCCGAAGCCAAGGGCATGGACCTCGCCGATCTGGTCAACGATATGCTAAAGAAGGACATCGAGCTCATCGAGATGGCGCGATAGACAGCCGCTCCACACCACCCAACAAGAATGGCCGCAGCAGCGGCCATTCTCTTTAGCAGCTACCCGCGCAGCGGGTATGGGGGAGGTTTTCTTTTTTATAAACTCACTTACTGAGACAGCCCGCCTTATGTAAATCTTCTCGATCAACAAACAGCGGATTATCGAGCATGGCTGCCAGATTTTTTTGAATCCCCTTATCGAGAAGTCGGCTTGCTCGTTTAAAGCAGCGAGGTGAACTCATGCATAGGTTTTCAGTGGTCTGAGCAAAGAACTCTTCAAATTCAGCGCCCCTGATTTTGATACGCGCCAGACCCAAGAACTCGGCAGTCTTTTTGGTAGACCGACATTGCTTCGCCTCATTCGCACTCTTATTCAAAATCGCCCAAAAGCGCTCATAGTCTTGAGCGTAAAGCTCATCGAAGTGCTGCTCTAAACATTCTAAATTTGCCGATGAGCCGGAGCATATTGCCGCAGCTTCAACAGTCTGGCTGCCAAACGTCAAGACGACAATGCCAGCCATAAAAATCGCCGTGGCGCGCATCATCTGTTTACCTGAACCGTTCCAGTTTCTCCCGGCTGCAATACACCCCAGACTTGCTGACAAGACGAAGGGGAAACGGTAATGCAACCTGCGGAGCCTCGATTCGTTGAGCTGTTGCCGCAGTGAATGTTGATGCCAGTGGCATTGCTCTGGCCGCCTTGCGCTGGGTTTGGCCCCATGGTTGGCACTTGGCCGCCATTGTTGACCCGAACCCCATTCGTTGTCCCTTGGTGTCCCGTCGGGCTATATGTCCCCGTATAAGAACCAGGTTGAACGCCAGGGCTCGGGTTTGATGGATTCGGCCATGAGCTTGCTGGGACGGTGACTGTTTGCCCGTTGTTCCCGGTGACGGTTATCGTGCCACCATATGTCGCCCCATTTCTTCCACCGGGATCATTGACCGTAATTTCAAATAATCCGAAGGGATCAATAAAGCTCAGCGGATTCCCCCCCACATATCCATACATATTGATCCCACCCAGCAACCCGATCGGATCACTCGTCACATATCTCCCAGTAGCAGGATCGTAATACCGCATCCAGTTGTAATGCAG
>JBBSBS010000608.1:0-3495 GCA_038251045.1 Aggregatilineales bacterium | reverse complement strand
TGTCGGGCGACCTGACTATTAAATTGTTTGATTTCTACAGCTTCAACGCGATTGTGACAGGCCAACCGCTGCTCGCTAACGCGGAAGAACTGCTTTCGGCGGGGGATCATGGGCCAGCCGACATCGAGAGCACGGATACTATGTTTGATGGCAATGTATACCAACGTGGTGGATTGGCACTGCAAGCGCTGCGCCTCAAATTGGGAGATGAAACTTTCTTCAAGCTGCTGCAAAGCTACGCCAAAGATTATGCCAACAAGAATGTGACCACCAGCGACTTTATCAAACTTGCGGAAAAAATCAGCGGCGAGGATTTGCAAGACTTCTTCCAACGCTGGTTATATGATAAAGCATTACCACCGGCCTCGGAGCTAGGTCTAGCCTAAGCGCGGGCAATTTACTACACTTAGCAACAGAGGGCAATTACCCTCTGTTTTTATATATGAGACTTGATAGATCATCTATGCGTATTGATGTGCTGACGTTATTTCCAGCGATGTTTGAAGGGCCAATGACCGAAAGCATGGTGTGGAAAGCCCGTGACCGTAACCTGCTTGATTTACATCTGCATGACATTCGTGATTATACGACCGACAAACACCGCGCCGCCGACGATATTCCGTATGGTGGTGGCGGTGGCATGATCATGAAGGCTGAGCCGATTGCCCGTGCTGTTGATGCTGCACTGGAAGGCGCACCCGCTGGAACACCGGTTATCCTGATGACACCGCAGGGGCGTGTGTTTTCACACGATATTGCCAAAGAACTGGCACAATATCCGCAGATTGTGATGGTGTGTGGGCGTTACGAAGGGATTGATGACCGTGTGCGCCAACGGGTGGCAACCGATGAAATCAGCATCGGTGATTATGTGCTGACGGGCGGGGAACTGCCAGCGATGGTTATTATTGATGCGGTCATCCGGCACATACCGGGTGTGCTGGGTGCTGAAGGCGCGGCGGATGAAGATAGTCATGCTGACGGTATTCTGGAAGGGCCGCATTACACACGTCCACCGGAATGGCGCGGGCTGACTGTGCCGCAGGTTTTACAAGAGGGCGACCATGCCAAAGTCGCCCAATGGCGGCGAGAGCAAGGCTTGCGTCGTACATGGCAGCAGCGACCGGATTTACTGCTCAAGGCTGAACTGACCGAGGATGAGCGCTATTTGCTGGCGACCTTTGCCAACGAGGACGCGGCAAAAGGTCGCGCGGAGTAAAGACCTACGAGAACACTTACCTTAGCCGGAATTCGATTTTTCACCGGATTGGCTGCCGATATACACGACAGCTTCTAACAACGATTTATAACGGGCGGTTGATTGTAAACCGGGAGTTATATCGCGCTTGTTAGCAGATGGTGCGTATTCTAACAAGATGGTGCGGCAGCCGGCATTCAAGCCGCATTGTATATCGCTGTCCTGATCGCCAATCATCCAACTCTGCGGTAGATCAATACCGTAAGTATCCCGTGCGCGCAGAAGGGACTCGATACCGGGTTTACGGCAGTTACAAACCATCGTATAAGCCGGAACGATGCCTCTGGGATGATGGTAGCAATAATAGGCATCGGTAAGCTGTACGCCGCCCTCACGCAGTTGATTAATCAGGCGGGCATGAACGGCCTGCAAATTCTCCAACGAGGTTTTGCCTTTGGCGTAGCTGGGTTGGTTGGTGACCAGAAACAAGCTGTAGCCGCTGGCAGATAACTGGCTGAGGGCTGTTTCCACATCTGCCAGCAGGGTGAAAGCATCTGGAGCACGCGGCGATTCATATTCCTGTGTATCTGCGTAGTAGACCAGCGGGTTGAGCGTACCATCCCGATCCAGAAAAACGGCGCGTGTCATGTGATTGCGTTGACCATTAAGTGCCAAATTTCCGCCTGCCAGCTTTCGGCATGGGGTGTGATGCGTTCGGCAGATACAACCGGTACCAAAATACACACATCCGAAAGTTGTTTGGCACGCCCGCCATCGCGGCTGACAATCGAGATGACTTTTGCACCTACTTCTCGTCCATACTCCATCGCTCGCACAAGGTTGAGCGACGTGGTCGCGGAACCGCCGCCAACCGATAAAACTAAGAGTGCATCTGTGTTTTTGAGGCGCGAAGTTTTAAGCCAATTGATGAAGGTGACTTCCCAGCTTGAGTCGTTGACCCATGCCGTCAGTTCGGAAACGTTATCGGTTGGTGCATAGGTTTCGATGTTGGTGATTTTGCGGAAGTCATTAACTGCGTGGGATGCGTTGCCCGCGCTGCCCCCAACCCCTAGTATGAACAAGCGACCCCCATTATTTTTGATGGTTTGCAGTACCTCAATCGACTGTGCGATGTTGTTCTGGTCAATTTGGGCGGCGATCTGCTGCGTTTCTTCGAGGAATTGCTTCACGTAAGCTGAATAATTATTTGCCATTACAGACTAATCCCATTTCACTAAAGCAAGATAGATCACAATGAGGGGATATTACCATAAGTTTTGAATGTATTACTCCAGTTACTCATCGAGAATTGATTCACCTGTTATTGTGTCCATACGGTCTGCAAACGATAAGGTAGTGGCGCGGTATGGTCGATGCGGGTATCGGGATTGTAAGCCTCTGCTCCGGGCTGAGTCATCCACTCTGTCGGGATGTGATCGAGTAAGACCGCGTCACCATTCTGATCGTAAATAAACGCAAGAACACGATCGTAAGATACATGCAAGGTGCGGTTTTCGACGGGCAGTGAAATGACAACTTCATTCGGTTGCAGTTCACATTTAGTATTATATTCGGCCCATACCACACCATTTGGATCACAGATTTGTGCTTCAAAGTCGTACTGTTTATAGACGAACTGTAATAGACCCTGAAAAATGTCATAGCGATTTCGGACAAACGCAAATTGTTCTTTTGTATCCGGCGCGCCCAGCAAAAGAATGAGCGTTTGACTTTTGATTGCTGGTACTTGTTGAACCATAGTTGCTACGAACTGATGTTGACGTGCTGGTAAATCTGCAAAAGGTTGGGCGGCGCGAATGCCAATGTTAAATGCGAGGGCATAGCCAACAACACTCGCTCCTATGAGCCAATATCGCTTATTTTGTGGCAGTAAGAAACCTACAGTAACAATTGCTAGCAGAAGGGCAGATAAGCGGTCTGTCTGGCTTAGTAACAATAATGCCCAACACAAAAACAGAACCGCCAATAATAACCGAATGAGAAAGGGTGCGCGAACCGCAATCCGAAAGGCGACCGCGAGGGCAACGGCAGCACCGGGAAGCCCAAAAAGGAGTGTTCTGAAAAAGCCGTCGCGGTATATGGTAATAACAAATGGTGCGTAACCAAGCGCCAGCACAATCAATCCAGCTAATACGACTAGTAGATCACTACGAACCGGCGCTTCCTCTTGATCGCTGCGTGCATGCAGCCAAAGGGCAATGCCGAAGGCGAGTGTTACCGCCAAAACAAGCCACGTACGGACATCGGAAAACCCCTGCGGCATTGCCAACTCTGCC
>JBBSBS010000607.1:0-3531 GCA_038251045.1 Aggregatilineales bacterium | reverse complement strand
CAAGACTCATCTGAGTCATCGGTCAAATCCTGCCGTTCATTTCGACTCGATATGCTTGGTGGACGGCGACTCATCTCAAAAAGAAGATGCGGCTCGCTTAATATTTCGTCTGCCTGGCACGCAACCGGAACTCACTATTTTCAATAGTGTAATAACAAATCTAAGCAACAACATCGCACTACTTACGGTCGCTTGCCAACGTTCGATAGACCAGCAGTCGTCTGTAAGTAATGGGATATTAGCTGTATCACATACCAATCGCGATCCCCACCTATTGTTCAGCCAGGTAGGTCTCAAGATTGGCTTCGTTCCAGAGGCAATCATCAGGGGAGCTTTTTTTACCGTTTGGATACAGGAGAATTCTGCCGAAGCGGATTCCATTGCCGTTGCCATAAGGGCATCACTAGAGCATCCGCTTAAGGCGCGACAAGGTTAGTATCCACGGGTGCATTCCCGCTCGCCATTTATGTGGCATAGTGAAGTTCACCACCTCACCGCATACTGCCCAAGCACCCCCGCCGCTGGCAGCGTTGGACAATATTCATCACTGCCACAATTCAAATTGGTCGTGTCCGTTAACACCCGCAGAGAACCGGCTGAAGGTGGCGGTGCGGGCGGGGGAGAAGTTCTTTGAAGGCGCATGAATAGGAGATTTCGATTTTCAGTGCCCAATTCGGGCATATAATTGCGGGCAATTAGGTAGCTTTGTTCCCGCGAGCAGGCGTCGACAGGTTAGTGCAAGAACCCCCGGGTCATACGTGTCGAGACGCATGTCCTCAATTTGCTTTCAATATGCTTTGGTTTGGGCTAGGGAGGCCACATGTCAGGCGAGTCAACCGAGTTAGTTCCTCAGGGCAGTAGGGAAGTTTCCACTGACCTCCTGCTGTTTGAAAAGGCCATTTTGGCATTCATAGAACAAACCGGATTGCCAGCCGAGTCAGTTTTGGTGTCTCTAAAGGAGCGCCAAGTCGTTCTAAAGAATGTCACAGCCGTTGTGGATCGCCTACAAATAGATAGGAGGCAACGCTCAGTCTACATTTCAAAATTCATCGCTGCCACTGCGTCGGGTCTTTTTGATGCGGCCCTAAACTATTTATGGGATGAAACCATATATGAACTGCGTAGCCGGGTTGCACAATACGACTTGGCTTATTTCTTTGATGTTGCTGTCGGCAACAACACTGAAAAGCGCAAGAAACTGAACCACGAAGATGACTTATTGAAGATAGATGACAGCGAACTCATCAAGGGCGCCAATGAAATTGGCCTCGTATCCGACTTGGGCTTCAAGCACCTTGATTTCGTTCGGTATATGCGGAATTGGGCCAGTGCTGCCCACCCAAACCAAAATCAGATTACTGGCCTCCAGCTCATCAGTATGTTGGAAACGTGTATTGTCGAAGTAATCAACCTTCCGTTGTCAAATGTTGTCGTGCAAATAAAGCAACTGCTCGGCAATATCAAGACAAACGCAATTACGGCGGATGAAGCGAACGCAATAGCCGCTTTCTTTGGAGGGCTTACGCAGGAGCGTACAAACGCTTTGGCATCAGGGTTATTCGGCATCTACACTCAAACTGACACAACGTCACAAACGCGGCAGAACGTGCAGTTATTGATACCGCGACTGTGGGGATTGGTTGACGAGCAGACCCGATACCAGTTTGGCGTGAGGTACGCACGTTTCGTTGCGGCTAACGATCAGGACCATCAAAAACTTGCCCGCCAATTCCTGGACACAGTTTCTGGTGCTGCGTACTTACCTGAGGGTATCAGGGTAGCGGAACTGGAAAATGCGGTTGACAACTTGCTATCTGCACATCGCGGGCTTAATAACTTCTATAACGAACCTACGTTTGCTCGCCAGTTACAGCTTCTAGTTGGGGAAACCGGCGACATTCCGAAGCAGGTTAGTCATAAATATGTCTTATCGTTGGTAGAGGTGTTTCTGACAAACGGCAACGGATTGGCCTGGAATGCCGAACCCATATACTTGCAACTGCTCGATCAATTGAACGCCGCACAAGCATCAACGGCTGCTGTTTCATTTATTTACTCACCAATCAGTAGCAGCCTGCAATTTTCACTGTGCCAGAAACAATATCGAAAACTCATTTCGCTCTTGAAGGACAAAATCACCACTCCCATCGTCAAGGAATTTGTATCCGATATCGAGTCATTCACCGGTCCACTGGATAGGTTGAATGACGATGCCAGAATAAAGTCCAAACTAGATGCGGTACGGCGCATAGTGTCCGGGTAAATGAAGTATTAAGTCCGACAGGAAGACCATGCTATGCACACCATTCTGATGCACCTACATGCCGACTTCGCCGAAGAGCTCAAAGAGGTTTGCGAAACATGGAATAGCGCACAGATAGAGATTAAGTTCAAAGGAGTAATTCCCGCACCCGCCCTAGAGGCGTCACTGACATCTGGTCACGCCGTGTCCGTCGATGATGCTACAGAGATTGCTAGACATATTCGACGGCATGCCGGCCATAGTTCGAGCGACGGGATCATCGTGTTCACCGAGCAACGGCTTTTTGACGACTCCCAAAACTATTATCAGCTATTCTTCGCCGGCATTGGAAATGTCACAGTGATCTCTCTTGACTTTACTAGAAAACTCTTTGCTGAAGCTGATGACGGGAAGCACTACATTTTCAGAACCATCCTTAACAATGTGCTGAATTCGCTTTGTCAATCGGCAGGCTTGACTGAACACAAGCAAACAACGGGCTGTGTGTTGGATTTCTGCAACAATATGTCAGACATTATTCGAGGAATAGAGGGCGGTCCTCGTTTTTGCACATCGCATCTCCGCCAAGTAGCACAAAGCGACAGAAGCTATTTGCTCGCTTTAGTACACGCGGTCATGTCAAATGAAAGGATTAAGAAACAGGATACAGCGGTATCCAAGCGGGTTCTAGCTTTCCATACGGATTATGATATTGGCCTAGTCATAGCCCTCTCCGAAGAATTCCGAGAACTTTTCGCATTCCTCAACGGAAGACCAAAGCCAATTTTGCTCAGTGATCCCGATCAATACTATTACGCCTTCGAAAGTGGGGGTTCAGCACCTTATCGCTGCATTGCGACTGTGATAGGTGATATGGGCACTGACGATGCAACCCTGGTAACAGATCACCTATGTCATCACTTTAGGCCCACTACGATCGTCAACCTCGGCATCGCTGGGTCATTGGACAAGGATGTATTGATAGGTGATTTGGTAGTGGCCGACCAGGCCGATAGATACCTATACGCGGCAAAGGTGATTGACAGTTCACAACCTTCTCAATTCGAATTTAGACTTTCAGGTGACCCATATAAGAGCACTTCAGACTATATTGTCCATGTGCGAAACCTCGAATTTGCCCATCACGATCATTTACAGAACTGGCAGAAACAATGCGGTATTGCCTTGCACCAGTTGACGAGTGAATCGCAGGCTCGTAAGATCGCAAGATCGCGCCTAATTAGAGAAAGTCCGCGTGTTCACGTTGGCCATATTGCCTCTGACAATCT
>JBBSBS010000606.1:0-3534 GCA_038251045.1 Aggregatilineales bacterium | reverse complement strand
GACACTGCAAAATGACATCCTCAAAGAATTCATCGCGCAGAAAGAATTCATCTTCCCACCGGAACCGTCGATGCGGCTGGTGACAGACACAATTGAGTTTGGCACACATCAGATGCCGCTGTGGAACACGATCAGCATCAGCGGTTATCATATCCGCGAGGCAGGCAGCACCGCTGTACAGGAGTTGGCCTTTACACTGGCGGATGGACTGGAATATGTGCGATGGGCGCTGCGACGAGGACTGGATATCGACTCATTCGCGCCACGCTTGAGTTTCTTTTTTAATGTCCACAATGACTTTTTTGAGGAAATCGCCAAGCTGCGGGCGGCACGACGCATCTGGGCACGGGAAATGCGCGAAACATTCGGTGCAAAGAATCCGCGTTCGTGGTTGATGCGTTTTCATACGCAGACGGCAGGGGTAAGCCTGACGGCGCAGCAGCCGGAAGTAAACGTGGTACGGGTGGCTATTCAGGCATTAGCCGCGGTACTGGGTGGAACACAATCGCTGCATACCAACAGCCGCGACGAAGCGCTGGCACTACCGAGTGAAGAAGCTGTCACGCTGGCTATGCGAACTCAGCAAGTGATTGCCGAAGAAAGCGGCGTGACTCATACTGTTGATCCGCTGGGTGGCAGTTATTACGTTGAAGCGCTGACCAACCAGACCGAGGCCGCCGTATATGATTACTTCCGACGTATAGAGGCCGTGGGTGGAGTCATTCCGGCGCTGGAAGCTGGTTATATGCAGATGGAGATTGCCGAGGCCAGTTATCGCCAGCAGATTGAAGTGGATACCAACCAGCGCATCATCGTCGGCGTGAACAAGTACGCCAGTGCAGAACGACCGGGTATCCCGATTCTAGCAATGGATCCAAAGGGGCACGAACGGCAACTCACGCGGCTCAATCAGCTACGACTAATGCGCGATAATACAGCAGTCGAAGCGGCGTTGAACGGACTACGAGCTGCCTGCCAAAGCGATGATAACGTGATGCCGCATTTGATTACAGCAGCCAAAGCCTACGCGACGCTGGGTGAAATAACCGATGTGATGCGCGAGGTATTCGGCGTTTATCATGAGCCGGTGGCGATTTAGACACATTCAATTAATCACAATGGCAATTAGGGGGTTGACGCTATGGAACGCTGGGAATATTTGACGAAGTTCATCAAGGCGGATGTGAAAACTTCAGGGGTATTGGAGTTCTTCAAGAACTATCGCCCCAACTGGAAGAACCCACCCCCATACACACCCGAAGCAATGATGCCCGAATTAGATGAATTGGGCGACCAAGGGTGGGAAGTCATCCATATGGAACCAGTGGCAAAGGTTGGCAAAAAAGGCGATGTGCTGTTTAGGGGTGATGCCAGCGAATGGAGCAATACCTATTTTTGCGTGCTCAAGCGGCGCAAACCTGCCCTCTAAACCTACCTGCGCTTAAGAACGCACATACGAGGACATTGAACTTTGACGCAGAAACGAGTGGCATTGATTACGGGCGCATCCAGCGGCATTGGCTACGAAACCGCGCTAGCCTTCGCTCGCATCGGTACCCATGTGGCAGCGACCGCACGGCGGGTCGATAAACTGGGTGAGCTGCAAAAAGCGGTGCTGAAGCTCCCTGCCGGACATGGTGACATCCTGACTGTGGAAGCCGATGTTACGCAGCGTGAGGACATGCAGAAGGCCGTTAAGTTAGCGATCGGGCGTTTCGGACGGTTGGATATTCTGGTGGCGAATGCGGGTGTCGGGCATCGCGGCGCGGTTGCTGATTCCGATTGGGCGGGATTGGAAACATTACTGCGCACCAATATTGATGGTGTGCTGCACAGCATTCAGGCCGCAGTACCCGCGATGCGACAGAACGGCGGTGGGCACATCCTGATTGTCTCATCCGTGACCTATAACCTGACCGCGCCGTATGCCGCGACTTATGCCGCCAGCAAAGCCTTCGTCAGTAGTTTGGCACACTCGCTGCGGTTGGAATTGGAAAGCGAACACATCAAGGTAACGGATGTGCTGGTCGGTCGAACATCAACCGAGTTTAATCAGAATCGGTTGGGATTGGGTAAGCGCAGCGGTGAGAGCCTGCCGACGATGACTCCGGCAAAGGTGGCAACTGCTATCGTGCAGGCAACTAACGGTAATCCGCGCTCGGTGGTGGTGCGTTTTTTCGACAGACTGATTATGCTCGGCAACACGCTTGTGCCGGAGATCATCGGACGGATTGCACTGCGGCAATACAAATCATAAGACAGCCAATACCGCCAGAATAATTCTCAAAATACATGATAAGCGACAAAGGATTTCAACTTGATTACACTGCAAAATGACTATTGGCAGGCGGGCATCTTACCGGAAACCGGCGCGTCTATCGCCTTTGGGCGGGTGAAGCACGACGACATATGGGTAGATGTAATGCGACCGACACCTGAAAGTGAATATGGAAACTCCAGCAATTGCAGCAGCTTTATCATGCTGCCGTGGTGCAACCGGATTAAAGATGGTGTGCTGCGTTTCGGGGAGGAGACTTATCAGCTAAGAGTTACTAAAGACGACGGCACAGCACGGCACGGGAACGTCCGCAATCGTAACTGGACAATCGGGTCAAGTGACGCAACGCATGTCAGCATGAGTTTGCATTCCAGCGACTTCGCTGATATGAACTGGCCGTTCGCATTTTCAGCACAGGCTGAATATCGGTTGGATGGGCAAGCTTTCATCTGGATGCTGGCGATCAAAAACGAAGATACACGCCCCTTCCCGACTGGTTTCGGGCATCATCCCTACTTTGTGAAGCCACAGGGCGAGAATGCCCCACATGTGCAGGTTCCTTGCAACGCTTATTTTGAACTCACAAACTATATGGCGACTGATGCGGCGGTTGCGCTGCCAGCACGGCTGGATTTTCGGGAGATGCGTTCGCTAGGTGATGCGAACATCAACGATGTGTTGACCAAGCGGATTGATGAGGCTCCTGCTCGTATGAAATATCCACAATATCAAACGACGCTTGAAATGTATGCTGATCCCTTGTTTGAGCATATTCTATTGTATGCTCCGGAAGGTCAGCCATTTTATGCCGTTGAGCCGATGACCAACGTTAGCGACGGGTTCAACCTGTTTGCAAACCATATCGACAACAGTGGTATATTCATCCTGCAACCCGGCGAAGAAAAAACCGCTACCGTACATTTAGTGACTAACGCATAAGCTATAGACAATCAGCGCAGGCAATCACATGGCACAAAAACTAAATTCGATGCGGCTTCTGGAAACCCACAACATCCCCTATGAGGTGACCGAGTTCCCCGACACTGAACGGGACGCGGCGGTGATCGCCGATATTTTGGGTGTGCCCGCTTTTATGGTGTACAAGACATTGGTGGTGCAGCCTGTCGAAAACCTGAAGAAACCATTGCTGGCGCTGATCGCGGCGGATCGGACGCTGGATCTCAAAGCACTGGCAACTGCATCCGGACACAAAAAGGTATCAATGGCGGCGCATAAAGATGCCGAGCAAATGACAG
>JBBSBS010000605.1:0-3535 GCA_038251045.1 Aggregatilineales bacterium | reverse complement strand
TTGTGGTTATTCGACCTGCAAAGTGGCACAACATCGCAATTGACTGAAGGCAAAACATCGGGGAATTTTACGTGGTCACCGGATAGTTCGACGGTAGCCTACGAGCATATTACCAGTTCGACATATGATGTTTACTTAGTATTTTTGGACGGGCGACACGAACCGGGTGCGATATTAACGGGTTTTCGAGCCAGCGGCACTCCTTATTGGTCGCCTTTTTAAGCAAACAATAACCTTAAGGCAGATGTATGACCGACAACTTAAAGACGCTGGCTTTGATCGCACATGATGGAAAAAAAGCCGATATAGTGGCCTTTGCGTTAGCCCATAAAGAAGTTCTGCAACGCTATGATCTGGTGGCTACAAAGACAACCGGTCAACTGCTGAAAGATCAATGTGGATTGGATGTGCGACAGATGCTTTCGGGGCCATTGGGCGGCGATGCACAGATTGCCGGACAAGTGGCTGAAGGGAAAATTGAGGCGGTGTTCTTTTTTGTCGATCCACTCACCGCAAATCCACATGACCCTGATATTCAAGGCTTGCTGCGCATCTGCAACGTCCATAATGTGCCGCTGGCAACCAACGCCGCGACTGCGAAATACATCATTTCGACACAGGCATTGTAGACACGATTTACACGGTTTCCATTTTATGGGTGGAGTTCGGTTTCCATAGTAAATGATGGGTGCATACGCACAAAGTATTCCTTCCCCAGCAAACTTTCTAACATGGGTTGTGGAAACATATCAGGGGTGATGGGATATTGGCTGCGATGGGCTGCAATTGCCGCCATTTTACGGGGGATGTGCGCCGTTACATCAATGCAAGTGGTTGCGCCAGATGTTGAGTCCTCGGGTTTTTCTGAATGAACCGCGTACTGGGCGCTTGAACCACGACCGGCAAAGGCGGTTGGTTCACCGGGTGAAAGTACCAAGCAACTCACGCTTTCTAAGGCGACCACATGGGCATTACGGGGGCGGTCAAATGCCAATCCCATTTCCCCGAAAAAATCACCTGTGCCGATTTCAGCATGTTTGTGCATCGTTCCATCAGGATCTTCGGTATAAATCTCAGCCCGACCCGAAAGAATTAAATACAGGCTGGTCGAGGGTTCACCCTGCTCGACGATATAGAATCCGGATGGATACCATGCGATTTTGATATGATCGCTGGTGTATCCTAGAGCTTGTGACTCATCTGCAAACAGCATAAGCCCATGTACAAATTCTGTCGTCCCGTGGAAACGACCGCTTTGGTGAACCAACCATTCAGAGAGGTGATTCAACAATAAGCGAGGGCTGCGCGGAAAATAACTGTGATACAAACTCGTCGTAGTATGTGCAGACAATCCAGCGGTGATTTGTTCGGGAAACTGACTTTTGTCCGCAGCACAATAAAAGGCTTTGTCGGCGGCTGCACCAATAACGATATGATCGGGGTGTCCATAAGCACCATCATCGCCAAAGGTAATCAAAACATCGGGGCGAAATTCGCGAATAATGCGCGCAACATCTTTTACGAGGCTCTCCATTAATCCATCATTTAATGTGCCATCCCCATAGGTGAGACACAAGGTGTGCTGAACGCCTAATTCTTGGCAAGCGCGTTGCAATTCTTCGGCGCGAATTTTCCCCAATGTGCGGCGAGTGGCAATTTTTGCGTCGCGGATTTGTCCTGCATCGCCGGGTGTGGCTGAAACAACCATGACGGTTGCCCCGGCATCCACATAATGGGCTAACGTACCCCCCGCACAAAATGTTTCATCGTCGGGATGGGCAAAAACCCCTAGAATTCGTAACGGACTTGTACTCATGATTCCCTCAATGAAAAGTTTAGTTCCATCAATTGATCCTGATCCTATGATGCGGTGACGGCAGATTCGAGTAAGGTAATTTGTTGGTCGATACAATTAATTTCAGTCTGCAGGCCAAAGGGCAGAACACACATAGGGTCGGTATGACCGAAGTCCATATTGGTGACGACGGGCAAATCAGGAAGTCCTTCTTCTTCAACGATAAACTTGAGCAGAACATCGTCGTAGTCAACAAAACGTTCGACCGGTACATGACCACCGGGGCGACCTAGCAAAACACCAGCCAGATTTTTGAAAACGCCCATAGCTGCCAATGAGCGCAGCATACGTATGACTTGATCGGGAGATGGGGCTTCCTCTGACGTTTCGATGAACAGAATGGCATCCTGCCAATCGGTGGCAGGTGGGAAATAATCGGTACCGCGCAGCCAATCCATGACCTCTAAACAACCACCTATGAGGTGACCACGCCGTATGTCCTGCCCCTGCAACCAACGCCATGCGGTAGAAGGGTTAAGCTGTCGTTTGCGATTTTGATAGGCAGGCTCGGCCCAATCAAGCATTTCGACTGTCCAGCCATCCGTATTGGGTTGGAGTCGTCCAACCGGCGCGGTTGAAAAAAGTGTTTGGCGCAAAGACTGTACCATGTAGGGAAACATGCCGCCATTTTCAGCAAACCCTGCCATGAAAGAAGGACCATAGAATGATGACAATCCGGCCTTCCAGCAGGCAAAATGCGTGACGGTGGTATCCGAGTAACCCATAAAGATTTTCGGGTTAGCGCGTATGACATCAGGATCGAGATAAGGTAGGATGCGGATTGAGTCGTCACCGCCAATGATGGAGATGATCGCCTTGATAGACGGATCCGCGAAGGCTTGCATGAGATCATCGGCACGGGCTTGTGGATTCCGACTAATCCAATCCGGATCACGAAGGGCGTGAGGGGTTTCGACCACCGTTAGACCGAACTCATCCTGTAACTGGCGCTTACCCGCTTGATAGCGATGCGGCAGCAACCCTGCCCCACCCCATGAGAGCGTGATGGCGGCAACCGTATCGCCGGGGTTGAGTTTAGGCGGTTTCAGCATAGGAAAATCTCCTACATACGATGCTTCACCGATTGTCTAAAACATCGTATGTATGGGTTAAGGTTCGTCAAACCTTCATTAAGGACAGGTCGAAATCGCGAATGGCATCTTGCAGCATATCCGAACCTGTAACTGATGTATCAGGCGATGTTACTACAGCAAGATCGGCAGGCAGGCGATCATTCATATCACGTCCTGTGGCTTCCTGCGCAAGCGAAAGCGCGGTAGCAGCACAAGCGATGGCATAGCGTGGCTGGCGACCTTCAAGTTTGTTGTCGGTGAAGGTATAACTGTTATACATCCGCTGTGTAAGACGCTGCGCCTGCAACAGAATCTTTAACTGTTGGACTTGCTTGTCTTTCATCTTCGGAAGGTGTTCGGCAATAAATGCTTCCGTTGTTTGCCCTGCGAAGACAGCAGGGAGATATTGATCGCGAAGGACATAGGGGTCCATACCATGTGGCGTAATAAGGTCTTCGTAGGCTCGATCAAGATCGCTGGCAGCGTTATCTAGAGCACGCCGCAGCGCACCTTTCCATGTGGTATTTTTGCCACCATCTGCCGTGCCCATGAACCATTGCGTGAGGCCGGGTTGATCACCCCAACTGCTGCGTTCGACAATTTGTAC
>JBBSBS010000604.1:0-3541 GCA_038251045.1 Aggregatilineales bacterium | reverse complement strand
TGAACAGTTTTTCGTCGCCGGTCATGATCGTGGCGGACGCTGCGCTTACCGTATGGCGCTCGACCATCCGCAGCGGGTACTCAAGCTGGCAGTGCTTGATGTCATTCCGACAGGGGGAGCCTTTCGCCGCATCAATATGGAGTTTGCGCTCGGTTACTGGCATTGGTTCTTTTTAGCAGCACCCTATCCATTACCAGAAAATATAATCGGCGCGAATCCCGAAGCCTTCTATTTTCCCAACCGCAATCTATTCGATTTTGAAGCATTGGATGACTATCTGCGCTGTGTTCGCAATCCAGAAACGATCCACGCCATGTGTGAAGATTATCGTGCCGCTGCTACGCTCGACAATCAATATGATGAAGTGGATTTCGGTCAGCGCAAAATCACCTGTCCAGTTCTAGCATTATGGGCGCATGAGGGGAAACTAGAGCAGTGGTACGATGTACTGGCAGTCTGGCGCGATTGGGCGGAGGATATGCAAGGTCGCAGCCTCGATTGTGGACATTATCTCGCTGAAGAAGCCCCCGACGAAACCTATGCCGAGTTATACAAATTCTTTAGCGAAACAGATTGATCATTAGCGGCGCTAGGATTCCT
Source organism: Aggregatilineales bacterium (assembly GCA_038251045.1). Classification (GTDB taxonomy): domain Bacteria; phylum Chloroflexota; class Anaerolineae; order Aggregatilineales; family Phototrophicaceae; genus CFX2. The sequence continues at coordinate 2,941 of JBBSBS010000604.1, read as the reverse complement.
GCGCCTCACAAGGAGAAACGTAGCATGAACAAGCTTAGATGGTTAGGGTTACTGATTTTGATTGTGGTAGGTATACCGATGGTAAATGCGCAGGAAAACGAAAGTAATGCGGCAATCACACTTGAACGAACTGCATGTTTTGGAACATGCCCAATCTATACCGTCACAATTCTCGTAGATGGAACTGTGATCTATGAAGGCGAAAACTTTGTCTCCGTAACTGGAAAACAAACCAGCGAGATTGCTCCCGAAAATGTTGCAGCAATGGTAGCGGCATTCAAAGAGGCAGGTTATTTCGAGTGGGACGAAGCCTATGATACGCAGACTGTGACTGACTTACCGACAATCATCACTTCAGTGACGGATGACGACGGTACGACACATCGCATTGTGCGCTACGTGGGCGATACTTCGGCACCGCTTGCGCTTCCATTTCTCGAACAGTGGATTGACGAGATGGCGAACACAGCGTTATGGACAGGCACTGAGCCAGACATCTCTGCAATCTCAAACGGCACTGAATCGCCGCTCATCACCTTGCAGCGTGGGCCAAATTTTGGATCAGGCGCTGTTTATAAGGTTGCAGCATTCGAGGATGGCACAGTCGTCTACACTGGTATCGCGAATGTGAATCAAATCGGTGTGCATGTTTTCGAAACAGAGGCATCAATGATCAGCAGCATCGCGCAAACCGCACAAATCCTCGGATATTTCAAGTGGAATGACAGCTACGAGGAACGCATCATGACCGATCAAGCCACGATCATTACGTCGATTCGATGGGCAGATCAATTCAAGCGCATTGTGCGTTACGACGGCGATCCAAATGCGCCAATTGGTATCGTTCGAGTCGAAGACAGCATCGACCGTCTGGTGACGGATTTAGTTGGTTAGCAGCTATACATCCTCGTTCTCAAGAGGCGTTTGCTCTACTCATGATCTGAAGTAAGGAATTAGCCGCCTAAAAAGGCGGCTTACTGCTTGAACTGCGCATGATAATGCGACATTTCATTTTGATTTCTTGTACACTGTGCTGCCTTCATCAGCACACGAATCAGCCGTGCATGCTGTCTAGGTCTTGCACTTTCCTGATGTTACACAGGCAAACTAAGCGTAATCTGTTGTGATCTACCAATCTGGCAGAAATTTAGGGTTGTCCGTCATTTTTATCAAAATCCTTTTCCCATAAGATTATCTTGTCATTCAGCCCAAGCAGTATGCCGAACTCTACATTGTTTCACGGGCTGCGTCTTAGTTAATTTCTTCCTAAAAGGAGACAACCGATGAACGCCAAAATTGAATTAACGAAGCAAGAAAAAATCGTATTAGCACTCGTCGCGCAAGGGTGGCGAACTGCCAAAATTGCTCGGGAACTATTTATCAGTCCACGAACGGTTGAAAGTCATATCGCTCACGTATTTGATAAGTTAGGGGTTTCTTCTCGCACTGAAGCTGCCATATATGCTTTTCATGCCAATCTCATTACGCGGGCAGAAAACCAAAAAAATCCCAACGGCAAGTTCCTCAATAACGCCTAGTCTTTAGCCTTTGAATGAAGTGATTCACCTTGTATACACGTAGAAAGAGCGCGGTATGAAAATCGTAGTTTTAGGTGCAAGCGGTCTCATAGGTTCCAAGCTCGTTGACTTGCTTCATCACAACAACCATCACATCATATCGGCATCGCGGAGTGACGGTGTGAACACCGTCACTCGTGAAGGCTTAGCTGAAGCCTTGGTTGGGGCTGAGGTAGTTATCGATGTGACCAAACCGCAGTCATTCGACGACAAGACGGTTCTGGAATTCTTTGAAACGTCAGGACATAATATCGTTGCTGCTGAAATAAAGGCAGGCATAAAACATCATGTCGCCTTGTCGACGGTCGGCATTGAACGGATGCAGGCCAGCGGCTTTTTTCGCGCGAAGATGGCACAAGAAAAATTGATCCGAGAATCTTCCATCCCCTATACTATTCTCCGTTCAACCCAGTTTTTCGAATTCCTGCGTGGCATTGCCAATGCAGCCACGGTCGAGCAAGTTGTATTCTTGTCGCCCGCCCTCTTCCAGCCGATTGCAGCCGATGATGTGGTTGCAACCTTGGCCAAGATTTCTGTGAGTCCGCCGGTAAAGGGCATCCTCGAAGTGGCCGGGCCAGAACGCGTCAGCCTCGCTGAACTGGTCAAGCGTTTTCTGACCAGAACCCATGATCCGCGCACCGTTGCAGTAGATGTGAATGCCCGTTACTTTGGTGCAATATTGAACGATAAATCTTTAACTCCGGAAGCGAATCCGCGCATTGGTTCCCAGAGCTTCGAACAGTGGTTTAGTAAGTCCGTTCACAATAATTGACCACGCGTATAAGGCACTGGAAGTCCATTTCCGATTTCGGACTCATACCTGTATAGAGCGGTAGTTGTATCTCGTTAACTGATGGTAGGTGACAACCATTTTCAGTATAATATATCGGGTGGCATTTGCATTTAGAACTGGTAAAGGCAAAGTAGAACTGATATGACATACAAACCTCCAATTCCATTGACACCCAGCAACCAACCGCGACTTACACTACTCTTTACATATCCGGGCGTGGGCATGCTTGATTTGAGCGGGCCACAGTGCGTGTTCTGGGCGGCAACTAGATACATGGAGGAGCGCGGGTTATCTGGCTACAACCCGCAAGTGGTTAGTTTGGATGGAGGTCTAGTCAATACGGCAGAAGGGGTAACAATTCATGCTGCACCGCTAGCGAACTTTATGAATGCTGCCGTGGATACAATCGTCATTCCCGGCTCACCATATATGGTGCAGATGACGGACGAATGCGAAGATCTTGCACAATGGCTGCGAATAAACTCTAAAAATGCGCGACGTACGGCTTCGGTGTGCAGTGGTGCGTTTGTGTTAGCTCAGGCGGGTTTGCTCGATGGAAAACGTGCTGTTA
>JBBSBS010000603.1:0-3545 GCA_038251045.1 Aggregatilineales bacterium | reverse complement strand
GCTAATCTGGAATATTGTGTATGGATCAGGCGCAAGCAACCGTAATCCTTCTTTCCGATCTGTTATTTGCACCGGCGCATTCTGTGGGGGTGGACGGATACCGTTTCGCAAAGCCCAATCGCGTGCTTCCTGTGGTACCACCAAATACACTTGCGACAGCCAGCTTTCAGCAGGCGTGTTATCGTTGGCAAGAAACCCTGTTTGACGGTCAATCACAAACGTCTGATACAAATTGTCAGTTTGGGTTGGAATAGTACCCTCAATAAAAACTTCGTCTTTCGTTAGTGGGCATTGTGGAGTCGGCAACAAACCGCTGGTGGCACATACTTTATGGTGAACAATACCCGGTGGCTCGATAAACGAAACTTGGGGCTGTCCGATGAGTACGTCACGAATAAACGCATTCCATATCGGGGCTGCTCCGGTCACACCTGTAGCATTTACCATCGGGGTGTTGTCAGCGTTCCCAACCCAAACCCCCACAACCAGATTAGGGGTATAACCCACAATCCAATTATCGCGAAAATCGGTCGTCGTTCCTGTTTTCGCCGCAGCTGGTCTGCCGATATTCAGTGCACTGTTGGCGCCAAATGCGGGTATCCGCGCCCCATTATCACTCAATATATCTGTGATGACATAGGCAACCCGCGGATCAATGACTGGAGTGGTTGAGGGCGGCTGCCACTGATACAGTACCTGTCCAGTATGGTCTGCGACCTTCAGGATAAAAGTGGGCTGCACCCGATTACCACCATTGGGGAAAATGCTGTAGGCCTGCGTCAAATCGAGTAACCGTACCTCGCCACCACCCAGCGTAATCGCCAAGTCGATGTTGGAGTTCTGTGCGAGTGTTTCAACACCGGCCTTTTTAAGCAGCTCAACCAGAGTTTGCAAACCAATGTGATCAAGAGTCACAACCGCCGGAATATTAAATGACGAAGCCAAAGCTTCCCGCGCAAGCACAGGGCCATGCTCGACCAAACCAAAATTAGCCGGTGTATAGCTCTGTAGTTTACGGGTGATAAAGGGGGTTTTCACATCCAGCAGCATGGTTGCTGCCGTCCAAGGATCGGGTTTTGCCGGATCAAAAGCAGCCGCATAGGTAAATGGCTTCAAAGCACTACCGGGTTGTCGTAATGCTAATGTAGCATTAACTGCACCATCTATTGACTCATCAAAGTAGTTCGGACTACCCAACATGGCCAGCACCTGCCCGTTAAATGGGTCGATTGCGACCAATGCGGCATTGTGGGCATTCGCAGCAACTTTACCAGCAAATACTGGATTATTCAGACTATCTAGTTGCTGACGAACAATTGCTTCGGCACTATTCTGCCAATTCAGATCTACAGTCGTGGTTACTTCAAGGCCGCCTGTATATAGGGTATCAGGATAATCGCGCTGTAGTTGTTTCCAGACTGCCATCACGAAATGGGGTGCTTTGATGGGAAATGGGCTGGAAGCAAATTGTAATTTGTCTTGCTTGGCGACCGCCGCATCTTCTGATGAAATATAACTGTTATTCACCATTAGCTCTAAAACGGAATCACGGCGATCAATCGCTGCCTGCAAATTGGTCAGTGGATCGTAAGCAACTGGCGACTGTACCAGACCTGCTAGCAGCGAACATTCGGCTAAAGAAAGTTCTTGGGCGGGTTTTCCAAAATATGCCCGTGATGCGCCCTCGATGCCATAGGCCAAATTACCGAAATAACTCTGGTTCAAATACAATGCCAACACATCATCTTTGCTGTAAGTACTTTGCAAACGTAGCGCGAGAATAATCTCGCGCAGTTTACGGCGCAGGCTGCGTTCCGCACGCTGCTCCGGATCAAACAGAAGATTACGAACCACCTGTTGGGTGATAGTACTGCCACCTGCTATCACTTCACCGCCGCGTAGATTAATCCATAAGGCCCGCAAAATACCGGTTACATCAACTCCGGCATGGTTGTAAAAATTAGCATCTTCAGTTGCGATGACCGCTTGCAAGCAATGCTGCGGTATATCAATTAGTGATATTGCTGTATTTCGCCCGCCTTCTGGCGGAAGAATTTCATATAGAAGTTGTCCATTGCGATCATAAATGCGTGTAGAAGGCAGCGCTAGACCGGCCTGCAAGCGGTCAATCGACGGTAGGTCAACAAACAGCCATAAGTAGACCGCGAGTCCGCTGATCACAATGAGAGTAATGCCTGCCAACAAGAATTTACGAAGGCGCGAAAGGCTGGTAAAACGATTTACGATGAACATACCCACATATCTACAACGCGTGACGCGCACGAAGAACTGATAGAAAACTCAGGACAAATCCAACGACGAAAACACCCAATGAATTTGCGAGTAAATCACTCACTGATGGAGCGCGACCCAATACCCCAAATTGGGACAATTCTGTGATGCCGCCTAATAGCAAGACACTGCCCATCGCCAGCAAAAGCGAACATTCACGTTTCAAGCGTGTTGCTAAGGCGGTGTAAAGCGCAAAGGTCAAAACGCCAAACAATCCCGCATGTCCCAAAGCATCACCGATTTCAGAATTACCAATGGTGCTGGTCATCAAGTGGACGATCGGTACACGATCAGATTGTGTGGTTAGTATGATTGCCAGTATTCCCCACGCAGTGAGTACTAGTAATCTTAGCGGTAGATATCCAAAACGCAATTTCAGCATGGCGGACTCCGATAGTACTCAGGTTATCCTACCAGTTTTTGAACACCCGTGCCCAACGATTGCCCCACTTTATAATCACACTGTCAATACGACTTTATGCCATAATTTATGGTCCATGGCTTTGGTCTTGCAACTTCGCAAGCCAAACAATATAATCAGTTCTGATTAGTCAATATTGACTAAATAAGCGAGGAAATATGGATCGTGAACTTCTCCTACTAGGGCTTTTACGTGGCGAAGGCATGCATGGATATCAACTACACGATTTTATCAACAAGAATATGTCATCATGTGTGGAACTTAAGAAACCAACTGCGTATTACTTACTTGAGAAAATGGCAGAAGCCGGCTGGGTTGATGATACTGAAGACCAAGAGGGTAATCGTCCCACAAAGCACGTTTATAAACTTACTGTTGATGGAGAAACCGCGTTCCAAAGCCTATTAAGGGAAAATATATCCACCTATCACCCTGTACGCTTTGCAGGTGATATTGGCATCGCATTCTTGGATACTCTTCCACCAGACGAGGTACGAGACCTCTTACAGTTACGGCGTAATAAACTCGTCTCTGCATTGGCGGATGCAGAACACATCCCCAAACATACTGGAAGTTCACAACTTGTAATCGACCATCTTGTACGGCATTTGAAGACAGAACTGGATTGGCTGGATGAGGTCATGGAACGAATTGAATAGCACTGACAAGTTACAAAGGAATAACTAACACACCATGCAAGCATTTTTACTTGGACTACATTCAGGTATTCGTTGGCTAGTGGTCTGACCGCCGTGAATTGACAGGTAGAAGAAAGTAGGGTCTCCTCTACGCAGAGCACGAGCGTAAAGGAAACCGAGGATGAAGAAGTATC
>JBBSBS010000602.1:0-3547 GCA_038251045.1 Aggregatilineales bacterium | reverse complement strand
GTCCGTGACCCTGTTTGTAATGCGTTGATACAGCCTCATCAAGCTTACGGGCATATTCTACATGAAGGCGAACCCTACTATTTTTGTTGTCCAGTCTGCCAGGGAGCTTTCCAGAATAACCCTTCATTTTATGTCGCGAGTGTCAAGCAACCCCTATCGCAGGATAACTAAGCGACTAACAAGTTGTCCATGCCTTCCACAATCGGCGTATGCCCTCTTCTAAAACCGGTGGCGCGTAACTGCAAAAATTCAGCCGCAGATGATAAGGCCAATTGGCATTGGGCGAAAAACTCGCTCCGATGGCAAAATCCACACCTAATTCAACCGCTTTTTTCAGTAGTTCCACCGCTGTTGGACCTGTTTGCGGGATTTCGATCCAGATGTATAAGCCGCCCATCGGTGTTGTCCATGACCACGTACCACTGGCATAACGTTTCAGCGCCGTCAACAAAGCATCGCGACGATGCTTGCAGGCATGACGCACAACTTCCAGATGAGCGTTAAGTTGCCCGCTGTGGAGGAGTTCAGTCATGGCACGCTGGTTAAGCCCCGGCGTACACACATCAGCCGCCTGCTTCACACGGCTAATGCGGGTATACAACTGCGGGCTGCTGATCAAATAGCCGATGCGTGTACCGGGAACGACTGTCTTTGAAAATCCGCTGGCATACAAAACCATTCCGGTCTCATCTAACGCCCACAGTGATGGCAGCCCTGCATCTTCATAATCAAAGCCATCGTAAACACCATCCTCTAAGATGGGCAAATGGTAAGTCGCCGCCAAGGTCAGCAGATGCCGCCGCTGCTGCATCGAGAGTACCGCACCGGTTGGATTGAGAAAGGTCGTCATTAAGTAGAAAAGATGTGGATGTCGTTCGCGGATAATCACTTCAAGGCTGGTCAAATCAATTCCTTGATCTGACCAAGGAATGGTGATCAATTCTAGATTGCGTGTGCGGGCAATGTCGATTAGACCAATATAAGTCGGGTCGGTCGTCAACAAAATGCCATTGGGTGGAACGAGCGACTGTACCGCCAAATCAATCGCTTGCTGGCAGCCGCCCGTCACCAATACCTCATCCGCTTTGACATGCATACCGCGTGAGTGCAGTTGGTCGGCAATCGCGCGACGCAGCGGCTTATAGCCTTCGGTCGGTTCATAACCCAGTGCTGCACCGGCATCTCGATCTAGCACGGCGTTTAGCGCGCGGCGCATGGCCTCAACCGGCATGAAATCCACCGGCAAGCTGCCGACACTTAAGCTAATCAACGACGGAAATTCCTGATTATCGGACACATTCGATTCAGCCGATGGCATGAAATCGCCATCACTCAGCATCCATTCGGCGTAGAGGATTGGAAGCTTATCGACTACGAAAAGCCCCCGCCGTTCGCGACTGATAATTAACCCTGCGCTTTCAAGGGCGCTGTAAGCATTGACCACACTGGTACGGCTGATGTCCAGTTCATCCGCCAGCGCACGGCTCGCCGGAAGCCGTTTTCCGGCTTTCATTGCCCCACTGAGAATCTGTTCCTTAAAGTAATTGAAAAGCTGCTGATACAGCGTTTCCGGCGCATCACGGTTGAGCGTAATCATAGCGCTCGATCATTTTAAGGAAACGACGATGAAATCCTAAATCATCAGTCAATTCAGGATGGAATGAGGTTGCCAACAAATGCCCTTGTTGAGCCGCCACAATCCGCCCATCATCAAGTGTAGCGAGTATATCAACGCCCGCACCAACCGCGACAATCAGCGGCGCACGGATGAACACCGCCGCATAGTCCTCGCTTTCGATATGCAGTGTGGTCATAAAACTGTTGATTTGCCGTCCAAAGGCGTTACGCTGTATGGTGATGTCCATCACGCCTAGATGCGCTTCTTGACCCACAATTTCCTTAGCCAGCAAGATTGCTCCGGCGCATGTTCCCCATGTCGGATGCTTCTGAGAAAAGGCGCGCAGCGGTTCCATCAAGCCATACATATCAGCCAGTTTCCGCAGCGTCGTGCTTTCGCCACCGGGGATAATTAACCCATCTAAACCATCAAGTTGCTGGGGAAGCCGTATCTCGATGGCCTCCGCGCCAACGCCTTGAATAGCCTTTTTATGCTCGGCGAAATCGCCTTGGAGCGCCAGTACGCCGATGCGTCTCACCATCCACGCCCCGCCATACGTTGTGAATCCGGCAAACTGCTCACGTTAATTCCCACCATCGCCTCACCCAAATTACGACTGGCTTCCACCAACAACTTCGGATCATTAAAGTGGGTGGTCGCTTTCACAATCGCTGCCGCCCGTTTGGCTGGATCGCCGCTCTTGAAAATGCCGCTGCCCACGAACACGCCATCCACCCCAAGCTGCATCATCAGGGCCGCATCTGCCGGAGTTGCCACACCACCTGCCGCGAAGTTCACCACCGGCAAGCGACCGAGTTTAGCAGTTTCCACCACCAGAGCATAAGGCGCACCGATTTCTTTTGCAAATGTGAACAGTTCGTCTTCGTCCATGCTGGTTAAACGGCGAATTTCAGAGTGTATCTGTCGGGCATGGCGAACTGCCTCGACCACATCACCTGTACCAGCTTCGCCCTTGGTGCGGATCATCGCCGCGCCTTCGCTGATGCGGCGTAATGCCTCGCCCAGATTACGGCAGCCACACACAAATGGCACTTTGAATTTACGCTTATTTACGTGGTTAGCCTCGTCAGCCGGAGTCAAGACTTCGCTTTCATCAATATAATCAACACCTAAAGCTTGTAGAATCTGCGCTTCAACAATATGACCAATGCGGCACTTCGCCATGACCGGAATTGAGACGGCCTTCATAATGCTCTCGATCATATCGGGATCGCTCATGCGTGCCACACCTCCCTGTGCGCGAATATCGGCAGGCACCCGCTCCAGCGCCATGACTGCGCAGGCACCCGCGTCCTCGGCAATTTTGGCCTGATCGGGTGTGACTACATCCATAATCACACCGCCCTTGAGCATTTGTGCCAAACCGCGCTTGAGCAAATCTGCCTGTTCGGTTGTTCCAGCAGTTTCTACCTTGTCAGTTAACTGTGCTCCGTTGCTTTTACTCATAATTTCCCTTTCTCAGACACACAAAACGATTGGTGACCGTATTGTAGGGACTAAGCTTTGGGATGTAGTAAGGCCAGAAGATGCCAGAATTGCACTATAAGAGTCTGGATATACTTTGCTTCATGTTTGAAGATATTTTCAGATGCGAAGCCAATATTGCGTTAATTAGACGTACTAATGATTAATAAACGCCGCATACTTGCCTGTAATGTATGCTCTTCCGTCACCACAGGCATAATCATCTTTTGCAGGTTTTGACCAGAATGACCACTTTTCCTCAAGCGCCCGAATGACATAGCCCGCTGGATTCTTGCGGTCTTGGTCTCTCGTGTGGTTCACAACCTCAGTTACTCGTTTGTGACCATGCTTCTCTATGAGTTGCTGGGCTTTGAGGTAGCCAATTCCAAGTTTTCCGAGGGATTGAAGAATTTCTTTTTTCTCTTCTCTTTCTGTGTCCACAGC
>JBBSBS010000601.1:0-3550 GCA_038251045.1 Aggregatilineales bacterium | reverse complement strand
GGGTAGGGACGATGACCGTCCCTGTTGATGCAATCGTTTGATAGCAATATCTACCATGCCGTCAAAATAGGTGGTGGAATTTCACCCCCCAAGCCACGACGACGATCCTCGGCGGCCATTTCGGTGATCTCGCGGATGTCCGAGAATTGGTGGGTGGTGGTGGACACCGAGCCGATTGAAAGTGACATGAGCGCTTCCTGCCGTTCGCCCTGTGCGTTATCCGGCACGAGGATGTAACCACGCTCACGGTCGATGAATGAATAGTGCTGGGTCACATCTTGATCGAACTTTTCAACCAGCCGCGTTTTTAAAGCATCGACATTGTTGCTGTGGGTGATGAGAACGAAGTTGTCGCGACCGGGATGACCGAGGAAGTCATCAGCCGTGCCATATTCATCAACGACTTCGCCCATCATGAGCGACATAAAGCGCATGACTTCATCGGCAGCGACGAAACCGTAGACTTCACTGAAGGGGTCAAGCTGGTTGATCTTGAGGTCGATGTACGTCCATTGGGAGCCAATGCGCATCAAGTCGCGCAGATGGTCTTCGATCAAACGACCGGTGGCTAGACCCGACTTCGAGTCGGTGTTGGTGGTGCGGTTGGCGGCTGTGATGGCATTTTGGACACGGAGTTTGAGTTCTTCGATGTCAAAAGGTTTGGTGATGTAATCATCCGCGCCCAGTTCCAAGCCAGCAATTTTGTCGCTGCGTTCATCTTTTTGGGTCAAGAAGATGATGGGAATATGACTGGTGCGGCTGGTGGTGCGGAGTTCGCGGCAGACATCATAACCATTCATATCCGGCAGCATAATGTCCAGAATAATCAGGTTAGGGAGCTGCTTGCGGGTCATTTGCAGCGCGTCACCCCCGCGCGGGGCGATTTGGACTTCATACTGCTGACCACCGAAATAAATCCGCAGCATGTTGGAAATATCAAAATCATCTTCAACGACTAAAATCCGACCTTTGCTCATACGATCCCCCGCGAATCTTTCAAGTAGGGTTATTGTAACAACACTGTAACCATAATACTGGCGAATCGTTACATTCGCCAGCGATCAAGCTGTAGATTACTTCACTATACGACGAAATTAGGTTAATAGATGGTTTAGATTGTCAATCGATTTTGGCGGCTACCATGCCACGACCTCGATGCGCTTGAGGAAGCGGTTTCCATCAGCGGCGACACCGGAAGCGGTTAGGCGCTGATTATCGCCAAACCAGTACAGAGCCATGTTGAGGGCCAAGCCACCGCGTGAGTAGGGATAGGGGATTTGAAGGTCACGTTCTTCAACATAAATTTGACCGGTCTGCCAACGACTTGTTTCGTTGGGGGCATCTTCGGGATAAACAATCTGCGGGGCGCTGTCGGATTGGTTTTCGATGACGACGCGGGAGAGCGATAGGCTAACACTGTAGTCCAGATCAACCTGTTTATCGACCGACCACCACAGGCGCACACGGAAGATTTGGCCTTCACGCATGACGGGTGTGCCGTTGAGGGGCTTGTCACCATCCATGATTTCTGCACCGTGAAAGCGCATACCGTTGGGATAGAGCACGCCGACAGCATCCGGCGGGGCTTCGTAGAGGCGGAAGAAGCAGCCGGGTGGCCCGACATAACGACCGGGTAGATGATCTTTGGCGAGTGATTTTTCAACTTCTTGACTGGGGAGATCACGCGAGGCGACGTACCACAAACGGCGTGCATCCTGCGGTTGGTCCACGTAACGCAGGCCAGCGGGAAAGTAGAGCTGGCGATAGTAATCCCATTCTTCGGGGAAGTTACAACTGATGTTGGGGTCGAGCATGAGGGCATCGTTGGCTTCGATATGTTGGGTGAGCCATTTGAGGTTTTCGCCCAGCGGCGTAACGATATAACCGAAGTCGTTCAGTCTTAGGGGCAGGAATGCAACCAGAATAAAAACCAACGCCGTGAACCTGCGTCCGATTTGGGGAAGGCGGACGATTCCCAGTGCCGTGAAAATAGCGATGCCAAAAACGTACCACCAAGCATACCGTTTAAGGGCATAAAATCCCAAACGGGGTTCGAGTAAGTAGAGCAATATGGGTACACCTATGACCCATGCCAGCCAAAAGATGATGGTTGTTAGTTGAGCCTGATTACGTTTGGGCGTGCGCCAGCTAATGATAAGGCCGATGATGGCGAGCGCTAGCATTAGAAACCAGATCGGACTGGAGGTGAGATAGCCGAACAAATCAAAGGCGGCAGCCGGTAACGGTGGTAGGACAGCTAAACGAGGGGCAGCGGTATGGTTGGATACCTGTTGGAGTTTGTTAATGAGGATATCCGGAAGGGTGAGCAATAGGAGGATCATGACGGGCAGCCACCAGAGGAGGATACGCCTTCGATAAACAAAGAGTGTATATAACCCGAGTAGGATGAAAGCGGGAACAATGGTGATCGTGGCAGTGTAGAGCACGGCAAAGGTTAGCGCTAAAAGGAGTGCCCGACTGAACCGGGGTTTATCAAAGTAACGGTGGATGAGCCATAGGGAAGCCGGCAGCGCAGTGTAAGCAATTACATAACTGCGGGCGTAGAGGCTGAGAAAAATATTGATGCCAAGCACACTATAAATCAAGGCTGCGAGTATGCCTGCTGAATGCCCTTGTATGCGACGGATGGCGCGATACATGAAGACAGTGCCGGGGAGTGAGATCAACAGCGATAAATAGCGCAGAATAAAGGGGTCAAACCCTGCTACTGTTTTCCACGCCCCTAGTAGTAAGAAGTAGAGGGGGTTTTCGGTGGGGGATGTCCACTGGATGATTTGTTGGGGCGTACCCATCGTTTGCCAGATCGACCAGATTTCATCGTTATCCAGTTGGAAGTCGTTAATGCGGATGGCACGACTGGCGGCGATGAGTAGTAAAACGAGTGTGAGAATCCAGAGCTGGCGGGTTGAGATACGGCGCATAAGTTTGTGAGTTTAAAGAGGGTTTTGACTGGTGCGAACCCTCATAATAGGCGGTCAGATGCGCCCATTGTAGTAAGGGTTCAGGTTTGTGGGTAGGGTGCAGGTGACCATGTTTTGCGGGTGAGGGAGGCGCGTTCACGGACGAGGGAGATGGCCTGTGGGCTGACTTCAGCTTCAAAGCTACGGAAACCGGCGAGGCGGAAGCCGTGCTTGGTGGCGATTGCGCCGATTTCGTTGGCCTGTTCTTCGGAGATGTCTTTACCGATGGTGTAATCCTGATAGCGGCCTTCAAGGGCGAGGGCCATTGTTTCGGCCATGCAGGCGTAGGCCATGCGCGGGGGGAAACCGAAGTCGAAGTGAAAATCAGGCTGACCGGGGATTTCGATCATGCCACCTTCGATGACGAGCACGTCGTCACGTTGGGCAGCGACCTGTTTAGAGACATCACGCGGACGAGCCACATCACAGACGACTGAGCCGGGTTTGAGATGCTGGGGGTAGATGACGGCATGTACCGCGCTGGTGACGGTGAGGATGAGATCGGCCTCGTAGATGGTGTTCATATCGGTGCTGGCGATGACCTGTGCGCCGCGATTTTCACACTGTTC
>JBBSBS010000600.1:0-3552 GCA_038251045.1 Aggregatilineales bacterium | reverse complement strand
CAAAGAATCCCGTGTCAATCGGGCGCAGTGCATGATACCGCCGGAAAAACGGATGCCCGAACGTCCTAAATAACGTGCTGAACGCCAGTTCGATTTCAGGATGTGCGTAATAGATCGCCGGATCAATAAAACCTGTAACCCGCCCGTCGTTCGCCAGTATATTCGTCGTCCACATATCCCCATGAATCAGCGACGGATATTCCGGCTCAATCAGCCACTTCTCTAGCTGACCCGCCATTCGTTCCAGCCGACTCAGCACAACCACCGGAAGCCGACCCACCCGCGCCGCCTCATGCCCCATATACAGCAAGCGCTGCTCGCCGAAAAATGGTATCCACTTTTCGTAGGTCGGATTCGGTTGATGCAGCCCACCGATCAGCGTGTCACGCTCCAACCCGAATGCCTGCCCACGCACACCGTGTAAATCCGCCAGCAGTTCCGCCGCATGTTCCTGTGCTGCGGCATCCGGTTCACTTTCACCGTCGATATATTCCATCAACAATAGTGTATCTGCACTGTGATATACCTCCGGCACAGGTAATCGGCTGTGTTCCTGCAGATAGCGCAGCATGTACCCCTCAAGCGCCAGCATCGCTCCTGTCCCATCCGCGACCTTCGCCACCATCACCCGACCATCCGCTAACTCCACGCGATAGACCTCTCCGATACACCCACCAGAAAGAGGTAAAATTTTTTGGGGGTAAATCCCCAAAATATCATAAACTTGCTGGCTCAATATTTCTAGCATTTAGCCCTTAAATCGAATTAGAATACATATCCATCTGCTTGTAGCTATTTAAGAGATGGCGCTTCCAAACAACCTTGAGGGTTATCAATAAAAAATCTGGTGAATTGTTGCTCATTAATTCCGACCATTTTCTCTATTGACCAAAATGGGCGTGTTTCATGTTTGTCATCATGTAAATCAGGAAGTTGGGTTTCTACCAAATTGCCGCTCTTGGGATTTACAAGCCATACGTAAAGAGAATTTACGTCTACAAGATTTGGGACTAAACAAATTAAGAAAGGATCATCTGTATTTTCTAATTGTTTAGCAACCCATTCTTTAAAATAGGCCTGGTAACGGATCATCACCCCAGCGCGATTATAAACCACGACCATTGTGAAACTTAACGGTGGGCCAGCAATTGCAACATAAACATTATCAGGTTCTCCCAACACATCTAATACGTTTGATAGCAAAAATATATTTTTAGGAAGCCAATCACTTGAGCGAGAGAGTATTAAACTTATGCTATCTAAGTGATCATTTCTAGCGGTAAAACCCGCTAAAAGAGACCCGTTTTCTTTTTGAGACAAGCTAGTGTTATATGTTACTCCGCCATCAAAATAAGTTAGTATAAAAGGAGTATTTTGAACCCTTACCAATGATTTCTCAAGATCACTTAATGATGTTTCGCCTGCCTTTAATCCCATAAAACACGGCAATTTACAGTCGCTATCGGCAGAAATAAGGGATCGTCTGATAGATAGAATTTTGTAGGAAGGGGAGGCCGTTGGTAAGGGGAGCACTCTGTTAGCTATAGTTTCACGCACCAATGAAACGTTACAACCAAGCAGCATTATACATATAAAAAACAAAGTGAACTTTGAGCCCAAATTATTCATCGAAAGATCACCCAAATTACATAAAAATCAGGGCAGTTAATAACTGCCCTGATTTTAAAGATTATCGAGCTGCGCTTACTTCAACTCCAGCGAGTGACTTTCAATCAACCCTATGGCTTTCTCGATGAAGTCTGCCACGGGCATCGCGCCCAAGTCCTCGTCCGTCCGCAGTCGCACGCTGACTCCGCCTGCCTCGATGTCCTTATCGCCCACGATCAGCATGAACGGGATGTGCTTTTCTCGCGCTTCACGGATCTTGCCGCCCATGCGGTTCTTGCCCGTGTCAATCTCCACGCGGATGCCCTTCTTACGCAGTTGTTTCGCCACGCTCTCGGCGTACTCTACATGACGGTCAGCCACTGGAATCAGCATCACCTGTACCGGAGCCAGCCACACCGGGAATGAACCGGCGAAGTGTTCGATCAAGATGCCGATGAAACGCTCCATACTGCCGAAGGGTGCGCGGTGGATCATCACCGGACGCTGGCGGCTGTTATCATCCGCAACGTATTCCAATTCAAAACGGGCGGGCAGGTTGTAATCCACCTGTACCGTCCCCAACTGCCACTCGCGCTTCAGCACATCCCGCACGATAAAGTCCAGCTTCGGCCCATAGAACGCTGCTTCACCTTCTTCTATCGTGTACGGCAGCTTAAGTTCGTCACAGGCTTGGATGATGGCGCTTGTTGCGTTCCCCCACAGCTCATCTTCACCCACATACTTATCACTCTTGGGATCGCGTGTACCTATCCGTGCCCGGAAATCAACCAACCCCAATGAGTTGAAAATGTTCTGGATCAGGCTGACAACCTTCTTGAACTCCTCTAGCAGTTGGCTCGGCGCAACGAACAGATGCGCATCATCAACCGTGAAGCCGCGTACCCGTGTCAAACCGTTCAACTCGCCCGACTGCTCATAGCGGTACACTGTGCCGAATTCCGCATAGCGTATCGGCAAATCGCGATAAGAACGCATTTCGCTCTTATAGATCATGATATGGTGTGGGCAGTTCATTGGCTTCAGCAAGAATTTTTCGTCATCCACGTCAATCGGTGTGTACTGGCTGTCCTTGTAGTACGGGTAATGACCGGATGTTTCGTAGAGCTTGATGTTACCAATGTGTGGTGTCACCACTGGCAAATATCCATTCTCAATCTGGGCATCCCGCAGCCAGCGTTCCAGCGTATCGCGCAGAACCGCTCCATTGGGTTTCCACAACGGCAAACCCTTACCCACCAGTGGGCTAATCGTGAACAAACCGAGCTTTTCTCCGATGATACGGTGATCGCGCTTCTTGGCTTCTTCCAGCAGATCCAGATAGTTCTGCAACTGCTCCGGTGTTTCCCACGCTGTTCCGTAAATCCGTGTCAGTTGTTCGCGGTTTTCGTCGCCGCGCCAATAAGCACCCGCAATCGGCTTAAATGTGATGCTAATTGCATCTGGATTGATCTCTTTCGTGTTCTTGACGTGCGGCCCGCGACACAAATCCGTAAATGTATCCTGTGTGTAGAATGTCATAACCTCGGCAGGTGAGGCGATCTCGTTGCCGTTTTCATCCACACGCCCGTTCACCAGATCATTAATGAGTTCCACCTTGTACTTCTGATTCTTGAAGAACTTCAAGGCTTCATCCGGTGAGACTTCCTTCACATTGAAGTCATAGCCGCCCCGTATAATTTCCTTCATCCGGTTTTCGACCCATTTCAGGTCTTCTTCTGATGGTGCTTGTGGCAATCCAAAATCGTAATAGAACCCATCTTCAATCGGTGGGCCAATCGCGATCTGTGCCTCTGGAAAGCGTTCCAGCATAGCTTCAGCCATAATGTGGGCTGTGGAATGCCGGATGCGGTAAAGTTGACTGTCGACGTACTCTTGCTTGGACATGGTTACTCCTAAATTTTGCGCTGATAGCGGTGAGCCAAT
>JBBSBS010000599.1:0-3568 GCA_038251045.1 Aggregatilineales bacterium | reverse complement strand
TCATTGAGGCTCTGGAAACCGATCTGCACCTTGGTACAGCCGAGCCGACGAACACGAAGCACTTCTTCAACACTGATGTGGTCGGGGCGGGTTTCGATGACCAAGCCAACACTGCGGCAGGGTGCGGTTTCATTTTCGAGGTGGACGGCTTCAAGTTCTTCCCAGGTAGCATATTCATCAACCGGTGAGCGTTCAAGTTCACCACGACCAATGGCCTGTGCCAGATCGGTTGAGCGCAGCATTTCGTCTTTGTAGACCATCTGCACGACAGCGTTGTATCGTTTTTCGATGTGTAGACCGTCAATGGTGGCAGTGGTGGTGTTGCGGTCAGGATGCAACTGCGACTTTTCAAGTAGAGCATCTTCGACGGCTTGGCGACCATCAACGCCTTTGCCGAAGTCGTGCATGGCATCAAAGATGCGTTTGACGAACCAGATTTGATAACTTTCGGGATAAAACGACCATGTGCCACCAAGGACGATGATCTCAATTTTGTCGGTGGGATGACCGGTGTTGTGGTAACTTTGTAGACGGGTATAAGTCTGCAAATAGGGATCAAAGCTGTTTTGTTCGGCACGTTGAGCACCGGGTTCATCGGAGAGATAGCTTTTGGGCATCCGAACGTCATTTGGGCAGAAAATACATTCACCGGGGCATGGGAACGGCTTGGTCAAAACAGTGACAGGTGTGACACCGGAACTGGTACGGACAGGTTTGCGGCGTAGACGTTCGAGAACAGACTGTTCGTATGGCGGCAAAGTATCACCAGCAAAGGCACGATAAGCCAAGATAAGATCATCACGGCTGTAGGTTCCGTCATGGCCTTTGGGATAGTCACGTAACAACTGTTCAAGTTGTTTGCGCGATAATTCCGGTTGGGTGACGACAGCGGTGAGAATTTTCAGCAGGGGTTCACGGTGTAGATTCAGGTCAATGGTCTGTCTGTGACTCATTACAATCCAGTAAAAGTAGTTGTCCTATAGGAGTGATTCTAGCAGAGTCGGCGGGCAAAATGTAGCGTTATGGTCTGATACCTGATAAACAGGCGATAACAGGTAACAATTACGGAGACTATTACGAAAGATTGACCACCAAGTCGCTAAGGTAACACAGACGACTGTAGATTGGCTCAATAATATATGACGGATTCAATCAATTTAATGACCAATCGGTTAAAAATCACTGCTCGTGAAAATGGGAATTACCTGTTTTCGTTCGAGGAAATAGGGGTCTTGGGTTCACTTCGATTTTCGAGGCGTAATAGAGCCATCTGGCGAAAGCAATACGATTATCAAGGGATTTGTTCGACCATCCGACGGCGCAATATCCAGAGATACATCTGCAACTATGCTCGCCCTCATTGTTGAGCAGAACAAATTGACATTAGAAGCTAGGGCAATTTGGAGTTTCATCCGCCGACTAATGAAGCAATGGAGAGAAATAGAGTACTGACAATACTACGGATGAGAGTGTGAAACACAAAATGAAAAATTTCAAATTTTCGCTTGCGACGGAAAAGAATTACTTCATGGAGTTAGTGAGCCAAACTGACCACAAAACATTGGCAGTTTGGGCAATTGATTGCGCTGAACGGGTTATGCCATATTTTGAAGAAAAGTATGCTGACGACAAACGCCCCCGCCAAGCTCTCGAAACCCTTCAAAATTGGATTAATACAGGGGTGTTTAAGATGGCAGTAATACGCAAGGCTTCGCTTGACTCTCATGCCGCTGCCCGTGATGTGGGAGACGATAACGCGGCGCGCTCGGCTGCTCGTGCTGCAGGTCAAGCAGTGGCAACTGCGCATGTGCCTACTCATGCCATTGGCGCTGCCATTTATGGTTTACAGGCTATCCATAGAGCCACTGCAGCAGCTGATGCGGCAGTCACCAAAGAAAAAGATTGGCAATATAAACACTTGATTGAGTTGAGAAACAATCATTCTGCACTTATCAACGGCAAGAAATTAGGATAGTTTTTTGATTGTCTACCCTTCCCACACCAGTTTGCCGCCGACGTAAGTTTGCTGGACGTGGACGCTGAGCAGATCAGCAACAGGTGTGGTGAGGGGATCAGCGCTGAGGATGGCAAGGTCAGCCCATTTACCAGATGTCAGGCTGCCGCGATTATCCGCATCGCCGCTGGCAATCGCCCCGCCCATCGTATAAGCGTAAAGTGCCTGTTGAGCTGTAATGGCTTGATCAAGCGCAATCGGTTCGCCCAATGAATCAAGGCGATCAACAGCGGCTTTCATGCCGAGGATAGGGTTATCATCCGGCACAACCGGCGCATCCGAACTGAGGGCAACTGTCAATCCGGCATCCAGCATGGAGCGCACCGGATAACAGTGGTCGAGGTATGAGTCGGGTAAGTAACGACGGAAGCTAGTTCCGAGCGCGGGTAGGAACACGGTTTGCGGGGCAATGATGATATTGAGGGCGGCACAGCGGGCGTAATGGTCAAGGTTGGGCAAACCGAGATGCTCGATGCGGTGCCGCAGGTCAGGACGCGGCAGGCGGCGGTGACATTCTTCGTAAGCGCTCAAAACCTGCTCAATCGCCACATCACCAATAGCATGTGTGCCGATGCGGAAGCCTGCGGCATGGGCTTCATACATGAGTTCGGTTAGTTCGGCTAAATCAAAACGCAGCACGCCGGTATCATTAGTCACCTTATAGGGTGTACTAACGGCGGCAGTCGCCCCACTGAGGCCACCATCAGCAAAGAACTTGACACAATCAATCCGCAGCCAATCGCTGACGAAATGTTCCGGCAGTGGCAAGGTTTCCGTGCCACCATCAGGTCGGCGGATCGGTAGGCCATTGACACGTACGGCTAACTCCCCTGCCGCGTCAAGCTGGCGATAAACGCGCAGATGCAGCGGTGTCAGCAGCGGATCGGTGGCGCTGGTGATGCCCAAACTCAACTGATGCTGGTTAGCGGCTTTGATGGCTTCGGCCATTTCGGCATCACTGGGGTCAGGGATCACTTTGGTCAGCAAACCCATCGCGGTTTCTTGAAGCAATCCCGTGGCTTCACCATTGAGGTCACGAACGATGACACCGCCGGGTGGATTGGGCGTATCACGGGTGATGCCTGCTAATTGCAGCGCCAGTGTATTGGCAACGATCATATGCCCACAGGTGCGGGTCAAGGCAATCGGATGGTCGAGGCTCGCGCCATCCATATCATGACGGCTCGGATGGCGACGCTCCGGTAAATCCGACTCGTTGTAGCCACGTCCGGTAATCCATGTTCCGGCAGGCAGCGACTCGGCTTTGTCGCGGAAGCGTTCGATGATGCTTTCGATGTCGGGCGCGGTGGTTTTATTGGCGACCACCTGCCGCGTAAGGAGCAGCCCCATCTTCCAGATGTGGACGTGGGCATCGTTGAAGCCGGGAATGAGCGTGCGCCCTGCCAGATCAACACGTTGTGTGCCAGCCTTGGCGGATGCTTCGACATCCGCCAACCGTCCGACGGCAAGGATGCGCCCGTCATCACCGACAAGCAGGGCTTCGGCCTGTGGTTGAGAGTCGTCAATTGTGTGTATTATGCCATTGTGAAAGAG
>JBBSBS010000598.1:0-3604 GCA_038251045.1 Aggregatilineales bacterium | reverse complement strand
GCGACAATTCCGGCATATTACACTGCCGCTGCTGCGACCGATTATGGTGGCGGTGGTGATTCTGCGGGTGATTGGCATGGTCAACTCGCCCGACTTGATCGTTATCCTGACGAATGGCGGGCCGGGTCATGCTACAGAATTATTGTCGTCGTATGCATTCCAAACCGCGTATCAGAGCTTTGACTTCGGTTATGCGGGGGCGCTATCGGTGGTGATGCTCATCATTCTGATGGCGTTCTCGGTCATTTACATCAAGGTTTCGGGCGTTACAAAGGAGTAAACCGGGCATGTTTCAGGATCAGCGCAAAACCGAGCGATTGTTAGACGTTATCACCTATATTGTGATCGGTTCGGTGGTTTTGTTTGCACTGTTCCCGATTATTTGGACATTCCTAACCTCTCTGAAGGTCGAGACTGATATTATTACGGCTGATCTTCAGTATCTTCCGCAGAGTATTACCTTCGATAATTATGTCGCCATCTGGAACCGCTCCGGTTTCCCAACACTGATTATTAACAGCACGGTCGTGACCATTTTTACGCTGATCACCTCCATGACAATCGGGACGCTGGCTGCTTACAGCCTGTCGCGTTATCAATTTCGCGGTCGGAGTTGGATTTTACAGTTTTATCTGGTCATTCGGATGTTTCCGGTGGTGCTGATGATCGTGCCGCTGTTCGTGATTATGCGGCGGCTAAGTCTGTTGGATACACGATTTGGCCTGTCTTTGGCCTACACGACATTTCTGCTGCCCTTCTGTGTGTGGATGATGAAGGGCTTTTTCGATGCTATCCCGATTGATCTGGAAGAGGCAGCGCGGATTGACGGCTGCACCCGACTAGGAGCGCTCGTACGGATTGCGCTGCCGCTGGCACGTTCCGGTTTGGTGGCGACGGCGGTATTCATCGGCATCGCGTCATGGAACGAGTTTTTGTTTGCACTGATGCTGACGACCAGCCAGGGATCGCGGACATGGCCGGTTGGGCTGCAATTAATGATCGGTGAGTTTCAACTGCCGTGGGGGACATTCAGCGCGGGCGGGATCATCAGCATCCTGCCGATCATTGTCTTCTTCGCAGTTGTTCAGCGCTCCATTATTCGTGGAATTACTGCTGGTGCCATGAAAGGCTAACCGGGGGCTATTCGTTTGGCTACTTATTGACAGAAAGTATTTAATTAAGGAGAACGATTCATGCAATCCAAAAAAGGACTCAGTCGTCGTGATTTCCTCAAGTTAGCAGCCGCAGGGGGGGCCGGTCTCGCAATGGCGAATCTGCTCCCTGCATTTGCACAGGCAGAAGCGGCAGGTGATATCAATTACTGGCATCACTTCACCAGTGATTCCGAATTTCAGGGTTTAGAAGCGGTGATGGAGTTATTCGCCAAGAAATATCCCAATATTAAGCTGACGCAAGAGAATATTCCGAACGCCGACTTCATGGCGAAATACACGGCGGCTGTCGCGGCTGATTCGCGACCGAATACAACCATGGTTGCGCCAGAACGCTTTCCAGACATGAACGGTATGGAGAGTCTGGTAGACCTTACCGACCGCATTAACAATTGGGATTTAAAAACGTCATTCCCTGAAAACTGCTGGACGGGCATTACAGCAGATGAAAAAATTTACGGCGTGCCTGCTTTTTCATTCATTGATTGGATGTACTACCGTGTCGATTACTTTGAAGAGGCCGGAATTAGCAAGCCGCCGACAACCTTCGAAGAATTTCAGGAAGCTGCTATCAAACTAACCGATCCTTCTAAAGAACGTTATGGGTTTGGCCTGCGCGGCGGCGGCGGCGGACAAGGTTATGTCATCGGTATGCTGGAGGCGTTCGGTTCACCGATTGTGGTAGATGGCAAAGCGGCGATAGATAAGCCCAAGGCCATCGAGGCGATTAAGTTCTGGTCGGAACTGTTCACCGTTCACAAAGTCGTGCCACCCAGCGCACCCAGCGATTCGTTCAGCGGCATCATGGAAGGGTTTAAGATCGGTCAAACAGCGATGGTATTCCATCATACCGGCTCGTTGACTGACCTGAGCACCGCACTCGGTGACAAAATCATGACCGCCGTTTTGCCCAAAGGGCCTGAAAATACCATCAGCTACCTCGGCTATCAATATAACGGTGTGTCAAACGACGACAATGTGGATGCAGGTTGGGATTGGGTGAGCTTCTGGGGTGAGGCCGATCCGGCGGTAGCATTCCTCGAAAAAACCGGCTACTTCCCGGCTTCTTCGGTCATTGCGGATGATCCACGGGTCACAGGTAACAAGTTATATGGTGCGGCTTTTGACTCGCTCAAAATCGGTCGTTTGCGCGAGACATTTGTGGGTTATGCGGAATGGTCACAAAATGTCGTGCTGCCCGCCTACCAAAAGGTTCTGGTTGGCGATGCGACGGTTGAACAGGCGGTAGACGAGATGATCATCGGCCTAGAAAAAGTACTCTAGTCCATTCATGAGTGGCAGGCTTTCTGTGGATAACCCCAAAAGCCTGCCTTCTGTTCATGAATGTCCGGTTTCTGGTGTTACACGGTCACCTACCTGAATTTAACGATCTCTGCCTCGATTTCTTTCGAATTTCCCCGACCGGTAATACTTTCATTTTGATGCTCATTGTTGCTCAGTTCTATCTGCTTTTATTGCTTTTATGGGATGCCTATCAGTCTATTAAAAAGATGAATAATAGGTCACTTTCAGGCCTTGTAAGAATCCCGCGCAAGACATCTTACAATTTTTGTATCCGCAGGTCTTGTTGTATACAATACGGTGTACTTTCGGTTCTTGTAAGCCTGTCTGTAATGCCATTGCTAAACAGTTCGGGTAGTAACCAGCGAAATAATCAAGGTACATAAGTTGACTACCACTCTTCCAAATCTTCGTTCTTACAAGATTGAGGATATAACCACAGAGATCCAAGCACTCCTGTCCGAACTGGGCAAAGGACGCGTGGATGGTGTTGCATATGATACGGCATGGGTCGCACGTTTGGCTCCGCATTATCCGGGGCACGGATTTGAGAACTCGCTGGAGTGGCTGCGCCAAAACCAACACGAAGATGGTACATGGGGCGCACCGCTTGTTCATTACCATGACCGCTTTATATCGACTCTGGCGGCCATTGTCGCTTTGCGCGAAGTTGGACGTGAACCGCGTGACCAACGGCGCATAAAGCGGGGTGAGGCCGCGCTGTGGAAATTGATCGGGAAGCTAGGGCGGGATGACAATGACACGGTTGGCTTTCCAGTTTTATCGGCCTCATTGGCAGAAGAAGCGACCATACTGGGGCTCGATGTACCGCATCCGCCAGTACGTTTTGGGGGGCGCTACCGGCAAAAAGTTACGGCGCTGCTGAGCCAGACCAACCGCGATTGGCGCACAACATCCCTATCGTTTTCCTTAGAAGCAATGCGGACGTTTGTTAAACCGGACGATCACGTCCTTGAACGAAATCATTCAGTTCATATTTCGCCATCCGCAACGGCTGGATACCTCCTATTGCATGACGACGATCAAGCGCTTTCATATCTGAAAAATGTAATGGGAATCAATTCAGATGGTAATGTACCTGCCTTAAGCCCAATTGATACATTTGAAAT
>JBBSBS010000597.1:0-3608 GCA_038251045.1 Aggregatilineales bacterium | reverse complement strand
TCTGAAGCCAATGTCTTAGAAGTCAAGGGGCCAGTTGCAATAATGACTGGAGCGGACGGGACCGATTGTACTTCTTCGCGAATCACAACAATATTAGGATGCGATTCAACAGTTTCTGTTACGAGTTGAGCGAAGGTTTCCCGGTCAACCGCTAAAGCCCCACCGGCAGGCACGGCGGTCTTCTCGGCACATCGCATGAGCATCGAACCGAGCATATTCAACTCAGCTTGAAGCAAACCAGATGCACGATCCGGCAGTTTTGAACCCAGCGAATTACTACATACTAATTCAGCCAATTGATTGGAAACGTGCGCACCAGTGGTCATGGCTGGCCGCATTTCATACAGTTTGACTTGAAATCCTCGTTGGGCAAGCTGCCAAGCGGCTTCTGATCCTGCCAGACCACCACCCACGACTACTACTTCCGTCAGCATCAATATATTCCCCTGTGAAATTTCAGATTCGTTCAGACGCTAATTGATAATAGGATTTAATCTGCCCAACATTATCAGCATTGGGCGGCGCAATCTGAAGCGCGATCTGATAGGCTTGCACAGCTTTTTCATAGCGCCCCAAAGCAAAATAGGCATTCCCCAGGACATCGTACACTTGGTAATCATTGACGATTTGATCCTCGGAGGAAACCAAATCGAGCATCTGATTTATGGTATTAATGGCGTCGTTATACGCGCGCTGCTGATAATAACTTTTGGCAACCCGATAATAAATTGACAATGCCCAGGGATGATCGGGATTGAATTGTAGTGCTGCTGTATAGGCAGCAATAGCGCTGTCATATTGTCCTAAATTAAAGTAAGCATTTCCCAGCATCTCGTTGACTCGCGACCATGTGACATCAACCCCAAGTGGTTTTTTTACGCTTTGGACGAACTGGTGTAATGCGCTTACGACTTCCTTGTCTCGATTTTCGAGTTCAGCAAGCAACTCAGCCACACTCAGCAGCGCTTCTGGGAAATTGTGCCGTTTTTCGGCGTGATTTGATACGATTGACAGCGCGTCTTTAGCTGCCGCTAAGGCGTTTTCATAATCACGAGTGCCTCGTAAAACGCGGCTTCGCAATATATGCACTTGTATAAGCCACGCTTTGTCCGAATAGGATGGGTAGGTATCGACTGCGCGATTGAGAAAAGCAAGCGCATATTCAAGGTCGCGATGTTCGTAAAACGAAATAAAACCAAGTCGTTCATAGCAATAGGCAGTCAGAAAGCCAATATGGCTGGGACTTATGAGTGCTTGCTGAAGGCATTTTACAGCTTTTTCGGTTTCATCAATCGTGATCCAAATGCGTCCCAACTGATAATAGATCCAGCCTAAATTTTTATATCTAGGGGCATTCTGAATAATCTCATTGTAACATTCTTGCGCACGGAGGGTATCGTTCCGATCTGCGAATCCAACGCTTGCTAACTCAAAGCGAACAAAGTAAATATCCCCCAGGAGTTCAAGCATTGCTGGAGATTTTAAGTTCTCAGTGGTGAGCGTGGGAATCGTTTGTAAATCGTCCAGAGCATCTTCTGGACGGCCTAGTAAGAGACGAACACGCGCCCGACGAAATAAGAGTTGAGCACGATTTGTATCAGCGAGATCCAAGCGCAATGCCTTAGCAATCAGGGTTTCTGCTTTTCGAACATCGTTTCTTGCTAACAACTCGTCAATCGTCTGCAATTGTTCTTTCATCGCAATTCCAAAGCATTCCGTTACTTTCAGCCGTTGCAGGTATTATAGCGCAACACAAATTAATAACGCGCGAATAACCAGTTATTCGCGCGTTATATTCAATGTGAGCGGTATCAGAGCAAATTAGATACTTGCCAAAACGATGGATGCATTTTGGCCGCCGAGACCAAAACTGTTGGATAGAATGTATTTCAATCCTTTGGCGTCACGCGCGATATTTGGTACGTAATCCAAATCACATTCCGGGTCGGGTGTTTCGTAATTGATTGTGGGATGAATGACCTGATCGACCAGACTCATCGCACAAGCGATAATCTCGATAGCGCCTGAACCTGCCAGCGCATGACCTAACATGCTTTTGGTGGAGCTTATGGGAATGTTATAAGCCTGTTCCCCAAAAATATGCTTGATTGCGAGGGTTTCCATTGCGTCATTGGCTTTGGTGGACGTGCCGTGCGCGTTGATATACTGTATATCTTCTGGGTTGAGATGAGCATCGTCTAAAGCCCAGCGCATGGCACGGATTGCCCCCTTGCCTTCGGGATCAAGTGCTGCAATGTGGAAAGCATCGGAAGATGAGGCATGGCCTAAGACTTCCGCATAAATTTTCGCGCCGCGTTTGACGGCATGGGCCAAGCTTTCGATGATAACAATGCCACAGCCTTCGCTGAAAACAAAACCGGAACGGTTGGCATCAAAAGGTCGGCTGGCCGCAGTGGGATTATCGTTATATTCATTGGCAAGTGCCTGCATAGCATCAAAGCCAGCAATAGCATAATCCTGTAAAACTGCTTCCACACCACCCGTGATTACAATGTCTGAACGGCCATTCCGAATGAGTTCGCTGGCTTCACCAACTGATTGCGTACCCGCAGCACAAGCTGTTGAAGGTGTGTTGAGTGGGCCAAATGCACGCAAAAAACGGCTGACATAGTGGGCAGGCATGTTCGGTAAGGAATTGATGAGCGAAAGCGGATTAGGCTTGGTGTAACCGGATGTCTTGTATTTAAAGGTGCTTTGTTCGGCCATTTCGTGAGCGCCGAGTGATGAACCAATCACAACCCCGACCCGTTCACCAATAGCTTCAATTTTTTCGGCGCTCAGACCTGCATCTTCAACCGCCTGTTGTGCCGCAGCAACAGCAAAGTGCGAGGCGCGGCCCATTCTGCGGGCCTCTTTACGCTCAATGTATTCCGTCGGGTCAAAATTGCGAACTTCGCCACCAATTTGTACCGATACGTGGTCAATGGGAATGGTCTCGATGCGACGAATGCCAGACCGGCCAGCCTTTAAACTTTCCCACAAAGTTTTAACCGGCCCCAGTGCAGTTACAGACCCCAAACCGGTAATAACTACGCGCGGGCGGCCATTTCGTAATAGTTCCATGCTCTTTCATACTCCTCAATTGTCATGCGCCGGAGTTGTTAACCGGCGCATCTTTTATGCCTTCGT
Organism: Aggregatilineales bacterium; assembly: GCA_038251045.1. GTDB lineage: Bacteria > Chloroflexota > Anaerolineae > Aggregatilineales > Phototrophicaceae > CFX2. Next base: position 458 of record JBBSBS010000597.1, on the reverse strand, counting down.
AAATTGACTGGACGACACGCCCAGTCACCGCCATGCGAGCCTGACGAATGGCATTCTTAATTGCCTTCGCATTAGATCGTCCATGACCAATGATAACAACACCATTGACTCCTAAAAGAGGCGCGCCGCCAATCTCAAATGGATCAATCTGTTTGTAAACGCGGCGAAAGGCTGCACGAGCTAATAAGCCGCCGATAGTGGATACAGGATCACGGCGAATTTCGTCACGAATCAGGTTTCCCAAAGCGCTGCCCATCGCTTCAATTGACTTGATGGCAATATTACCCACAAAACCATCACTCACAATGACATCAGCACCCCCACGCAACATTTCTTTCGGCTCGATGTTGCCGGTAAAATTTAGCTTGGATGCTTTTAATAATTGAGCGGCTTCATGTGTCAGTTGATTTCCTTTTCCTTCTTCTTCACCGTTCGCCAATATGGCGATGCGCGGGTTG
>JBBSBS010000596.1:0-3611 GCA_038251045.1 Aggregatilineales bacterium | reverse complement strand
CTTAAATGATAAAATAAAGGTTGCCCCTTGAAAGAACACCTCCATGCTTTACCCCTGCACATAAGGCATGGTGTGGTGACTACTGCCATCTGGTCTCCACTAGGCGCAACGGCATGAGAACAGCATACCTGTTGACGATTACGGGTTTTCACAAGGGTCATTTTGTCGATAAGCATCATCTCTTGAACCATGTCCCTGTTCCACATGGTAGGCACACGGGTTTCTCAGATTATGAAGTGGAATGGCAGTTCCGCCGTGAAGTCGTGAGATAGCTTTGAAGGCCACTAGATTTAGTGGCCTTTCGGCTGCGGAGGCTTTAGCAATCGCTCTCCTTGTTCCTCTGTTGCCACTTGCCAAATTAATTCTTCAAAGATGCTCGTGGGCTGTGTCAAATCAACTGACTCAAAAGCCGTAAACCAAAACCGTTTGGCTCCCCCACTCTCTTCTGTCACTTTCTTCAGGTTGGCAAGCCGCTTGACACCGGAATAACGGGTACGGACAATGGTAATCACGCGCATTCGGCTATCGTAGTATCGTTTCTCAAATTTGCCACTGTCAATCCAAGCGTTATAGGCACGGATTTTGTTTCTCCATGTCTCCCCTACCTCAGTCCCTCGGTCAGCCTCAATCGCGAACCAAAAGCGCATGTTGTAGGCAATCACCGAAAATACGCTGTCAGGGACAATCGCAACTTCTTTCTTCTCGCCATGCGAGGTGGTGATCCGTACTCGGTCATAGTTGGCTTTAATTTCGCGCTCGGTGTACCAGTTCTCTAAGATGAAGTTGAGCTTGGTGCAGGCGGCTTGTGCTGCTGCCCACACATTATTGACGATTTGAGCGTGACGAAGGTAGGCATCAGTGACATCTTTGCTGCTGTTGTACCAAGTGATGTTATGTCCCTTACGTTCTTTCAGAAGGTCAACCCCTTTGCGAAGAATGCCGTAAAATGTGGGGCTGGGTTCGCCCATTGCGGCATTGATGAAATACCGCTCCACAAATTTGTTGTCGTAGAGGACATCTAGGCGACGAAAGCACGCATTATATGAGCCGAAATACATGATTTCGATTTGTTTTTGCGTCAGTCGTCCGCCGCGCCAGATAGCCTCAAGTACCTCAATGTCGCGGTCTTGAACAATCATGCCTTTGGGTACGAGACGCCGTTTGAAGCGGCTTTTTCGCCGCTTCTTTTCAGTTGGTAATGGGATTTCCGAAGTCATCTTGTTCATCCTCTTTTTGAGGCGGTTTTTCTTCCTGACTATAGCGTGCATCAAGGAAAGTTATAACCTGATCATAGGGCATACGGGTATACTTCACAACTGACTTGTGCCGCAGATACATTTCCCGTGAAGGAGCCTCAGGGTCATTTGATAAATCTGGGAAAGGTAAGGGGTCGAGGCTAAATGCTGCTCGACTCATACCATCGGGAGAATGGGTCGAAACAACTGCCTGAAATCGTCCCATATTCATTAAATCGGGAACGGAAAATCCGGGCATCAGGTCAAGTGCATTTTTTGCATCCTCGGCGTTACATTCAAAGGCGATTAGAGTGCCTATATTGCTTTCTAAAGCCTTCAAAGTCTTGGGGGCGATAGTTGATGTGTCTTGAGTAGCTACCACCAGTCCTAAGCCTTTTTGACGCGCTTGGCGTGCCAATTCGTCAAGGGAGTGGGTCACAAAATCTTGAACTTCATCGACATATACCATAAATGGGTTGTTCATCGGATCGGCAACCGCGCCTGCCATCGCCGCCATTTGAACTTGCGAAAGAATGATCGCGCCTAACACGTTCTGGGCGCTTTTGGGAACGAGCGCTTCATCGGCGTGTACCGAAACCAGAATGATTTTGTTTTGGCGAATGAGCGTAAACAAATCCAATTTGTCAGGGTGGCATGTGCTGGCACGCACAATGTCGATGTCAAGAAATTGGCTAACCCGCCACAAAGCCGACTGAACACTGGTTTCACTCAGTCCTCCACTGCGTTCAATCCTTGCCCACTTCTCGGCAACACGGGGACCAAAATGCGAGATGAGCTGATTTCGATACACGCGATCATCGAACACCTTCAAGAGATCATCAATGATGGGATGCTCTTCAGCCGTAAGCAACTCAAGTGCCGATTGTATCGTCTGCATCCAACGGGTTTGGCTGGTATCCTGATACAGCTTTCCGAGTATCGCAGCGAAGTCGCTGACACCCATGTTGTTATGAACACCATTGAGCTTCGCCAAAGGATTGAGTGGCGGGGGGTAAAATGCGTTTTCCTGATCGGCAAACCGAAAGCCAATATCGAGGATCACCACATCATTCACTCTTTCAACAGGAACCCCATGCCGTAATATCTGCTTGATCATTCCCCCCATTGGATCAAGAACAAATAGTCCTTTCCCCGCATAAATATCCTGAAGAATTTGAGCGAGTTGAAGGGTCGTCTTGCCTGTACCCGTTTTTCCAATAATGAGCGTATGCAGAATACGTTCAGATGTTGGTTGATAAATGTCACTACCTGTCGGTCTGTTTGTCCCCAGCTTGACCCCAGTTGTCGCCTTACGAAATGCAGGTGGCGCAGCGACTTGTTTGCCCTTTTTCCATACGATTTCTGAGGCGATCATTCCGGCATGGGGCAAGTGCCACAAGGCTGACATTTCAGACGTAACAAACACGCAGGCACGCATGTCAAGCGGGAGCAGAGGAATAGTCAAGAGGTGTACTAACAGGTTAAGGATATTCGTTCTTTGTTCAATCGCGGCGTTGGCAATCTGAACGACAGGTTCACTGGTGTGGGTAAACTTCTGGTACTCGGTTGAAAAATGGGTGAAGGGTAAGATGTACTCGAAGTGATTGAGGCGTTCTGAGGAGGGAGAATTGGCTTCAATTGCGAGGTAACAGCGGATCGGCAGTAATTCATTCAACTTCTCGGCACAAGCCTGCATGGTCGCAGCATCGTACTTTGCGGGTCGTCCGCCCCAGATTGCGCCGCCAATGGCCGCCCCTAGCGCCGCGCCACCGGCTCCTTCAATACTTTTCTCGGACAGCACAGCGCCAACCACATCCCACATCACTGCTCCTGCTTTACTCTTAGTGATGCTCTCAATTCCGGTCTGACGAAGCTTCTCGATCTGACCACCCATTCCCCCGAACGCCAGTGAATAGGAAACCCACTCACGCTCCTGAAGATTCACAAAAGAGTTGACAATTCCTATAAGCGGATCAGTCTGGCGAATATCATTCGACCGCAAACTAGGTCTCAGGAACTCATCTGTTTGTTGGTAAAAATCCACACGGCGATAGAACCCGTTGTCAATAGGTGGGGCAAAACACATTTCAGGCTCACTGACGTCAGCCTCAACAAAAGCACTTCGTATGGCGCGCCTGACTTCATCTGCGGGAAGCACTTCTGTATTCGCATCAATAAGCTGCCATACAGTTTCATCGCGTGTGCCTTTGATCCGCAAAATAACACGGCCAAGCTGAACGACACGGCTCATAAACAGAGTCGATTGGTCGGGTCTCCAATCGGTTTCTTTGGGGAGCTTAATGGTGTAGAGACGCGGCGTATTCCAATAGCCTTGCTCAGGATAGCCATTTGCGGGCAATGCAATTAAAGACTTGG
>JBBSBS010000595.1:0-3638 GCA_038251045.1 Aggregatilineales bacterium | reverse complement strand
TCATTGCGCCTACACCAGCGTTAGCCGCCCAGTTGGTTTCGGAAATGCCTGGCGCACGCGTCTGCACGCCACCTACTCCAACCACCGCATAAGGCGTGAAGCTGGCGTTACGATTAAAGATGTACAGCGCATCCAACCCCAGCCCGGTGTTCTTGAGCGTACCCGTCGAATTTTTGATGTTGTACGCAGCGTAGTTGGCATTCAATTCCAGATTCCAGCTCTGGCTGATTGCCCTGCCGACTCCGAGACCAAAACCGAAATCATTGTCGATGCCCTGCTTGTGGTACCAGTCGCTATCGGTAGTAGTGAAATTGATCGATGGGGTCAGATACAAACGCGTATCCAGGTCGGCGGCCAGCGCGTGGCTTGCCACGACAGTGCAGGATAGCGCCATCAATGTGCGTGTAATGCGGGACATATTTCTCTCCTCAAGTCATAAAGTGTCGTACAAATCGCCAACCATTACGTATGGCTATTCATAGCAGCGTTTGCAATTTAGTTTATTGCAGCCGCGTTATCTGTGCGTTACCGCACTTAGATACACGAAGACAGATGAACCGCTATGCAGACGATACGATTTTTGCAGGTATTCACCAACGCCAGGGTCTGAACAGTACCTGTATGTCTTTGCTATTTTTGAAAAGAAGATGAGCGTGATTTCCCATTCGGCAGCAGGTATGGTTTAGCCAGCCAAAACGATCAACGATCAAAGTCAGTGCAGAGAGAAAAATTCTGCGCCGCGTGTTGCCACGCGAGGTGACGTGGTAAATCGCGCCAGGATATTCAATACGAAGAGGACGACTCATGTGATGAGTTTAGTGCAACAATGTTGCCTTACAAGATGTGACCCCTTTACGAGTTGAAACTGTTCAAGCGTCAGTTTTCCGAACTCTTTTTCTATATCAGTTCCACAATAGCTATCACTATCTGAAAAACAAGCAGTAATCTTGTCCCCTCGATTAATAATCTGTATCTTTGCTGAAGTATAAAGATAAATTAACAGAGGTATATTAATGAGTATATGGATTGACGGATTTGGACTGGCAGGTTTTCGGAGTTTCGGACCAAAAGTTCAACGTATCGGACCATGCGCAAAAATAAATTTGATAATAGGCCAAAATAACTCAGGAAAATCAAATATATTGAACTTCCTCTCAAACTGGTATGCAAAATCCATTCATTCAATACAACAAAACAACAATCAACTCGATTTCAAGCAGATCGACACTCACAGAGGACCGACCCACGCAGAGTTTAAAATTGAATTTGGATTAACAATAGGAGGACAGCTCTATCAAGCGCTGCTAGATAAATATCGAGCAATCTCTAATGACGATACAACGGTAACACTAATAAAAAAACTATTTGAATCAGAAATACTAACCGACGGAACCACAATAACCTGGATGCAACGCACCAATGGGCAAAGCCTAATGGTCCCTGAAAGCGAGATAAAAAAAATCAGCGATGCAAACATATTTTCAGCGGCTCAATGGCGACATATGTGGATGCAGCTAACAAATCAAATTAATGGTAACGTAACTACCCACTGGATACCAGAAAGCATCAAGACCTTAAATTTTGCTAACCACTTATCCATACCAAAAATTGACATAATCCCTGCCACCAGGAAGATTGGTGAACCCGGAAGCACGCATACGGACTACAGTGGCGATGGCATCATCAATCGACTCGCCCAACTCCAGAACCCACCACATCATGAGCAACATTTAAAAGACAAATTTGAGGAAATAAACCGATTTCTTCAAATAGTAACTGAGAATGATTCGGCCCGAATCGAAATTCCATTTGATCGCGATATGATCATGGTGCACATGGATAACAAGGTTTTGCCATTAAGCTCCTTAGGCACTGGAATTCATGAAGTTGTCATCCTAGCCGCTGCGGCAACAACACTTACAAGCCAAGTGATTTGTATCGAAGAGCCAGAGGTGCATTTACACCCCCTTCTACAAAAAAAACTTGTTCGATACTTGCATGAGAAAACTGACAATCAATATTTTATTACAACACATTCTGCTCATTTGCTTGGTACGCCAGATGCTGCAATCTTCCATGTCAGATACCAAGAAGGACAATCAACAATCGACCCTGTCTATACTGCTGCAGATAAATCATTAATATGTGCTGACCTAGGTTACCAAGCATCTGACATACTTCAAGCGAATTGCGTGATATGGGTCGAGGGGCCATCTGATCGACTCTATCTAAACCATTGGATTAAGGCAATAGACCAGAATATGCAAGAGGGTACGGATTATTCGATAATGTTCTACGGGGGCCGATTGCTTAGCCATCTATCAGCAGATGACCCAGAACTAACAGAATTCATATCCTTACGACGACTAAATAGATATATAGCAATTGTCATTGATAGTGATCGCGAAACTTCGCGATCACACATAAATGACACAAAGAGAAGAGTTCGAGATGAATTCGATAAGGGGCCTGGATTTGCTTGGATAACTAAGGGACGGGAAATCGAGAATTACATACCCCCTGAAATTCTATTAAGCGCTGTCAAATCAGTACATCCCTCTGCAATAGACTTAATATCGACAGGACAATACGACCACGCTCTAGAATTTAGGACTTCTAAGACTAGAAAAAGCACAACCAAAACGGACAAAGTAAAAGTAGCGCATAAGGTATCCGAGCACCAAGCTAATCTGGATGTATTAGATTTAAAAATGAGAATTAATGATTTAGTGAATTTTATCCGAAGCTCGAATGAGATTGGACCTCACTAATTACAACATCTCATCTAAAACAATTAATTAATACAACTATTAAGCTGCAGGTCTTGGACCGAGTGCATGCCGGAAGCTGAGCAGACCAGCGTCACTCTTGGTAACAGGAAACGAGAGATCACACCTTGTATTAACACATTCATTCCTCAGTTTTGATAATGCGGCTCACGGTTGCATAGTGCAAACCCACTTCGCGCCCAATTTCGGCCAAGGTGTAGGCGTGTTCCAGATAGGCGCAGGCGATTGCGCGATTGGGGATTCCCTGATTTTGACACCAGCCAACAGCCGTTTTAGCGGTGACCGGTGAAGTCGGCGTTGCGCCTTGGAAATTCCCTTTTCGGATTCATTGGTTTTGAGCTGCGGGGTGATGGTGGCAACGAAAGTTTCACTGCCCAGCAAGATCTGCCTTTTCAGATGTGCCCACGGCGAGGCATGCTCGGGTGCCTTCTTGGGCAGCGCGCGGGCGATGGTGATGCGTAGCTTCTGCCCGCCGGATAGTCCCTCGCTGTATTCGTCGATCTCGATCTGGTCGAAGCGGGCATGCGGATTGGTCATTCGCAGGTTGTCGTTGAGTGTGCCGGAGAACCGAGGCTAAGGCGTCTTATTCAAGGGCTGGTTTTTGGGCGCTCTTGGGCCGAAAAGCCTTGATCACTTCTTCCCGGGTTTCCATGTAGGGGCCGCCGATCAGGTCCACGCAATAGGGCACGGCGGCAAATACGCCATCCAGCGTTTCCTTGATTGCTTTGGGCTGGCCGGGCAGATTCAGGATCAAACTCTTGCCGCGCACCACGCCAACCTGACGTGACAGGATGGCGGTGGGCACATATTTCAGGCTGACTGCACGCATCGCTTCGCCGAAACCGGGTA
>JBBSBS010000594.1:0-3669 GCA_038251045.1 Aggregatilineales bacterium | reverse complement strand
CCACCAGGCGTCCTGCAACGGCCCCCGGTGATAAAAAGCCTTGATGCGCGGATCGATCAGCAATAACGCGGCAATCAGCAGCGAGGCACCAATCTGTAACCAGTTGAACAGACTGCTCGGCGGTGTCAGGAATACGGACGCAAACGCCAGCCCGTTGATGAGGATGCCAAGCAAGTAGATTTGCTGCCGCCCGCTGAAGAATGACAGCGCCAGCCACGCATTCACCAAGGCCACAAAGAGCGAGATCGCGCCGATGAAGACCAGACCTTGCCCGAAACTGCTACGTGCCTGAATCCCGACGCCAGCCTGACTCGCTGCCTGAATGATCGCATTCTTGCCGACAATCATCGTGACTCCGCCAATAACGTAGACGATGGCATTGAGCGCATGAAACGCCGCTGCCCCCATTCGGAACCACGTCGGATACTCATGTTTGTGCCGCACATGGGTGATCCCCTGTACTGCATAGTCTTCCAAAACCTGCTTTTCTGCCATGCAACGCTCCTTGTATTAGCTTAACCCTCTTAAATCATAGTTCCTGCTCCCTGCGACCTATCCTGTGCGCACGAGAAGCTAAAATTCCGTGATTACAAGACAGATGCATCCTTTGCTCTGTGCAAAGGACAGTGTTTTTGCCGATATGAACACTGCAAAACTCCGCTTTGTTTTTCTTTCATCAGTAAGATTTTGAAAAGATGTGTGTGAGCGTAGCGAACTCCGGTTTAGGCCACGCCGTAGGCGTGGGGCGCAGCGAGCCATAGCGAGCGGAGGGTAGGTATTTTAGGAGCGTAGTGCCGTCATTCATTTGGCGAGTTATCCACAGGCTGTCCCTCTGTGTTAAATACTTGAGTTAAATACTAGTGTTACGGAAATTGGGGTCTTGTCTAATCCTCTGAAATCAAGCCGAAATTCGCCCCAGTTTTTCGCGGCTGGTGGGTATATACACGAAAGCTGGTGGGCATATACACGAAGTTCGGGGTGCAAAAGCACGAAATAATGGCGTAGGTGGGTGCTAACACGACGCTTGACAACGGTGGGTGAAGGCACGAAAGGATCGGGATGGTGGGTGCTAACACGATGCTTGACAACGGTGGGTGAAAGCACGATAGTGCGGGGATGATAGGTGATAACCCGAAAGTACGAACGCCTCTGCTCCCGGCTCGCCATCCGATACAGGATTTCTTCGTCTGCGACGTCATGGACGCTATTCCCAAGGATGATATGGCGTCCATGGAGCATCCGATCTTTTCCCTCTCGACCAAGCCAGATACCAGCATTCGCCAGTACGAGCACAATGGCGTTTCCGTGACGATTGCCCCGAGCGTGCTCGGCCTGGCGACTATTCATGACAAAGACATTCTGATTTATTGCATTAGCCAGCTTGTCGCCAAAATGAACGCAGGGGGTGAGCCGAAAAAAGAACTGCACCTGAAAGCCTTTGACCTCCTGGTTTCTACCAATCGAAACATCGATGGGCGTGGCTATGAGCAACTAATTGCTGCCTTTGACCGCTTGAGCGGTACACGCATCCGCACCAACATCAAGACCAAAGGAGAAGAAATTACTTCGGGCTTTGGTCTGATTGATAGTTGGCGGATTATCAAAAGTACCTACTCGGGTCGCATGACCGAGATTAAGGTATCTCTGTCGGACTGGGTGTTCAATGCGGTACTAGGAAAAGAGGTATTGACCCTGCACCGTGACTATTTTCGGCTGCGCAAACCTTTGGAAAGGCGCATGTACGAACTCGCGCGCAAGCACTGCGGCAAACAGGATGAATGGCTGATTTCCCTAGAAATGCTACGCAAGAAATGCGGCTCGGCGTCTACTAACAAGGAATTTCGGCGGCTGGTGACCATCATCTGCGACGAAGACCAGGCACATAGCCATATGCCGGACTATGCGGTCTCCTTTGATGGGCGGAATATTTGCTTTACCAATCGGAGTACAATGAAAGCTCCTCCCCTGATGGAACATCATGTCTTCCCTGTCCTCGATGCCGAAACCTACCACGATGCGCGAACGGTCGCGCCTGGCTATGACATCTATTTTCTTCAGCGAGAATGGGAAGCGTTTTGGGTGCAGAGCGGCAAGCCAGTACTGAAAGACCCCGATGCGGCCTTTATCGGCTTTTGCAAGAACCGCTATACGCGGAATCCCAATCCATAAAACACGGCAACTCGTAGTGTTCAGGTGTAGAGGTGTCTACACGGTGAGGGTTCACCCTTTTGAGGTGTTGTTACCTCTATGACTTGCTTGAGCGACGTGCCGAGGTGTCTTCCGCCCCCTCGCCTATGCTATCGGCTTTTTATTATGTTTTTCAAAGAGATCGTTGAGTGCTTCGCGCATTAACTCCTGAATGCTGCTGTCCTGGTCAAGTGCCACTTGTTTAAGTTGGCGTGATACGGCGGGATCAAAAAACCCGGTGATGGGTTTCTTTCCCACGCGGCTTGGCTTCAACTGTGGCGCTGGCGCTTTCGCTCCCCGTGGCTTTGCGGTTGCGGGTCCTGCGGTTGTGGATACTATAGTCGGTTTGTTATTTGCCGCATTTAGCGCCGCTGCTAGGCTTGGCGTTTTTGCCATCACTCATCCCCATTTGTTTGCATGTCCAGGCATACAGGCGCTTCGCTTCACCGGCTGCCTTTCCCTTTGGTTCAAATTCCTGTGCCGACTGCCCGCCTGTGAGCGCGTGCATGAAAGCGGCACGCTGCGTGAACTGCTCCGATGCGATTTTCAAACCGTAGTTAGCAACGGCGGCGGCTGCATCTTTCGCAAGGCTACCGCGCGGCGGAACGGAATTCAGTACGACCGCAGCAGGCTTACCGGCTATGCGGGTTATATCTATCGTGTTGCTGATGGCACGCAAATCGAGAATGGCGGGACGGCACGGAATAAGAATCAAATCAGCGGCACGCGCGGCGGCTAGCGAGGCGCTTTCTGAATGCGGCGCGGTATCTATGATCGCAACGTCTGCACCGCCTGTCCTGGCAGCTTCTAGTATCGTAGCAAGCCGAGAGGCCTGCGCGGACACAACAACGGGGGTATCTCCGGCACGGCTGTCTTTCCAACTGGTGGCGCTGGCTTGCGGGTCCAGGTCAATGATAACGGCCTCATGCCGCTGTAGGCCTGCGGCAACCGCAAGATGAATGGCGAGAGTCGTTTTCCCTGCGCCGCCTTTCTGCGACAATATGGCAATAATCTTCATGTTGCTATGATTACACGTCGCAAGGTGAACGTGTCAACACGATTTAATTTCTACAAGATGAGGTCTCGCAGTATCTTGCTGTTAATGTGTCTGCGTGTCTACACCATGACCCTTCCTCACTTCAACATCTTGTTGTGTGTGGGAGGCTGTATGGTTTTTGTAAATGGCAACAAATCGACGATTAGTGTTACACATGACTATCTGCCTGCAAATTGGCTCATGTGGTAATTCGTGTGGAAATGAGCATTGACTACATCTAGATATTCCTGACTGTCCGGGGCTGTAACTCCCCCCCCAATTTATCTGACCATCGTCCTCTGTATCGGGAGAGCCATCCATCAGCATGGGGCAATAAAATAATGTTCCATCAACCACTGAAACAAAGCATACATACGCATCAAAGGCCGTCATATTCTCTATGAGTGCCTTTTGGAAAACCTGAGATGGAGTGACGCGCTTCATTT
>JBBSBS010000593.1:0-3674 GCA_038251045.1 Aggregatilineales bacterium | reverse complement strand
TGAGTGGCGTGATCCACATCACCCAAGGTGCAACCACCCTCTACTCTTGCGGTACGGGCTTCGGGATCGACTCTAATCCCTTTCATCGGTGACAAATCGATTACTAGGCCATCGTCACATGTGCCGAGACCACCTCCGTTATGACCACCACCACGTATTGCAAGAATGACCTGATTATCTCGGGCAAACTGAACGCAATGAATTACGTCAGCCACATTGGTGCAACGGGCAATTAATGCAGGGTGACGATCGATCATGGCATTGTACACACGACATGCTTGTGCATAGTTTTCGTCTCCTGGACGGATGAGCGTACCGCGTAAACTGGCTTGCAAAGCCTGCACTTTACTTTCATCCATTAACGCTACAGAGGCCCCAATTTCTTGTTTTATCATCATATCAACTCCTAAACTTATGAACTTGTTTGAATGCATGGTCGATATGCACACTTTACGGCAACGGTCAAATGCGGCAATCAGGGGAAGTAGGTAGTTTAATGTCGAGATGGTACGTAGATTCGGCTGATCTCAGTACGTAGTAGTAGAAGCACTTAATTGCGTCACATGGTAGCAGTTAAAGTGTCTACGTTATCAAAACAGAGTTTTGAAAAAGTCAGATAAACCACCTCACGACATGTTAATCTAGGCTCAATGATGGAGTTTAGAGCCTGAATAGATGCAATATCGGGGTTATAAACGGCTGAAAATTTTTACGACAATCAGTGTGCATGCTCATATAAAGCCCTTGTAGTTTTATCTAGAAATACATTCAAGTCTCGTATCATCAATATTTAAAGAGCTTTTGGATTTTGCTATTAGCTATATTCCATGCAGTTCCAACACTGATATTTAGATGCTGTGCGATGACTGGAAAACTCCAGCCTTTTGAGCGAAGTTCAATCACTTTTGTCTGAAGTTCTAACTTTGCGGGGTCAATAAGCCGAGGTCGAGATGGGTAAGCTACTCGGTAAACTGCGAATTCGAGTTTGAAATATCTAGGATACGTACGGCGACCCGTTCGAACAATTATATTGTACTGTATTTGAAAACAGTAAATATACTTACGTTCCTTTATCGAATTAATGTCGATCCAATCAGTTTCTCTTCAGATTGTAACCAAAATGTACTATCAGTTCGGGCGACATACAGCCATGAACCATGCAAACGAACGCAACAATCAAAATTCAGACTTGGCGCGAGATTGCAGTTAGGCAGGTACATGAAGTCGACCTGTATGTCATTAATGGGAGATTCCTATGCCGACTATTTGTGTCAGAGAGATCACATGAGATGCTATGTCGGGATTCATTGGGTTGCATGGTGTATTCCTGAATAACAGCCCGTTCCGACTATTCTGTCCAGACCATTCAATCCAGAAAAATTAATCTCGCCGTTAGATATTTGTCCTCCGGTGCTCTAAGCCGTTGCAAGCGACATCCGGCCGACTTCGGTTCAGTCGGCGAAGCAATACAGGTAGCCGGCTATTGCTGCCATTAAAGTTGTGGGTTGATTTCACCTTGTGTGCTTGGCGGAAAGATTATGCCATGAGCAAAAGTCTTTTCATCCGCTAATAGAAATCGAAAGGTCTATGTTACTTGACAAACACCAAGACTTAGCATATTCTTTCACATGAACGTTCATGTGATCGATCATCAGAACGTTCATGCAGATTATTTCGAAGAAATGGATAAAGTAGAATTCATGGCATCACGCAAACAAAAACGCCCAACCATGCGGGATGTCGCCGAAAGTGTTGGCGTTTCGATTCAAACTATTTCTGCGGTCATTAATAATAAGCCGGAAATAACACCTCAAACACGTCAGCGCGTAATGGACGCTATTCACCAGCTTGGATACCGCCCTGATCGTGTCGCGCGCAGTCTGCGTACAGGTCAGAGCCACACACTTGCACTGATCGTCTCGGACATCGCTAATCCATCTTTTGCCACAATAGCCAGTACAGCCGAGGATTTCGCCCAAACCAAAGGCTATTATTTAACGGTACATAACACGCACGATGATCCCGCACGAGAAGTGAAATATGTTCAGGCGGCTGCTGAACGAGGGCTGGACGGCGTAATACTAGTCTCTGCCGAAGATCATATGGACAGCAGCACCGTGCTGGAAAACGCTCAAATCCCATTCGTCGCTATTGACCGTATTCCTGAAAGCTACAAGGGGCTGTCGGTGACGCTTGACAATGTGAAAGCTGGATACTTAGCCGCCCAGCATTTGCTGAGATTAGGCCACACCCGAATCGCGCATATCAGTGGCCCACTTCGTCTGCGCCTAGCACGAGAGCGTTTGACTGGCCTAAAGACAGCTTTACAAGAGCACGGTCTGAGTCTGAAATCCGAGTGGCTCTTCGAGGGTAATTGGTATTGCCAAGAAGGGTATGAAGCTATGCAGAAGATGCTGCGCTCCTCTCTCCTTCCCACCGCTGTTTTTGCCGCAAATGACCGCATGGCCATTGGTGCCATTCAAGCCATTTATGAAGCGGGCTTACGCGTACCCGAAGATATTTCGGTCATCGGTTTAGACGACATTGAGGTATCAGCTTATCATATTCCAGCACTGACTACTATTCGCCAACCCTTTGCAGTCTTGGCGACTCAAGCAATACAGATTTTGCTCGATGTTATACAGGGCAATCAGCCCGAAGTTTCTGTTAACTTAATTGAACCAGTTCTCATTCAGCGGGCATCAACTGCCCCACCAGCGGTCTAAATTATTTATTGTTTAGGGCGGACTAAAACTTCATGACTACTCTTCCGGTATCAACCCAATCGATACGCAAAACTTTTGATCAGGGTTCAGGAGTCTTCCGTCTAAATCCAGTTTTTGTTCCTCGCCGTTTCAGCGAAGCAGGTCGTCGTTTGCGTCTACACCCGGATGATTACTATGCGCTCGGCACAGCGCGTGGCTCAATTAAGGAGCGTTGGTTCTCGTCGGTCATTGCCGCCATGAACGGCCCACTGGCACCGCCGGATGAGGGCATTAGCTACGTCAACACCGGTGAGAGCGGCGAGGAGAAATTCTCGCTGCGAGATGCGATACAGGAAATGGGCGCGGACATCATCGGGCAGGAACTCCATCAGAAATACGGCACATGGCCGATGTATTCCAAGTTTTTTGACTACAAACCACCGCTGTTTTTCCATCTGCATCTGAATGACGAATCAGCGGCACGAGTCGGGCGTAAAGGCAAGCCGGAAGCATATTATTTCCCGCCACAGCTAAACAACCATCCGGGGGAATTTCCGGTCACATATTTTGGCTTTGACCCGATGGTTTCAAAGGATGAGGTTCGGCAGCGTTTGCTCAATTTTGAACGCGGCGACACCCGCATCACCGAACTCTCGAGGGCGTTCCGCCTCCAGCTGGGAACGGGTTGGTACACTCCGCCGGGCGTACTGCATGCTCCCGGTTCCTATCTGACCTACGAACCACAGTGGAACAGTGATGTGAACTCCGTTTACGAAAATGTAACTTCTGGGGAAGTTTATTCTTATGATTTCCTAGTCGAAAATTGTCCTGATGATAAAAAACGTGATATCGATTACATCATGAGCCTGATGGATTGGGAGGCAAACGTCGATCCTCAGTACCGCGAAAAATATTTCCGTCCCCCGCAACAGGCTCAGCAATTCGATCATGGGTCATTTGAAAACTGGA
>JBBSBS010000592.1:0-3678 GCA_038251045.1 Aggregatilineales bacterium | reverse complement strand
TCAACCGGCACTTGCTTGGTTAAGTGCTGGGGCTTATGTTGTTGCAAATGCAAAGAACTGTGGGCATCCCCAATTACTGGTTCGTCGGGGAACAGGCTCGACAGCTTCAACTGGCGCAGCGGCTACTATTATTGCCCGTCGCGGTATTGACTCGCTGACTGCTATTGATGGTCGCATATTTTGCCGCGTGAACAACAAGGATACGATAAGCTGGTTTATTCCGTCGTTGATGATGCAAGCCGCAGGCCTAAAACCGATTAGCGATCCGAAAACCATTAAGGATTATGCGAAGCCGGCTGATTTGGTTAAGGCTGTCGCCAATAGTACTTGTGATGCTGCCGCAATCGATGAGGCATCGGTAAAAGAATTAGTTACGGATAATACTTCGGTATCTGCAAAAGTCTCGACTGTTGCGACCAGCGTTGAATTTCCCTATGCCATCTTAACTGCATCTTCTGATATACCCCTTGCAGCTTTAGACCTGCTCAATGCCGAGTTTGTGAGACAATCCAAAGATAGATTACTAAAACCCAAGCTTGCCGAATTGTTAGGGCAATCCTCGTTAGCGACGGTGACTATTGCTGACTTGCAACCATTGATAGAGTTTGTAGCAAGTACAGGGCAAGACCTTACACAATTGGGGAATTGATGGTTGCAGATTTAGCTGTTGTTATTGTCACTTGGAACGTGCGTGATCTGGTTCTTAACGCCCTTGACAGCCTATTCGCTGATCTTGCATTATGCAGCATGTCTTCTGAAGTATATGTCGTTGATAGCGCTTCCTCTGATGGCACGGTTTCGGCCATTGCGGAAGCATTTCCACAGGTCAAGCTCATTGCCAATGCACAAAATCTGGGATTTGGTGCAGCGAATAATCTGGCTCTCAAACAAATCGGTTTTGGACGCGATTCGGCGCTTGAATTGCCAAAAGCAGCCTATCTACTTAATCCCGATACTATTACTCACCTCGGTGCGACGCAAGCACTATACGATGGACTTTTTGCTGATACTCATACCGGTCTTGTTGGAGCGGCATTGACTTACGGTGATGGCAGCTTTCAGCACAGCGCCTTTGCGTTTCCCGGATTGCGCCAGTTGTGGGTAGAGTTTTTTCCTACGCCGGGACGGTTGTTCGAGAGTCAATTTAATGGTCGTTATCCTCACGAAAACTATGCAGGCCAATACCGTTTTCCTGTTGATTTTGTTCTGGGTGCAACCATGATGCTTCGCCGAGAAGTTGTGCAGCAAACAGGTATGTTTGACGAGCAATTTTTTATGTACTGCGAGGAAATTGATTGGGCATGGCGAATTCATCGTGCAGGATGGAATGTGTACTGTGTGCCATCTGCCCACGTCACACACCTCGGTGGTCAAAGTGCTAATCAAATTCGTCCACAAAGTCTTATTCATCTGTGGAAGAGCCGGCTTCAACTTTTTGATAAATATTACCCGCCCTTAAAACGCTCTTTCGCTCGACAAATGGTCAAATTAGGGATGCGTTCTAAGTTGCGTCAGATAGCACATGTGACGGATATATCCGAACAAGATCGAGTTGGATTGAGTCAAGCCTACCAGAAGGTATGTGAAATGGCCTCTAAATGAAGTTGTTTGCGATTATTCTCACTTATAACGAGGAGCAAAATATTCAGGCCTGTTTGGAAAGTTTACATTTTTCTGACCATATCGTAGTCTTTGACTCGTATAGTACTGATGCAACTGTCCAGTTGGCTAAACAATCAGGTGCTGAAGTGATCCAGCGTGTATTTGATGATTATGCCGGACAGCGTAACGCCGCGTTGAAATATGTAGAGGGTAGGGCAGACTGGGTGTTATTTGTTGATGCCGATGAACGCGTTAGCCCTGAGTTGGCGCTAGAAGTTCAGACAGTTATTCAGAGAACTAAGTATGCTGCTTGGCGTGTGCCGCGTCTTAATTATATTTTTGGCAAACTCACTAAGGGGGCAGGGTGGTATCCGGATTATCAGACTCGCCTTTTGCGCCTCGGTGCGGCCCATTACGATCCTGCGCGGCGGGTTCATGAGCTGGTTAATGTGGATGGTGCAGAAGGAACCCTGAATGAGCATTTCATCCATCTGAATTATGAAAACCTGAGCCAATTTCACACTAAACAACAGCGTTATTCTGCTTATGATGCGCAAATCATGCACCAACAGGGCATCCAGCCTAAGTTCCAGAATTTTATTTTGCAACCACTTCGCCAGTTTTGGTGGCGATTTGTTTCCTTACGTGGATACCAAGATGGATGGCATGGATTACGGCTCAGTTTGCTCATGGCGTGGTATGAGCTGCGTAAGTATATCTATTTGAAGGGTTTATGGCAGAAATCACTTTGACATCATGTCATGTCGGGTTAGTACCCTAAAAGTGACAAAAAGGGCGCTGAAATCTTGTTTCAACGCCCGGAATTTGCTTTAGGTTATTTCAGTAATTCACTACTGAACATTGGGTACAAGAACACCATAACCACCCCTTGAGCGCTTGTACAGGACATTGACACTACCCGTTTCTGCGTTGAAGAACATGAAAAAGGCATGTCCGAGTAGCTCCATTTGTTCAACTGCTTCAGCTTCGTTCATCGGCGCTACTGGCACATCTTTGCGCCGAACAACTTGCGGCAATCCATCTACATGACCATCGTCAATGAATTCTTCAATATCGGGTATTGCTTCGGCTGCGTTTAACTCGTCAACCGATGCGCTAAATCGTTCACGTCCCTTAGGAACACGCTTGCTCTTAAAACGTTGGATGCGTCGTTGCATATTTTCGACTGCGCCGTTTATTGCCGCCATAACATCGCCAGAAGTACGCTCTTCTGTTCGCAAAATCGCTCCACGACTGTGACGGATTGTAATTTGAGCCGCCACCAAGTCTTCACCTCTTCGCGTATGCTCATGATTAAGATCTACCCGCGCCTCAACAATATTTGGCAGGTAACGGTCAAAATGTTCGAGCTTCTTGCGGGTATATTTCTCTATGGTATCGGTTACTTTTACATTACGCCCTTGTATTGTAATGTTCATCTACTGTCTCCTTCTTGTGCGTAAATGAATGACCAGCAGCGGTAACTGTTAGTCCGTATACACTTTGAGCGCCAGCCAAAAGAAGTGCTTCTCCACAAGCACGCATCGTCGAACCCGTCGTGTAAACATCGTCAATGATCAGAACTATTTGACCATTGATGAGGGAGTTAGTGGCAGCAAATGCGCCTGTAATATTGGTTAGCCTTTCAGCCCCGCTGATAGTAACTTGAGATTTGGTTTCTCTGACCCGTTGAAGTGCTGCTGGTTCACAATAAATTTCCGTTTCTATTGCGACTTGTTCTGCCAACAACTGTGCTTGATTATACCCTCTCTCCGCCAATCGTTTAGTGTGTAATGGCACTGGAACCACAATGTCAATTATCCACTGTTGTTTCTGAAGACATTGAGCAAGACGTTTACCCAACGGCTTGGCAACTGCACGGGCATTCTCGTATTTTAGTGCTTGCACTGCCTCGCGGATTTTGTCGGTGTGCCATGCCGATGCCATGACTGCGCTCAATGGTTCGATAGCACCAATATCATCTGGAAATGCAAGCTTGTCCATATCCTGTTGACAGTCAGTACACCACGACGTATCGATTCGCCCACACCCAACACACCGAGGTGGGAATAGTAG
>JBBSBS010000591.1:0-3684 GCA_038251045.1 Aggregatilineales bacterium | reverse complement strand
CGAAACGGCTGATGAGCTGCTGACGAACTTGCGTACGATCTATCGCCGTGAAGTCACCCTGTTAGATGCTATGCTTGCGCCTGAAACAGCCGACGATTCTGGTGTATTTTCAGCCAACTGATTTCTCACCCCCTCACACACGTTTTTTCTCCTTGCCGTTTTCTGTAGGTTTTGTACTTCGACTGTCATTTTTGATTTCTCTTACAAAATGTAAGCATGTCAATAATTCTCATAATTAGTGTTCATTGGGTTCTGCCTGCCTACCGAGTTTTTTGATGTGGAGGGGTTAGCCATTTTTATGATAAAACCCTTTCTGCTCATGACTATGCGAATTTAATTGCAGAGTTAGGGTAAAAAATATCGCGCAAACTATTCTCTAACCCTCTACCACCTATTTTAATCACCGCGCTCCCTCAAAACCGTTAACAACTTCGGTGCTTAAGTGTGACAAAATGTTCACCATTTAGCCTTCTTTTTGTGCTATCCTATGTTTATCGCTTCTTTATTGGCTTGGCGTTATGCGTTCAATCTTTGCTATTTCTTTCGACCTGAATCTTGTCACCATTCC
Source organism: Aggregatilineales bacterium (assembly GCA_038251045.1). GTDB lineage: Bacteria > Chloroflexota > Anaerolineae > Aggregatilineales > Phototrophicaceae > CFX2. The sequence goes on along the minus strand of JBBSBS010000591.1, from coordinate 3,116 downwards.
GCGCCTCGTTCCCTCACATCCGCTGTGGCGCTGACGACTCCGACGACGCGGCAGACATACCCGAGCCATTCGCGGCGCTCAGCGGTTTCTCCCTCACTTCCCGTGTGCCGTTTACGTCATTTCAGCGGATGTCTCCCGCACTTTCGCCCGCCATTTCAGCGGATGTCGTGCAAAACTACACTTTAATAAACCCACCCAAATCGAAATCCTCTTACCCAAATAAAAAAGCCCCTGCTCGATTGAACAGAGGCCTTCTAAAGACTAAACCTTGTAACGACGGGCTCGTTTTACATCAATGCCAGTTCGCGTTCCAATTTGATTACCGAAGGAATGGGGAAGCCGTTAAAAGCCACCGCGTATTCATTGGTGTATGCGCCCGTATCCAGAAACATCAAGTGGTCACCAATATGGACTTCCGGCATCTCCAGATTACGCGCCACCACGTCGCAGCTGTCGCAGCTTGGCCCTGCCAGCGTATAACTCACCATCGGGCGGTCGTCGGCATCTGCTGCCAGCAATTGAACAATCGGCGGGAAACCCTCAAATGTTTCCATCAGGCCGTTGAATACACCCGCGTCCAGATACAGCCATTCGTCACCGCTGCGTATGGCCTTACCGACCACACCCACCACCAGCCGACCTGACTCCCCTACCAACCCGCGACCCGGCTCAAGGATCAACATCGGGTTTTTGGTCGGGATATACTGGCTGACTGCGTCCATTGTCACGATGCCAATCCCCTCAATCGTCGGGATACTTGCGTCATGATAATGCCCTGCCGGGAACCCACCGCCAATATCCAGAAAGTGGAAGCTGTGACCATTGGCTTCGGCCTGCTCCCAGATTTGACCGCAGGCACGGATGGCATTCACCCAGTTCTGCGCCCGCAAGCACTGCGATCCCACATGGAACGACAGGCCAATCGGTTCAAGCCCGGAGTTTTTCGCCATATCGAACAGTGCCAGCGCTTCATCACCACTCACACCAAATTTGCCCGCCAAAGGTAGAACACTACCTTCGTTATCCACCGCCAGCCGCACATATACACGTGCGCCGGGGGCATGTTGGGCGACCTTCTCCACCTCATAAGTCGAGTCCACCACCATCGCGTATACACCTTCTTCGTGCATGCGCTGGATGAAAACCGGATTTTTGATGGGGTTGCTACAAATGATCTGTCTGCCCGTTGCACCCACTGAAAGCGAGCGTTCCAGTTCGGCTAACGAGGCAATTTCCAGCCCGCCGCCTTTTTCCACCACCAACCGTAACACATCCGGGTTGGCATTGGCCTTGACAGCATAAAATATCTGACCACCGGGGAATGCATCCTCGAATCGGTCGTAGGTTTGGCTAATTTGTTCAAAGTCGAGTACTAGAGCTGGGGTAACAAGATTTGGGTTGTTTACAGTGGTGTCCATGAGGACAGTGTTCATCGGCTTCTACGGGTCTCCATTCTGGTGACTAATCACGATTACCATACAAGATGAAGGGGCGGCTCGTGTGCCACCCCTTATTACTTTATTAATTCTACAGCCTAAATCCCCACATGCAAGATAAAATCATCAGGATTTCATTAAGATTTTGTGTGGATTATCAATTATGGCTCGGAATTACACTGCTAAAAGAATATCACAACCCGAATACTCACATCACCCCATTAATCGGGGTTTTCAACTTGCCTCTTAGTCACTTTTGTTTAGCGAGTTATAATCGCCGGTTAGGGTATCGGCAGAACATTTAACACCTGCTGATCTTCAATCCTAATTAAAGGGGAGTTTAGATGAAACACGTACGGATTTTACTGTCGGGTCTTTTCATCGCTGTAGTCGTCCTCGCGCTGGCTGCCTTTCGCCCCGGCAAACTGAGCACAACCACCATTACTGTCGTTGAACACGCCGATACCGATGTTGTCACCGATACCGGTGAGGCCGGTGATACCGTGGGTGATGTGCTGACGTTTGCTAACAAAGTATATGACGAGAAAAATGAGAAGGAAATTGGTTCGGATAATGGCTACTGTTTGCGTACCGCTGTCGGCTCAGCATGGGAATGCAACTGGACAGTGACCCTGAGTGATGGCTCAGTTGTGGTCGCAGGCCCATTCATGGACGCGGGCGATTCGATCCTTGCCATCACGGGTGGAACTGGCGCGTATGCTGATGCACGCGGCTCCATGAAGCTCCATGCACGCAATGATCAGGGTACTGAGTACGACTTCACCTACGAATTTGTTCAGTAAATAGCCTGTTCGCAATGGGGTGAGTAGAGGATAGTCACCCTCTTCACCCCAATTTTCGCTCAAACGCGCTTCTTTACGAAATCTTACGGGTTATTATTTTGATTTATAACGTAACGTTAGAAGATTGATATACGAATCCAAGCGAGAGCGATATGCCATTCACAGTATCATGGTTGGTCGATAAGCGTGTCACCTATACACGGATGTATGGGGTAATGACAGCCGCGGATTTACGCGGGCTAAAGATCGTCCTTGAAGAATACATCGCTCAAAGTGAGCAGCTTATTCACCTGATTAGTGACGCAACCGACACGATTAGGACAGAAATGAGCCTCAAGGATTTACAAAACACCGAGTATGCTGATGCTACCAACCTCGGTTGGGCAATATTCGTGAACCCCAACATGTTACACCGTTTCTTCGCGAGTGTTGTGACCCAACTGCGCGGTAAACGCGGGCGTGAATTTGCAACTATGGAGCAAGCACTTGAGTTTTTGCAGAACATCGACGAAACGTTACCGCCGATGAAAAAGCCCGAAAAAGTTGCCCAACCCTAACGATGCTCCAACTGCGTGCGCCTATCGACAGCCACGCATGAGCCTATTTCAGCCTTACGCGCCTTATAGCCGTTAAATGACAACGCGAACCATGCCCATAACCGAACCAACCAGAGCTTTCTTTGCGGCATGTTCGCCTTCCGAATCACCTCCACCAATCGGTCATGTTCCCGTTGTTTAATCATTTCCCGGTTACGCCCCAACCGATTTTCGATTTCGCGGTAATCCATTTGAACAACCTCACCACTTGATCTCTTGATAACCCAAAGGTAAGTGAAGTTAGAACCTTTGTGAACCTTTTTAGTATTTACTAAATAGAT
>JBBSBS010000590.1:0-3692 GCA_038251045.1 Aggregatilineales bacterium | reverse complement strand
TGATGGCTACGATACGATTGTGGGTGAACGGGGCTACCGTTTGAGCGGTGGTGAAAAACAGCGTATCGCGCTGGCACGGGTCATCCTAAAAGACCCACGTATTCTGGTGTTGGATGAAGCTACCAGCCACCTTGACAGCGAATCTGAGTCGCTGATTCAAGAGGCGCTTAAACGGGTGATGTCTGGTCGTACCAGCATTGTGATCGCTCACCGTTTGAGCACCATTCTAGCTGCCGATCTGATTCTGGTGATGGATCGCGGGCAAATTGTTGAGCGTGGCAACCACGATTCACTGCTGGCGCAAAGCGGTTTGTATGCCCACCTGTACGAGACACAATTCTCGCGTGAGCATGAATCGGAGTAACATGAGTCATGGCTAGTGGCTCAAAAGACACAAATGTTGCAGTTATTGCAGCATTTTCGCATAATTTGCAATACTTCCGCTGAAATGGCGGGCGGGAAGCAGAGAAGAAACCGCTGAATGGCTATTTTGTGTCGGCGGATGGTTGGCTGACTGCCGCTGAAATGACACAAATGCCGCGGAATGCCCGGCTAATGCCACCGCCCCGCAAGGGGACTATAGCTCTGCCAATTGTGTCTGTCGCTGTCATCGTTGCATTCGTTTTTGGCGGTGATTGATGATGAGCGAATGACATCTGGTGGTCTCCAAAATAGGCCGAGTTCCAGTTTCATTATAGAACATAAGTTCATAAATGTCAAACGATTCTGTTCGAGTTTTCTAACTTAAACACCATTAAATATGGCAAATTATTGCAAGGATATTCAACCGTTTGTTTTGCAGTTTTTGAAGGAATTTAACGAACGTTTCTTTTGCAATCTTGACACATTCGTAGGCAAGTAACCTATCAGTCGTAGACTCAAAAATGCAGGCCAACCTTATAATTGTTAAAAACAAATAAATCTGTTGATGAGGTGCATAGTAGTTCCTCCACCTTGGATGCAAATAACGTTTTGAGTGGTGAGGTGCTGCGGCGCTATGCATTTTTTGGCAATTTGGCGATTACTAAGAGATCGCAGATTTAGCGGTCTTTATGTTTTTAGGAGGTGCTGTGTCAAAATCAGATTCTCATTCAATACGAAAATATATTACTGCCCGATTTGCAGTTTATACACTTGCAACTATTGGAATGATTATTTTCATCGGTATTGTAATCGCTTCATCTTTAAACTCGTTATCGCCGCAAAGCTGGTCATTGAAGGCTATAAATGAGAGACTAAGCTTACCTGTTCCACAAGCAGCATCCAATCTCTCTATTGGAGGACGATTAGGAAGGGGTGGATTTCTAGAGTTAAGTTTTACATCACTTTCGTCTGAAGCAGATCATTTCATTAGCCAATTCTGTGATGATAAGGTGTTTCAAGGGTATGATCCGTTTAAGGGAATTGATGTTGGAAAACCTTTGAGTTACGCCATACCAATTAAACTTGATGTCTACAAGTACTATTCTTATTCTTTAAATACTCCGGCAACGACATGGGGAAATAGGTGTCTATCTGAACCCAGACGAGATCAAGTCCAAATTATGATAGATAGATCAAATCAGCAGAATTATGTTGTCAAGCTAGAATTGTATTTTACTTGTGAGTTATGTAGAAATCTTTCAAATGAGACGACGCATTAATAAACTAAAAATAACTCGTGATAACCCCGCTTTACGTGAGTAATTCACTTTAGCCAGACTTTAAACAAGTGTTTCTTGGCTGATTATTTTGCAATTTGAGCTCTGACCGATCCCATTTATGACAGAAATTCACTTGAGCCGCCAAGCTTAATCGTATTTGAATAAGTTGATTAAATGAGATAAACAATGAGGAATCGCCAAAAACGTATGCGCATAGCAATTATTATCCTGCTTGCCATAATTCTATTGGTTATTGGCTCAAATTTTTAGTTTCCCTGTATAGAAAATTTTGAACCTATTTCGTCAATTGCACCTTTACCAACTCAGACATTGCCCTAGCAATATGACCGATATGCAAGCTAACTCAGTTGCAAACCATCCGAGCAAAAAAACGCTAACTGTTGAAAATGAGACGTGATAACGCCTGCTTCTAAATAGTGAAGCTGCATCAATCCACTGAAAGACCTTGCAGCGCGTCGCAAAAATTCGGTTCAAGTTTTCAAATTTATACGGCAAATGATTGCAAGGATATTTAGCCGTTCGTTTTGCAATTTTCTTCTTTGGCAATGCGTATGATCTCATGCTCAGGTTGGTTGCAAGATAATTTCAGAGCGGCCTAAAACTAGGGGGAGATGCGCTAAGTATCCAGTACAGGGGCTATATCAAATTGCGAATCTGTTGTGATGCGGGCTTATCTGCGAGCACAATCAGTACATCACCCTCCTCAATAATCGAGTTCCCATTTGGAACAAGAATATCCTGCTTGCGCTTAATTAAGACGATGAGACTCGCATCCGGTAAGCCAAGATTTACGATTTGTCGATCAACTGCTGGAGAGCCCTTTGAGACCGTTAATTCTACAAACTGGTTACGAATATCCTGATCATCGCGTAGTTCAAACGGATACTGAACTGGCTTCGTGTATGGGACTGTGATGCCGAGGTATCTGGCAATAACAATTAGGGTTGAGCCTTGTACGAATACCGAAATCAAGACCACAAAAAAAACAATGTTAAAAATAATATCTGAACCGGCAATATTCGCAATAACTGGAAATGTTGCAAGAACAATGGGCGTGGCTCCCCTTAAGCCAACCCACGAAATCATCAATTTATCGCGGATGTCAAACTGTGAGAACATCAGTAGGATAAATACACTGAGTGGTCTACCCACAAAAATTAAGACGAAGGCAATTATTATTCCATCCAGTGCAATAGGCGGTAATTGTGAAGGGAATACGAGTAGACCAAGTGATAGAAACATGACAATCTGCATCAACCACGAGAGACCATCGTGGAATTTCACCAGGCTACTTTTGTGGACGAAGTTTTGATTTGCCATCACCAGACCAACAATGTAAACGGCTAAGAATCCACTCCCTTGAAGTAGTGCAGTCAAGCCAAAAGTAAATAGAACGAGTGCACTCGTAAAAACAGGATAAAGCCCATCAGCCTCCAAGCGGAGACGATTAATGATCTTTGACGATAGAAAGCCAATAACACCACCTAACACTAGCCCGATAGTCATTTGTTGAAAGAAGATTAGAGCTAAGTCCAAAAATGGCGTTTGTGGCTGTAGAATAATTTCGATGGCTGCAATGGTTAAGAAGATAGCCATTGGATCATTGCTACCGGACTCAAGTTCAAGGAGTGGAATGGTATTGCCCTTAAGAGCGATTTTTTGGGTACCGAGTATGGAAAAAACAGCAGCAGCGTCGGTTGCCGCGACGATAGCACCCACCAGAAATGCTTCTGCGGGGGGAAAGTCCAAGAGCATTAGAACTGACCCTGCTACTACCAGTGCCGTAATGAGAACGCCAATCGTCGACAAAAGAATGCCGCGCCCAATTATTGGACGAATTTTCGCAAAGGATGTGTCGAGTCCGCCAGAGAAGAGTATGAATATGAGGGCTACAACACCTAGAGATTGTGCTAACTGAGGATCATCAAAGTGAATACCTCCAATCCCCTCGGAGCCTGCAAGCATGCCGATGCCTAAGAATAGAGCAAGTGCAGGTAAACCAAGCTTTGAAGATAACTTGCTGGCAAT
>JBBSBS010000589.1:0-3706 GCA_038251045.1 Aggregatilineales bacterium | reverse complement strand
TTTTTTACCGGAGTTGTTGTCGGTACGGTCAGACTGGGTCCTGCACGGCAGAACCTTCGAACCGTGTCAGGACCGGAAGGTAGCATCACTAAGAAGTCTCTTCTGGGTGTTGCAGGTAACCCGGCCTGATCGCACTGGCAACAACTCCTTTGTTTTCCCGCCCTCAATACCTATCCGGTGTTATGCTTGTTCCACCGATGTAATCGTAAAACTCCATTTGTAATGCACACAGAAACTAATTCAGCGGACATTCCCCAATCGGTACATTCGCCACCCTTCGTCAATCGCCGCTTTATGCGCCGTGGGGTGTGGCTGGTTATTGCGGGTGTCATGTCTCTTTTGCTTTGCGCCGTGGCCTGTGTAATCGTGTTGACTCTCAATCTTCTGCATCCAACGCAGACCAAACCTGCAACTGTGATTGTGGCTGGAACGGGATATCAGGTGCAAACGCGCTCACAAACCGTCGCAGACTTGCTGTCTGAATTTGATATTCCACTTTATGCTGGTGATACGATTTCACCCCCACCCGAATCAACCATAATTGCCGGAACAGTGATACGTGTTGATCGTGCCCGTATTGTAACCGTGAGGGTAGATGGGGTTATTCAGCCTGTAAATACAGTGTTTACAAATCCGACCGATATTCTCCGTATAGCCGGAGTAACTATAGGCCCTAAAGATCGCGTATTGGTCGACGGTACGCTCACCCAGTCGAATGACTTGCTGATCTGGCCTGTCCCCGTGACCAATATTTCCATTCAACGCGCGGTATCCGTGCAAATCGTGGATGGTGGTCACAAGACGACCATCGAGACTACAGCCCCGACTGTTGGGGAAGCTTTATTTGAGGCCGGAACAACCTTGTATCTGGCTGATGAAGTGCAGCCCGTATTGAGCGCTCCTGTCAAACCTGATCTTGTTATCGACATTCACCGTTCGCAGCCGATTTCAGTTGTCGCGGATGGCGTGACTCTTGATACACGTACACAGGGCACAACCGTCGCTGATGCTTTAATTGGCGCTGGTGTTGCCCTAAATGGATTAGATTATGCGATTCCCGAAGAGAATAGTACGCTTCAGCCCGGAATGACCATTCGGGTCATCCGCGTCAGCGAGAAGGTTGATGTCGAACAGGCAGTCCTCCCATTTGAAGTCGTCTATCAGGGCGACCCCGCTATGGAGTTGGATCAAAAAATTGTTTTGCAGGAAGGGCAAAAAGGCATTCAGCAAACCAATATACGCATCCGCTATGAAAATGGAGTTGAGGTCAGTCGTACCACAGAAGATAGTATGCTTGCCCGCGCCCCGATTAATCGGGTGATCGCCTACGGCACAAATATTGTACTCCGTACGGTTGATACACCGGACGGACCCAAAGAATATTGGCGCGTTTTGCGGATGTATACCACCAGTTACCATCCCGCCGCTTTGGGTGGTGATGACATAACCGCTACCGGACGTAAGCTGACCAAAGGGGTGGTCGGCATTGATCCCAAAATTATCCCCTATGGCACACAGGTTTATGTTCCAGATTATGGTGTGGGTGTCGCAGGCGATACTGGCGGGCCACGTAAATTTGCCCTGTGGATTGATCTAGGCTATGACGACTCGAATTGGGTTTCTTGGTCGAAGTATACTGATGTCTATCTGCTTACCCCCATACCTGCTAGTATTGTTTATTTGCTACCCGAATAGTAATTGTGCCGCCAGTCGGAATGAATTGCGGTTCGTTTCGACCCGTTCACAACAACGGAAACCTAATGAACCCCAAAACCCTGCTTGAAGAATATGACATTGTTCCCCGTAAAAGTTTGGGTCAGAACTTTCTGCATGACCCGAATATGCTCGATAAGATCGTCGCGATTGCTGAACTTAAGCCGGATGATCTCGTACTTGAGGTCGGGCCGGGGACTGGCTTGTTGACCGAGCGCATTGCCCCGGTAGTCAAGCAGCTCACATCGATTGAAATTGATGAACGGCTTCAACCGCTGCTAGAAGATGTTGTCATGCGGCATCCGAATCTTACGATCCGCTATCAAGATATTCTGACCTTGGACGTAAACAATCTTTACGCGGGTTCGCCGTATGTGGTTGTCGCTAATCTGCCGTATTACATCACCAGTGCGATACTGAAGCATTTACTCGAAAGCGATCATCGCCCGAGCCGTTTGGTTCTGACGATGCAGATGGAAGTCGCTGAACGCATGATCGCCAAGCCGGATAACATGAGTATCCTCAGCGTCAGTGTACAATTCTTCGGTCAACCACAAATTGCAGCTCGTCTCAAGCCCAGCGTATTTTGGCCGCGACCGGAAATTGATAGTGCCGTGGTACGCATTGATACCTACGATCAACCGCTCATTGATGTGCCCGACAGCAAAACGTTTTTTCGTGTGGTGCGGGCTGGGTTTGGGCAAAAGCGTAAACAACTTAAGAACGCTATCGCCAGTGGATTAGCGCTCGATTCGGATCGCACAACAAGGTTATTCGATACCGCTAACATTGACTCTCGTCGACGAGCCGAAACGCTGACATTAGAAGAATGGGGTTTACTCACTCGTGCCTATAGCACGCTTAATTCCTGAAACCTGCCTTATTGGGGGGTAGCAGTTGCAACCTTCGCACTTGCTTTGACGTATAATGAACGTGTCAGACTGTGAATGCCTCATTGTAAACGCAGGATTGGCAAATATTCGATAATTGACGACTGACTAGAGATTAAAATGCGTTTTCGACGACGGAATACTGCTTGGTTGGCTGCTTTGACCGCCCTAATCGTGGTTGCGGGTGTATCCGGTGCTGCCACGCCTGCTGCGCTGATTGCTTTGATTGCGCTATTAGGGGTAGCGCTTGCTGCTTCATTCATCGAAGTTCAGCCGCGCCGCTTGCGCGAAGCTATGCCATCCTCACCCCTTGCGATGATGCGGATGAGTGCTCAGGCGCGTGAGGCCAGCGAAAGGGCTCGTCGTCGCAATAGTTTTACCGCACCGGGAATTACCCTGTTGGATGTCGGTCTAATCGCACTTGTTACCAGCCCCGATGGCAGCATGATTATGCGCCGTGGACGGCAGGTGTCTTTGGATGATAAAGGTGTGCGTCCGTACATTACCCTCAACATTGATCCTGAATCGTCGGATCGTAGTGCTATGATTCGCTTTGAAATTCTCGACCATACCGGGCAAACCCAATATGTCCACGAGATGAAAACATTCCTGCGGGATGGTGAGATGAATATTCTCGCCGATACGCAGTTGCCCCTCTTTGGCAACGACCGTTTGCCCGGAGCAGGTGATTGGGATTTGCGGGTTTCGGTTGATGGACTAACAGTCGGGTTGCTCAGTTTTACAACCACGCCTTCTATCGCCGGTCGCAGTCGCCAATTTGCCTCGGCTGTTGAGGATGACGCACCTATTCACTTGCAAGACGACGCAGATGATTCCAGCCCGATGACGCTGGAAGACTTGATGCGCGCGGCGGATAAACAGCAGCGTCAGCGCCGCTAAGGAAACGCATGGCAAACTCACAACCTCCACGCGTTTGGCAGATCTTGGGCGGCATTTTCTTGCTGCTAATGGGTTTCGGTGCGCTCCCCGGCGAATTTCCCATCGCGCTGATATTGATGGCTTTGGGCGGATGGTTGTTATGGAAACAACTTAACCCTAATGCGGGTAACACATCCGTTTTTGACACACGCTCAAATGAACTT
>JBBSBS010000588.1:0-3741 GCA_038251045.1 Aggregatilineales bacterium | reverse complement strand
TTTTTAATTCCATAACTGTTAGCATTAAACAAGATCAAAGTTTCCGGTGTACACAAGCGTGATATCCACCGACTTCATACCCATAGTTGTAGCATCATGAAAAAAATTATCTGTGGGCGCGATATAATACTGATAAGGTTTGATTTCAATCTTAATAACTGGGTAATCTGGATAATGCTCAAAAAATAAATTGGCAATGTTGTAAGGGGTTATTTCGGCACCTGCAAGGTTTTTTTTCCTAATCATATTGTATGCCTGGATCAGTGTTAGATTTACGGTCGCTAGATACCGGCTCTCATTACCAATATTGATAGATATACGATTTCCTGACCGATACGCCGTGTGCAATTTATACGAACGGCTTCGGTCTACATGCAAGCCTATGTAAATGAATCGCTCATTACGGTAGTGACACGTGATCGTATCACGATTCGGCATAGCCCGAGTTATACGATGATATTTATATTGCTTAGTGGATGAGAATCGCTCGAAGAAACTATCAAGTTCAATGGTCAACTGTTTCACAATTTCCTCATGCTTCCGCACAGTGGGAAGAACATCATCCGGATTGATACAATCATGCAGCCTGATCTGCCCAAACGTATCTTCGATAAATGTTGGTACTTGACCAACCTGGATAATGTTGTTGCTGCAAGTTTTAGGTGAGCGTTCAGATAACAACGCTCTTGCCGCACCATTGATGGTTTGCCAGTCTCGCTTTGGAATAAACGAGTTGGGCATATAGTAGATATCAGCATCACCAACGGCGGGGCTTGTACCAGTATTAATAGTCAGTTGATCCTCGAAATGCGGCAGGTCGCTTTTGTAAATAATTCCGCGTTTTAAAGTCATAGATCGATGAGTTGATGAAAAGAGGTCAGTTGTTTCTTTATTTCTGATGAGATACGTACCTGAGGCAGCTCCTTAAAACCATCAATAATATCTTCATAGGTCAGTGCGTCTGCAAGGAATGGCTCCGCGACATGTGCAGGCAAACTGTTCAGAAAATCTCGTCGTAAAAACGTTATTAGACGAACCATATCTCTACAGTAAATGGTTGGATTGTCAAATCCGTTGTTATTTGCAAAACGGTTTCCTATAAATCCGCCGCCGCAAACATCAAACACGGGACAATTCAAACATTGCTCTGATACCATATCATGAGCATGATAATATATCTGAAAGAGATTCTCTGCAAAAAGCTCATCAATCTCGTTATGATGCACATTAAAGTCGTTCCTGGTGATACCCTCGTAGCAGGCCCTAAGTGAGTCGGTCACTTCGATGCCGCCGTCAGTTTCAATAACTACTACCCCATTTTTGGTACGGCCGAAGCCTTGATTTCCCTGTTTGGCGTCACCGGCCAGAATTGCAATCAGTGTTTCAAATAATCGTATAGTTGGTCGCTGAATGTCAGCCTTCCAAATGCTGAACAGATTGATTAGCCAATCAGCGTAGGGTGTATATTGGCCTTCACTAAATCTCATTGGATCAAATCCGCCTGGAAGTTGATCGAAGTGTCCGTCAGGAAAAAGTAGATTTAATCTGCTTACCTTTAACTCTTTTAGTTCATTATAGAAATCGACCACTGGAATATCAGGATTGATAACCATCAATATGCCGCCTAGCCCATTATCTTTACCTAATTTAACAGCTTTAGCTACTTCATCGTAAGAGCCCTTTCCATTATGGAACAAGCGGAACTTATCATGAAAAAGCTTGGGGCCGTCCAAGCTGATACCGATCCTAACTCCGCTGCTATTCAGAAATTCATACCAGTCTAGGTCAAGCGTCACTCCATTCGTCTGCACAGAAAACGTGAACTCAATTTCAGGACAAGTAACTGTCATGATGCGAATGAATTCTCTGTAATAGTCTTTGCTCAATAGAAGAGGTTCACCACCATGGAAAATGAGATGTAGGAACTTGGTTTCATTACGACCGCAATATACTTTGAATCGATGCGCCAGCGCTGTGACCGTCTCTAGCGACATAAATTTGGGTTGTTTGAGATAGGTCAGATCGCCCAAATTGTACATGTAGCAATAAGAGCAGTTGAGATTGCAACGGCTGGCTACTTTAATCACATAAGCAGTAACTTTTTCGACCCTATTCTTTTCTACATTTAGCATTATGTGTCAATTTTGCTTACTACTATTCAATAAAAAAATTTAAATTGGCCTGTGCAATTATTTGTACAGGCCAATTAGACTTAATTTCTCAAGAACTGATCGCTCTTGTCATAGGCAGATGCGCGTTCTTCAAACTGATCGTCCGCGACTACCGGACAGTCCGAACCCGTACCGCCGAAAATGGCTTTGTACAGGTCCATTTGTTCATTCTCGCTGGATTGTACAGCGTTTTGCAGGATGCTTTTTCCCTGAGCATCACTGGCAAGTCTTTGATTCTTTTTCATGACACAAAAAAATAATTGATTAAATAATAGCCATCAGTAAGGACATGGCGATTGCCCACTAACTTAAACATCATAGTTGGTGGTGCCTTTCGTGAGGCTTGCAACTAGTTAGTAATATACAAGCGGTTAATTTTTCACATCAACCGCTCTTTGACATCCTGCGACCCTGTATCCCGATCACGCTTTTCTTTGACCGTTTGCTTGCCGAAATTATAGCTGATTGCCAGGGCTATACTGCGGGTATCATTATAATAATAATCTTTCACACGCAGCGCACCAAGTTGGTAATCATACCGGTCCTTGTTGCTCATAAACCAGTCTTGTGCGGACAAAGTGATTCCAAATGGACCAGCGGTTTTCCGTAAACGCACTTCGGTGTCCAGCCGGTTACCGATCCTGGTATTTACGATCGTGAAAGGAAAAGAATTGTTTAAGACCAAAGTGCCAGTCAGCCTTGCTTTTTTGGAGATAGTGAGCGTTTGATTCGTAGAAAGCGTAACGGCGACCGTTTGGTTATCAATCGTAATGTTGTTAGCATAAGCACCTTTGGTCACGACATATCCTGTTAGTAACGTTCCGGACCACCGCCACCACGATTTGGGCTGGTGATTATAATTGGCCGTAAACGAATGCCCGTAACGATTACCATAATTGGTTTTCTGGTTGATGATTGTATCCCTAGATGTATAAGGAAGGGAAAAAATCTCCCCGATGGTCTGATTAGCAGATAGTTGTAAGGTCAGCGTTCCCCAGGACTTGGTATAACTGCGGCTCAATTCTTCCCGATAGTATTTAGTCGGCTGTAGCAATGGATTACCGGTAAAATAAGCTTTGTCCGTCGTGTAGGTACGGAAGGGGTTCAAGTCCCAATAGCCTGGTCGTGAGATTCGACTGGTCACGGCTAATACATAGGCCTCTTTCTTTTTAGTGGTCAGTTTGATGAAGGCAGTAGGAAATAGGTTGGTGTAATTACGGTCAACAACCTGTTTGTCTTCCAGCCAGCCTTTGGCTACGGTGTTTTCAAGTCTTAAGCCGAGCTGATAGGACCACATCGGACCAAGTTTGTAACTTAGGTTGCCATAAAGCGCGTTGACATTTTCCTGATACCTGAACCGGTTGCTTTGTTCAGGGTCGGGAGTCCATACATCAGCACCTACCAAATCTTCGAATAAAAACGTGTTCTTCACGGCAGAGAAAGACGCTTTTCCGCCAAAGCTCCATGTTCCTTTCTTGTTACGGAGCGGCAGGTCCAGATCCGCTTTGACCGATTGGTTATTGATATATTGAGGAGAAGATGTTCTGAAAATAGTCAATGCACTAAAATC
>JBBSBS010000587.1:0-3745 GCA_038251045.1 Aggregatilineales bacterium | reverse complement strand
GGCTTCTATGTCGATGCCGTTGATGCCCGCGCCAACATGCCCGATCACCTTAAGATTCTGCGCGCCATCCAACAAGTTTTTGTCGATGGCGATACCATCGCGTGCAATTAAGGCGTTGGCGGTTTTCAGGCCATCGCGCACAGCGGGGACGGATGGCGTGACCGATTGAAGGTCAACGTCCTCGGCTTCCTGTAATAATTTCAGACTGCTTTCAGCCAGATCAGTTGCAACCAGAATGTTGAATTTGCTCATGTCCCTCTCGCTTAACTAGAAGCCACTAGACTAGCACACTGAGGGACAATTCCGCCATGTTTTAGGGGTGTCACATCAAAACATATTGAACCACCAAGCCGCCAAAGTGAATCGAGGAAAGTATTTCTAATCACCCAAACGTTAGCTACGCCTGTATAAAGAGATTTTGAGCTTAGTTCTTGGCGTTCTCTGCGTCTTGGCGGTTCAATTTTAATCTTTGTGTTTTGAGAGGAGAATGGATGCGGGATAGAAATCCATCCCGCACCCAAAGTGAGTTCGCTTACGAGGTCGTGTAGGTAATGACCAGTTTGGGGGCGAAAGTCGAACTGCCTTCAAAACTGTCAAAGAACTTGCGTCCGTAAGTTCCGGCGCTTGTACCTTTCACGATAATGGACAGGCTGTTGCCGCTGTTCCATCCCGAACGGCTGACGACTGCCTGGATCACGCCTGAGATGTCATTCAGGGAGTACCAGGTATTGGCCGACCAGTTCGCGTTAGAACTGTGCGTCACGATGGTCGTGCGGGTACGCTGCGACGGGCGGCTGGTCGGTGTGAAGATGGCACTGTTGTCGGCTGCGTCAGCGGCAATCTGGAGGCCGATGCTAATCCACTGTGACCGATCTGAATAGAATTGCAAAACCGCTGATTTAATCTTCGCGCCTTTGGGGATATTCACATTGGTGAAGCGCATACCGGTGAAACTGGTTGTCGTCGATCCACCGTTGCCGATCCACAGCGCTGTATCCAGAAGCGCTAATTGACTGTTGACTTCGTTGACATCATCGCCACCGATGTGAATTTGCAGCGTTACGGTTTGATTGCCGCTCGGCACAGGTGTGCTGGTTGGCGGAATGGACGTGGGTGTGCCAGGTCGCGGCGTACTCGTCGGCGGTCTGGGCGTGGCGGTTGGTGGGATGGGGGTCGGTGTCCCATCATGCCCGCCGCTGGCGAAGCGATAGAACCAGGTAATCCAACGCTGCCCGGATTTGGAGATGTCCATATCCACCTTTGCGCAGGTGTCACAGGGGGTATGGAAGTAACGCGCCTCCGTGTTGTTGACGTAATTTAACACCACATTATTGTATTCGTAAGGGATACAATCCAACCCTACACTTTGACAACTGGGCGTGACCGTTCCCCAGCGGTTGAAATAGCCTTTGTAATCGGTGCGGCCATCTTTATTTTTATCCGCCGGTATGTTGCCCGGTTGAAAGAAACTGGTGATGTGCATAGTGTAGCCGATGAAGGCTGTCACCAGAGATCCATCATAGTGGCAGTTCAGATCGTTTTGTCCACAGAAAAACTGCCAGTGTGAAGGGTCTTTTGGATCGACATTGCCGATAGGATCATATACCAGAATGTGGAAGCGGGTTTCGCCACCACCATGTCCCCACCACTCCGCTAAAGGCCGTGAAGGGGGATAGGCGGGCAGGTGGGCGACATTCGGATGGCAGCGGATTTCATCACGGTTGATTGGATTATCAATCGGGAAATACAGGGTGTCGGCTGGCAGCGGGATGTAAAGTGCATTCACATCGTGATTGCATTTGACATCATCCGGCGCAGTGGTGAACAAGCGCCCGGTATCGGCCCAACCACCGTAACGCACAATGCCGCAGCTTGACGGGTCATTGGCGACATGGCACAGCCGCGCTTCGATGCTGAAGGAATGATAGCGCACGGGCATATCATGAGCGCCGAAAATGGCATGGGTTTCCAGGCGGAAATCGGTGATGCAGTCGCCGGTGGGGCAGGACTGGTCACGCCGGACAATCCAAATATAACCTTCGTGCTTCAGGTCATTTTCCATCTGGTGCGCGGCGACATAGGCATTGTTGGGTTCCAAAGCGGTTGCCGCTTTGAAGGTCTGCCAGGGATAAGATATGGACTGACCCGGCTTGCCAAACCAGGCTCCTGGCTCACTGAAAATATCATTCACATAGTTGGGATCGTCGCCGTGCTGGTGGTCGTAGTGGCATTTGGCCTGGACATTCACCAGTGTGTGCCATTTGGTTGGGTCATGTTCAGCGGCGGTACAGGGGCGATCATACACACCTTTGGCGACGTCGGCCTTGATCGCATTGAGCGCGTTCAGGTTGATTCCGACTTCCTGCCCGAATCCTTTGCCTATACCGAGGCCGCCGTCACTTTGCGCGGATACATTCCAGGTAATCGACATGGACATCGCCGCGATGACTGTTATCACAATGAAGATTCGAATCCAGCGTAACTTTACGCTTCCTTTTTCAGTCGTTACATTGCCGGTTGGCATAATCTGTTTCTCCACTAACACTAAAGCTCTCGATAGCCAATACTGTAAACTACTAGAGACTCGCTATGCAGCCATAAAACGCACAATAAATCTCCTTTAAGGATTATCGTTATTACCTGATTGGAAAAATTGGCTGGCCCGAAAGCGAGGAAATCGAAGTGCTGCGAGTAGTCAATAAACTAACACACTTCGTAACCAACACAGCATAGCCAATATTTCCTGTTGTCCTGGCATCCTAGCATATGTATTGATTTTATGAAATCGAAGGTGAAAACTGCCGATTGCGCGGTATCCCAAACGCTTCCAAGCGCGCCCTATTGATAGGAACTGATGGGGGAGACATGATTAAATGCCTCTCCCCCAATAGTTAGATTAAGACGTGTAGGTAATTACGAGGCGGGCGGCGAAACCTGCGCCACCTTCAAAACTGCGGATAAATTTGCGCGCAAATGTGCCGCTTCCGCTACCTTTGAGGATAACCGTCAGGCTGTTGCCACTTCTCCAGCCCGTGCGGCTGATAACCTGCTGTACAACACTCGCCATTTCATTAAAGCTGTACCAGGTGTTGGCCGCCCAATTCACATTGGAACTGTGACTCAGGAAGGATGTCAGCGGGCGCTGCGAGGGTTTGCTGCTGCTGGAGAATGCGGCACTGTTGTCGGCAGCTTCGGCAGCAATTTGCAGGCTGATGCTAATCCATTGGGATTGGGTCGAGTAAAATTCCAGATGGGCCGATGTTACAACTGCTCCCGGCGGTATGGCGACATTGGTAAAGCGGAAACCGGCAAAGCTGGTGGTGGTTGATCCGCCGTTGCCAATCCAGAAGGTGGTGTTCGACGAGTCAAGCGTGCTGTTGACTTCGTTGACATCATTTGCCCCAGCGTTGATCTGCATGGTAACGGTTTGGCTGCCACCGGGGTTTGTGGTTGGTGTGCGGCTGGGCGTTGGGCTGGGCAAAGGTGTTGACGACGAGACCGGAGTATTGGTCGGTCTGGGCGTTGCGGTGGGATTAACCGGCGTGTTGCTCGGTACTGGTGTAGTGCTGGGTGTCACTGGCGTGCTGGTGGGGTTGGATGACCCGCCTGCCGTAAACCGTCCGTAGTAAAGGGTGGTATTGCTGTAGTTGCCGCCATTCGCGCCGAAAAATACAGCTTCAATCGTGTCTGGCCGGTTGAAGCCAACGACTGACCATTTGACCGATGGGCTGGCGTCGAAGGATGT
>JBBSBS010000586.1:0-3758 GCA_038251045.1 Aggregatilineales bacterium | reverse complement strand
TTGTATTGCATACGAGATCGGGCGTGGCAGCGAAATTTTGGGGTGAGCAAAGTAGAACTGAGTCCTAAAGAAAGCCCATATGATGACCAACGACGTGTTTATGGGGCGGTTGCCTCATCCCTGATGTGGCACGAACTCGGTAGCTTGAATGAAGACGAACATGGGCTGAGTCGTTTCTTGGAAGGAACGCTGCGACGTTTGGTCAACCCGCATGGCTTGGATTTTCAAGATGAAGGCGTAGAGAATATACCCGAAGTCAGGGCTTTCCTGCATACACTCGCAACCAATAATGTCGATAGTTTGAGTTTTCATAAAGCTGTACAAGGTTTCTTTAATGCCTTGTTACGAGGACAGGAACGCCGTGTAGAGTCATTGGAACGATGGTTGCATGGTGAGGAAGTAAGTCCCGAAGATATGCGAGACTTACGCATGATTGGGGTCACGGAAAAGATCAATAAGAACAACGCCTTTAAAATGCTACGTTCCTTGTGTCAAACGGTACGAGCGCTGGGCTATACAGGCTTAGTGTTACTGTTTGATGAAGGTGATCGAATGCTGAGTATCGGCGGCAAAGCTGAAAAGGTCGCTACCGATAATTTGCGCGAGGTCATTGATCGCTGTCGTGAAGATTTGCCCGGTGCGCTTTTCATGTACGCGGTTCCTCCTGATTTTCTACATACAATTGTCCCGAAATATCCGGCATTGCAGCAGCGTATTCAAGCGGCGAACTACTTCTCACGCGCAAATCCTTTTAGTCCACAGATTAATCTGGAACATCTTGATGTTCCAGATGAAGAGTTGCTCGAACAGATTGGTTATCGACTTCTTCCTATTTTTGAAATCGCTTACGACGTGAAGCTGGATCGAGATACGCAATTAGCGAATATTCAGGTGTTCTCCGAAGCAGCGCGCAATTCTTACTTGGCAATCAGTCATCGGCGCTTGTTCGTAAAAGCATTGGTGACCGAATGGTTTCGTCAGAAAGAAAATGGCGAAGCCGTTGTCCCTTCTGAATATGCTTCTGGTGTCATTAAAGGGCAAAGCGAAGCACTTAACCAACTGGCAGACGAAGAACAGAGTCCGTATTAGAGGTATTTGGTGGAACCACAAACAGTCTATCATCCGCAATTTGGCGGTGGAAAACTGCTTAAGACTTACATGAGCGGCTTCGAGTGGGAAGTGCAATTTGAGTCGGGGCGGCGTTTTCGTTTACCTGCGAAAGAATTCACTCAAGAGTCGTTGGCTGCCATACAAGGTGATCGTATTGTATTGCCTGTTCCCCAGCGTACTGCATCATTAGGAACGGATCAGTTTCGGGCGCGTCAAACATTAGAAGCATTACGTGTGGGAATTGTTCCAGTACAGGATGCTGAAACCTTGACCATCGGTTTAGAGGCCGAACGGATTACACTGAACCGAGCCTTTGAGCGCAGCAGCGAACGCAGTGGGGATGTCATCGCAGTCATTGGGGATTATGGATTCGGGAAAAGTCATTTTATTGAATTAGCAGCTTTACGTGGCTTGCATGGCAACTTTATTATCGCCAGTGCTAGCCTTGATCTTGTAGAAGTGCCACCGAGCAAAGCCCATAAAATCTATGAGGCACTTGTTACATCGTTGCGCTATCCCGATACGGCTGAGCATGGATTATCTCCACTCTTGAAAAAAGCTTTGGAAAATCCGACAGTGATTAGCCAGTTTGTTGGCTTATGCCCACGTGAGCCGAAAGATTGCCCACTGGCTTCGGCATTGCTGGCGCTGCAAGATTGTCCGAGCCAGATTGCCTTTGATGAAATCGTGCAGTGGCTCAGTGGTCAAGCGAAACCCCAAATGGAGATGAAAACCTGCTTTAAGAAGCCGCCACGTTTATATACAACCGGCGAAACGGCACGGCAATATAGTTATTTGCTAACTGGCATTAGCGTATTAGCAACCTTAGTCGGCTATATCGGTTTGGCGGTTTTGATTGACGAGTCGGAGCATTATTCACTACTTCGCACAAACCAACGTGAAAAGGCCGATTCATTTTTTAAAGCGATGATTACCAGTGCTTTAGGATTGAACAATGGGCGTATCGACGCACGAGATATTCCTGATAATGTGCGGGTTGAATATCCGCTAACCTATACCTCTGAGCCTCGTTTGTTGTTCCTCTTTGCACTTACAGAGAGCGATGACCGAATGCCAGTAGGAAAGTGGCTTGCACCAGCGCATATCGTCCGTTTAGATGACCGCTTTATCGAAAAAGATATACGCGAATTCTTTAAGAATTTGCTGCGTTATCATTTGTTAGCCTATGACTATAAGGCCGTGCAGGAACGTTACGAATCAATTGTCGTGAATGCCTCCGCCCTCCTTTATAGTGCTTTGAATAAGCACCGCATCAATTTGCGAGAATTGATACGAGGTGCGGTAACAGTGTGCGATTTACTCTACCTGCATGCCGATTATTCACCTGAAGTGTTACTCGAAGATCTGAAGCGTGGTTTGAAGGTGTGAACGCCTACGCACTAAAGAATAGTCTTCCCCGCACATGGGGTGCGTTCTTTGGGCGACATGGCAATTTTACCTCTGCGCAGATTGCTGCAATCCCGTCTGTTTTAGAGGGTAAAAATGTTTTACTCTGTGCGCCTACAGCTAGTGGTAAAACCGAAGCGACAATTGCGCCACTCATCGAGAATTATTTACCCGCATCTCGCGTCACTTCCGAACTAACGATCCTTTACCTATTGCCTACTCGCGCTTTAATTAATGATCTATGGGCAAGACTCGCTGCCCCTTTTGATACGTTGCATATTTCTCTAACTGTACGAACACACGATTTCAATAATTTTAACCCGCAACATCCATCTGATGTGCTTTTAACGACACCAGAGTCCCTTGACGCGTTAATATGTACTCACGCTAAAGTGTTGTGTGGGGTTCGTGCCGTTATCATCGATGAACTGCATATCTTTCAAGGGAGTGTGCGTGGGGATCAGCTTCGAGCGCTTCTTCAACGCCTGCAACAAATTCAAACACATGCTTTTAATGTTGGTGATACCCCAAACGCAGCAATACAGTATGTAGCTCTTTCTGCGACGCTCGCGCAACCAGAGATTGTTGCGGCCCATTATTTTCAAGATCCGTATGTGGTACATATCACAGGCAACCGATCTACAGCGATAGAAAGTGTTGCACTTGATGCAGAATCACCAACGGCATTGTTGGCTTATCTAAGTACTTTTCGGCAGCGAGGTTGGCGTAAAGCCTTGGCCTTTTGCAACACTCGTGCGGAGGTGGAAGCCTACGCAACAGCCGTTCGCGCAGGTTATTCTCCCTTTGGCGAATCGGTATTTGTCCATTACTCTAATCTTGAACGGGAACGGCGACACGAAATTGAGCAGCAGTTCGCACACGCGGAAACTGCAATCTGTTTTGCCAGCAGCACATTAGAACTCGGCATCGACATCGGCAATATTGATGTCGCCTTGCTTATCGGCGCGCCGGGTAGTGCCGAAAGTTTTGTGCAGCGTGTAGGACGCACAAATCGTCGCCAACCAAAAGCGAAGGCCGCCTGTTTTTATCGCTCACCCCTTGAACGGGCGATGTTTGAAGCACTACCCAATATCGTAATGCGTACTCCGTCGTCGTCTTTTCGTCCCTCCGTCGTTATTCAGCAGATTTTTAGCATCCTCAAGCAAAGTCCTACTGCTGCCCTACGCTTTAATCCCCTGTGTGATTTGTTCAAAGATTTCATTTCCCCTGATGATATACGA
>JBBSBS010000585.1:0-3761 GCA_038251045.1 Aggregatilineales bacterium | reverse complement strand
CGGGAAGAAGCGGAAAAATATAATCATGACGCGTACCCGTGTACCGGGATACAGAATCAAGTAACTGCCTAACACACCAGCAATTGCTCCACTTGCGCCAATCATAGGTACACACATGCCTGAGTTAAGCAGCGTTTCGGCATAGGCAGCAATGAAACCCCACAGCAGATAAAATAGCAGGAAGCGGCGAGAACCGAAGTAGTTCTCGGCGTTGCGTCCAAAAATCCACAAAAAGGTCATATTGCCGACCAGATGTGCCCATCCGCCGTGAAAGAACATGCTGCGGATAATATCGGCAGTAGTATCCACCGAAATCGGGTTCTGCGCGACCTTACAAATGACCGCCGCGTAATTAACAAACACGGCATCCAACTGAGCGCCGGATTGCGTCAACTGCCACAGAAAGACCAGCGCGTTTAGAAGAATCAAGCCGTAGGTGGCATAAGCAGGCTTACGGACGGGGTGAAGTGTATTTACAGGAAGCATGATGAGCCTTTTGCTTTATGGCTTTTTAATTGCGTACAATACAACATATCTTGCATCTTAATACGTAGTGCAGGATGAATTGGTTGCAGCTCACAACAGGAACAGAAATGATGAAAGACGGCACAATAATTCTTTTGAACGGAGCAAGTAGTTCCGGCAAGACGAGCATCATCCGAGCATTGCAGCCCATTTTGGATGAACCCTATCTGGAGGCCGGCATCGACAAATTCTTATTCATGCTGCCTAACGACTATCTGATGAAAGCACATCTGTGGCATCAGGTAATTGGATATGAACAGGGTGACAATGGCGAATTATTACCCAAAGTGGGTAATCACGGTCATCAACTTATGCGAGGAATGCACCGCGCAATTGCTGCGTTAGCACAAACCGGCAACCATGTAATTGCCGACCATGTGCTCTTGGATGATACGTGGCGTGAAGATTGTGTCAAAGCATTAGCAGGTTTGGATGTGCTGTTCGTGGGAATCATTTGCCCGCTGAATATTTTAGAGGAGCGCGAAAAAGATCGTAAAGATCGCACATTGGGGCAAGCAGGCGGTCAAGCAAAGCTAGTCCACAACAAGTGTATTTATGATCTTGAAGTCGACACGTCACAATACAGCCCGATTGAATGTGCCGAAAAGATTAAAACGCGGTTGATAGAAGGTGAATTTAGTGCTTTTAAGGCGATGCGAAGCTCTAAATAAAAAGGGGACACAACTCTGGTTGCATCCCCTTTCGAACTTCAGACGATAATTTAACGATTAACGCTGGTCAATTGGTGTCCACTGCAAGCCCATCGGGCCGATATAATTGACATCGGGGCGAATCAGACGGTTATTCGCAAACTGCTCGATGATATGCGCCGTCCAACCGACGACACGCGACATAGCGAACAACGGTGTGAACATATCCACATCAAGATCAATCGTATACAGAACGATTGCGCTGTAATAATCGACATTCGGGAACAGCTTACGTTCGATGAAGTACTGGTCAGCGCGGGCAGCATCGGCAAGTTTCTTGGCGATCTGGAACCACTTCTCGTTGCCAGAGCTTTGCGCAAGCGCTTTGGCCTTTTCTTCCAGGATGGCAGCGCGGGGGTCAAGTGCCTTGTAAATGCGGTGACCGATGCCCATAATGCGGCGATCACCTTCTTTAATGTTGGTCTTGAACCACGACTCAACATTGCTAGGTTCACCAATTTCGATGAACATGTTCATGGCTTCGGCGTTGGCACCACCATGCGACGGGCCTTTGAGCGTGCCGATGCCACTGACGACACCACTGTGCATATCTGAACCAGTAGCCACGGTGACGCGGCTGGCAAATGTGCTGGCGTTCATGCCGTGTTCGGCTAACAGCACCAGATAAACATTGATAGCTTCGCTGGCAGTCGCATTCGGTTCATCGCCGGAAAGCATATAGATGAAGTTCTGCGACAGATTGAGGTCTTTACGCGGGGCAATCGGTTCTTTGCCTTTGCGGATACGATCCCATGCAGCACAAATCGTCGTGATTTGACCGGTTAAACGAATAGCTTTGCGGCGGTTGGCTTCGACGCTTTGATCTTCACTGTCTTTGTCGTACATGCCGAGTGCAGAAACGGCAGTACGCAGCATAGCCATCGGGTCGGCCTTAATCGGATAGCTCTTTAGCTGGGCGATCATTTCTGCTGGCAGCACAGCTTCGGTGGCTACAGTGGCACGTAAGTTTTCGAGTTCAGCTTTATTCGGCAAACGTCCGTTCCACAGCAGGAATGCGACCTCTTCAAACAAAGCATTTTCAGCCAGTGTTTCGATGGCATAACCACCGTAAACCAGCTTACCTTCTGCGCCATTTACCAGACTGGTCCTGCTTTCGGCAACAACAATGCCTTCAAGACCTTTCTTTGCGACTGCTTCAGCCATGTTCATATCTCCTTGTGGATAGGGTTAGTTCACACAATAAAAGCCCAATGCCGGGCGTTTTGCGCTGTAGGATGTTTCGCTGGATAGCGGAATTAGAGGGTATAAAAAATAACAAAAGAACTTGCACACTTGTCGGAAAAATTTTACGTGTAACTAAGTATAGCACTTTGGCAAGATGTGAATCAACGTTGGATTCGATTTATTCTACGAACTTTAACTAAGATTTACATTATTCATGTGCCTGATAAACAGGTCATAACAGGTAACAATTACGGAGAGTATTACACTAGCTTGGCGAGTGGATCAGATGGTTCTGGATCAACTATTGAAGACTGATCCAGAACTATAGAACATGATTAATATGAAGTGTAGGCTTGAGGGGCAGTCCCGGGACCGGGAAAAATTTCATTCAGAAGAGCCAGTGTTTCTGGCGCGAGTTTAATCTCTACTGCTCGCAATACGCTATTCAGATGCTCCGGCTTACGCCAAGAAACGGCTGGCGCTACCACAGCCGGATTACTAAGCAGCCAAGCCAACGAAATTGTAGCGGGTGCTTCACCAATATCAGCGCACAACTTCTCATACGTTTCTAAAGCTGCCCGATTTCGTTCGATGCGTTGCTGGACATGTGGGAACGCTCGATAACCTTCGGCTGACTGTCGAAAAGCGCCCGCTAATACGCCCTCTGCCAAGGGTTCGTAGGCCATCACACCCATGCCGTAAGCTTCACAAGCAGGAATGACTTCCATTTCGACTTTGCGGTTGAGCAGATTATAGCTGCACTGCTCGACGACCAACCCGAACAAATGTCGATATTGGGCAATATGATTGGCGCGGGCAATATCCCAACCGCCAAAGTTACTACTGCCGACATACAAAACCTTTCCTTCGCGCTGCAACTGTTCCATTGCTTGCCAAGTTTCCTCCCAAGGGGTGGAACGGTCGGTAGCGTGCATCATATAAACATCAATGTAATCAGTCCTAAGTCGTAGCAGACTGGCCTCACAGGCTTTTTTGATATGAAGCGCGGATAATCCGGATTGATTGGGCCACGATTCTTTCGGATGTTCGGGACTCATAGTGAAGCGTACCTTTGTCTCCAGCACAACCTTATCGCGCCGTCCACCACCTTGAGCGAACCAGTTTCCGATGACACTTTCGCTCAGGCCAACGCCTTCGTCCCAACCATAGACATCCGCCGTGTCAAAGAAGTTGATGCCGTTCTCAAGCGCCAAATCCATATTCTGGAAGCTCTTTTCTTCGGTCATACCGATATTGCCAAATTGCTTTCCAGTAGTGTAGCCAAACATGGCTGCCCCCATGCAAATGCGGCTCACTCTTATACCTGTTCGCCCTAAATGT
>JBBSBS010000584.1:0-3765 GCA_038251045.1 Aggregatilineales bacterium | reverse complement strand
TGGATCATTGGCGATAATCCAATTTAGATGGTCAATAAATTCATCTACTGCCGCATGAGTGGATTGTATGAATACAAATTCTTGTATGCCATGATCAAGTCGCTGATAAATACATTTGGTTCCACGCTGCATCGAGCTTCCCTTAGCATTGTAATAATCAATACGGTTATTGTAAGAGAATATGGAAAGTTTTAAAATATGCATTTCGATAAGCATGAACGACAATTGTTTTAATGCATTTGGCCTCATTGCCTGCTCGCGTCAACCCACTAACCCTTCCCTTGCTCTCTCAACTCGAAGCGCTTATCCCGTACTGACGTTGTAATAAGTGCAATTGTGCTTCACTCAAAGACCCAAACTTGTCTGGCATCAACAGTAATTCGCCTACCCGCTTATCCAATTCCATACCGCACTTATCCTCTAAAAATCGCTCCGCATTGATCTCTGTGTCCTCTGTGCCTCGGTGGTAAATTCTTGTACTAAATTGTCTTCTGTCATACTCACAACCGCCGCTTCTCCCGCCCACCGCTGCCCAGCTTATCTTTTGCCGCGCTGACCGTCATCCCGCCCTCACGCATGATCGCCGCATAGAAATCCTCGTCATAGCTGCGTGTCTTAATGACCACCGGCATCGGCACCGCATGACCCATGATGATCGCCTGCTGCTTGGTATCCAACCGCGCCAGCACCTCGCGCAAACCCTGCGCCCCGTTGATGCCGTTCAACACCGCATTGATGTCGCGCTCGTTGTCCAGCAGCGCCGTAACCCGCGTCCCGATCTGGCTCATGACTTCCTCGTCAATCCCACTCGGACGTTGATCGACCACCACCAGCGTCACGTTATACTTCCGCAGTTCACGCGCAATCGTCCCGAAGATCGTCTGTCCGGCGATGCCCGGTTGCAGGAACTTATGCGCTTCCTCGATGGTAATCATCAGCTGCGGTGGCTTCTGCGCATCATCCCCCAGCGAACGCTCCACCATATCCACATACCGGTCACGGATGCGCCGCGTCAAATAATTCGCCACCAGAATATAGGCTTCCAATTCGTTGCCGTAACGCCCGAATTCCAGCACCACATTCTTGCCACTCATCAGCAAATTAATGATCTGCTGCACACTGTCGCCCGTTGACTCATCCACCAGAAAACCCCACCGTTCAAAGCGCTGCAACCGCCGTTGTAACCCCAGCAGCGTCCCTTCGGCGATATTCGTATTCATGGTGATGTCGTCGAAGTCGATGTCGGTTGCCTCATTCAGCCGTTTGATCCAGCCCAGCTTCCAGCGCTTTTTGAGCGTATAAGCCGCGTCAATCATGGCATCTGTCAGGTTCATACTCCCGCGCAGCGCCGCGATGTCCTCTGGATCAATCTCGTCATAACCCAGCTTGACCTCAAAGTCGCTCTTGGCTCCGCGCCGCCGTGTGCTCTCCCCATCCAGTGTGATGATGACCACTTGGCTGTTAAAAAGCTGTTTCAACCCCTTGGCCTGTGTACCGCGCTCGTCGGTTGCCGCCCATCCATAATCGTTGTGCATATCGAAGATCAGGTTGACCGCCTTACCCCACTTGATGACCCCTGCGATCAGCAGCCGCGTCAAGAAGCTCTTGCCTGTACCGCTTTTGCCGAACACCCCCACCGAGCGCTCCACCAACCGCTTCAAATCGAGGTTGATCTGTGTGGTTTCCAGTTCCAGCGGCGACCCCACGTTGAAGTGCGCCTCATCCTCCGCGCCGAACACCGCGTTCACATCACCCACCGTCGCGTTGAACACCTGCGTAAAGTGACCGGGTATCGTCTTGACCGGCTTCGGCTGGTCGTTCTCGATCATCAACATCGGTGTCACGTTGATCGTGCCGTACACCGCCGTACCCACATAAATCGCTTCCAGAAACGGATCGTCCTGAAACTCCGGCGGGTGACTCTGGATGCTGGGATTGGTGCTGTTCAGGCTGATGTCGTTCAACATGCAAAAGAATCGCGTGTTGTTCGCCCCATGCACCACCACGTAACGCCCCACCGCCAAGTCCTCCACCGTCTGCTCACGATCCAGCTTAACCACCAGCCCCTTACTCAGCGACCCGCCAACCACCACCCCCAACCGTGAGTCAGGGTCAGCCGCGCCGTTCGGGAACCACTCGTTCAAATTCTCAGTCGTGTAATTCATTGTCTATAGTCCTTAGTCTATAGTTGAGAGTCGTTAGATTATGCTAGGAAGAAAATCAGTATAAATATCTTGATCGGCGTGAATGCTCATTTATAAATGCTTTCAGTTTCTCCGCAACTTCAAAATCAAACCACCCCTGAATTTTTTCAAGCTCATTTGCTTCAACTTGACTCGCAGCTTCCGAAGCTAAAACTTGTTTTACTTTATCCAACAAATCACCAGCAATTTTCCCTGCTTCCAAATGATTGTTCTCGTGAATTAGCATCAGTTTGCTAACAAAAGTCTCAAGTATTGGTTGTATTTCGGTTATATGATACATACCAACTCCGTCATTCTGTTCGGCAAACTGCTTTAGTAAGTTAGGGCACAATCTAAGTAAGCCCAATGGTGTGCTGGGGACCCCATGAAAAATAGTCCATCCTTTTCGCCTATCAATATATTTTGAAATCATGAGCCATAGTTTGTTGATAATTACCCATTCAGCTATTTGTTTAGCAATAACGCAGGGAAGAATGCCTGTGTTAAGGCAATTCAATAAGATGCGAGTTTCTACATAAGATGCTGACTCCCATGACGAATAAGCTTGTCCCAATATCATAGCTGTTAATCTGCGGAAACCGACCTCAAAATCCTCTGTAAAATCGCCATAAGTATATTTTGAATCTAGCTCAGAGTCGGTTGTTCCCTCACCTGAATAAACTCGCGCTAATGCTATGGGCTTTTCGTGTTTTTCAGCATAACTAAGTTCTTTCTGACACCATTCGCTACCCAAAGAGTAGGGAGTCATCACAAATATAAAATAATCACGCACTTCAATTTCAGAAAAGAGTTGAGCAGGGTATTCACCAGCTTGTAAACGCCGATCCCAATACACGTCCATATACATTTCAAGAGCAAAGGCTAGTCGACGGACAAATTCCATCCCATCTTTGTGGGCATAACTGATGAATACGCTTGGTCGATCAGTCATGTTTTCCTCCAGTCCCTTTAGTGGACTTGTCTTCTGGTTAGCATCATGGCTTTAGCCTGATGCGGCGCAAACCCGCCAACGCCCCACATCAAATCACTTGCTGCCTCACACCGCTAGAGGCTATTCTTCTACTCTTCATTGGTCTGTTCCAAGTAATCGTTAATCGTCTTATTATCATGATGAGTCTTTTGCTGCTCCACGTAGGCTACAACATTCGGCAGTGCGTTTGCACCAAAGGTGAGCAATCCATAGCCTTTTTGCCATCGAAAGCGATTTTCGAGGTTCGGAAACGACTCGTTCACGTTATGAGCCGATAACCCTTTGACCATCCGCACCCACTCTGCACCTGCCACATGAGGCGGAAATGACACCGCAACATGAATGTGGTCTTCAACCCCATTAACCGCATATACTGTACCATCCATAGTGAGGGTTTTGGCTTGTACAGCCTCAAAAATGACTTTCTCCATTGCGCTTGTAATCACGGATTCGCGCCGGTAGATTGTCCAAATCGCATGATAGAAACATTTCCAAAACGGCACTCCATTTTCCTCCGCCAGAAGCTTATAAACTTTCGCCATTGTCTCTTCGGATTGGAGTCCCTTTAGTGGACTTGTCTTGTGGTTAGCA
>JBBSBS010000583.1:0-3768 GCA_038251045.1 Aggregatilineales bacterium | reverse complement strand
TATCAAATGATTATTAGATTATCTTTTCAAGGTATTGACAGCCGAAGCATTGATGTGTTAAATACCTTGCGAATCAATATTTAGAACTCAATAAGGGAACAAAATGAGCGGCCTGATAGATGTGTCGCCTACCACTATCCAGCATCATGACGGTTCAACCAATTTTTATTATGGGGTTCAACCGCACAGGATTCAATATTTGCCTGCCGAAGCTGAATTTATGGTGGTTTATAGCCCAAAAGATGGCGATGGCTGGCAGTTAGTCAAGTATCGGATGTTCGGCAACGACAGTGGTATGGCAGTTATCGAGCGACGTAATCTCAAACCTGAAGAAATCCAGTACTTCGAAAACTTACGCAAGATTTCAAAACACGATACCGGAACGACCCACGCGGTTGATGGCGCAGGCGTGTAGTGATTACCCTAGCGGATCATTGCGGGTTAAGCCACCTGTATCAGCTTGAGGACAATAAATAAGCAGGCCACCGCAATCGCGATCACGCTGACGATCAATATCCAATTAACGGCAGGCGCAACGGCTCGTGAATCCCGTCGCGCTTGACGGCGCATCCAGCGGTCAATTTCACTTTGTTTCATGATTTCCCCTTCGCAAATAGCTATCAAATCGTGTCGAACCAGCCTATCCATAAGGGTTAGGCACTGTTTTGGCAAGCTGCTCGGCTTCCATCGCGTGGGCATACTGCATAGTAGTTTCGCCGCGTTTATGACGGGCGATCTTCTGGGTGGTATGAAGCGCCACGCCTTTGTCGAGCAAACTGGTGACCAAGGTGTGACGGGCATCATGGGGCATGGCGTTATAAGGACGCATCAAATCATAAATTGCACCGGAGGCAATCGGTCTATCGGGCTTGAGGTTGCCACCTTTATTCACAGCGCAAATCACATAGACACGGGCAGCATTGGCCGAGGCCGTCTGAAGCGCGCGCCACTGATTCAAAATCGACTTCAAATCACCGAGCATCGGCACTTCGTCCGATTCGTTACGGGCGCGTTTTTTACCGCCGACCACTTTAATAACACTCCGTTCGAAGTCAATATTTGCCCACGTCAGTTGGCGCAGTTCTTCCCGTCGCAATCCACCAAAGAAGAGCAGGGCATACAAAGCAGCGTTGCGTCCTTTGGCAAGTGGGGTAGGGGCATCTGCATGGATGGCTGCCCAAACGGTAGCGGTATCCACACGCTTGCCAGCACGTTTGCGGGTGTTCACGCCGCCCCACATCGGATCAATCTTGTAATGCCTGAGCGCTTGCAATTGGCGCAGATAGAGCGCAGCAGTATCGTCCGAACTGGCGGCAATCGCCTCAACAACTTTACGCAGATGAGACAACATATTTTGTAAAGTCACGCGGCTGTAAGCCTCTTTGATGGATTGAAAGAAAGCATCAACATAAACCACTTCAAAGTTCGCTGCGTTCAAACCGTGCGTGGCACAGAAGGCCATCCACAACTTTTCGGTACGCGTATATTGGTCAACTGTCGAGGCTTTGCGTCCGGCACGTCGCAGGATTTCAAAGTTGGCGCGGGTAATGTCTGCGGTTGTCAAAGACGCTAAAGTGGAGGGCAGATGTTGTAGATCGGTCATTGGTTATGTTTCCAAATATCTCGTTTACCGACGATAATCCTTATTTTAGTCAGTAATAACCACAGTGTCAAATACCCTTTTTAAGCCTCAAAAACGTGGATGATCTATATGAGAACCCGCTGAATGTCATTCATATCTTTTACATCTCTTGTTTATACACGCCTAACATCGCATTCGAATATTTCTCATGCAAAGGGACTAATCTAATACCGCTAGACATGATTTGTGTCTAAGTGTAGAAGCATTAAATCTCACAAAGGATGAGGAGTAATCATGGAAAACAGTCATAAAAAGCGGGTGGTGAGTATTATCGCCGCCGTACTTATGTTGGCATTTGGTTTTGTGTTGGGCAGCTCGGTGATGAGTACCGCAGCCAGCACTGCCCCGGTCGCTTTGCAGCAGGCCGCGACGGTTCAACCTTCCACGGCATCCACCGATAGCGAACTGGCTTTCTCGAACATCTACAACACCGTTAGCCCGTCGGTTGTGTCGATTAACGTCAGTGGTACCAGTGCGGATGGTTCACAGTTCCAAGCGGCTGGTACAGGCTTTGTGATCGACCAACTGGGTCATATTGTGACCAACGATCATGTGGTGGACAGCACCAGTTCGATTGAAGTCAATTTTCTGAACGGCACGATTGTCAAAGCCGAAGTGGTCGGTGTTGATCCGGACTCCGATCTGGCAGTGATCAAGGTTGATCTGCCCACAGACCAATTAAAACCGGTCTCAATGGGAGACTCGGATGCGCTGTTCATCGGTGAAACCACTCTGGCTATCGGCAGCCCCTTTAACCAACGATGGACGCTGACAACCGGCATCATCAGCGCTTTGGATCGCACGATTTCCGGTCAGACACAGTACTCGGTCGGTGCAGCTATCCAAACCGATGCAGCCATTAACCCCGGCAACAGCGGTGGCCCTCTGCTCAACCTGAAGGGTGAAGTCATCGGTGTGAATTCCCAGATTTTGAGCCAGAGCAACAGCAGTTCAGGCGTGGGCTTCGCGATCCCCATCAACTTGGTCAAGCGCGTCTCGCAAGAACTGATTAACAACGGCAAGGTTGAATACAGTTACTTGGGTATCAGCGCGGCAGCAGGCATTGACCTGAGCTTGATCGAAGCGCTGCATGTACCGAACAATACACAGGGTGTGGTGATTGGTGATGTCCAAGCCAACGGTCCGGCGGCTAAAGCGGGTTTGAAGAGTGCTACCAGCGTTAATGCCAGCACACGTTCACTGCCAACCTCAGCCGACATCATCACTGCGATTGACGGCCTGAAGATCACTGATATGAGTGGCTTGGTATCCTATTTGGCGACCAAAACCCAACCGGGACAAACCATTAACTTGACGGTGCTGCGAGATGGCAGTGAAATCAATCTGCCCGTCACCTTAACAGCACGACCTGCCAACACGAACTAACAGCTTACGTTTTCGTTGTAAAGTCTCTCAATCCCGGTTGATATTCGTCAGCCGGGATTTTGATTCCCTTTCTCATCTAAAATTGGGGCTTAACCCGCACCAGCCATAGCGGCAGCAATAGCACTGGGATAGCGCATCTCGAAGTCAAGGATACCAACCCACTCCGGCACAACCGCGATACGTGCCATTTGGGTGAACATTCCCTTGATTTGCGTAATCCAGCCTTTACCACCCTCTTCACCAAAATAGCGCTCAGCGGACATGGCATATTCCGGTACAACACCGTCGATAATGCTAACGGAGGCTGTCCCGCGCAGTGACAGGACTTTATAGGGAAATGTCATACTGTCGATGGTGATGGCGACTTTAGCTTGATTGGGCAGCACATGCATTTTGGGTGATTTGATAGGACTACCCATGACGACTGCTTTACCATCCCAATGAAACCAGATCGGCACATCACGCGGTGTACCGTCATCCCATACATAAGCCAAGTGAGCGAGATTGGTTGAACTCAAAAGATTGATTGCTATAGGATCGTTGAGTAATGAAAGATCACCTTGCGTCATTATGCTGAGCCTCCAAGTAAATATGTTTTGTTAAAAGTATGTCATTCAATATTTTAACTTGTTGTAATTTATTTTACGAATCAAACATGGGATGGGATAAGTTAAGTACATTTCTCCTTCATCTCAGTTTTTTGTTTTGTCATTTTTGGCATTGATGCCGCTGAAATGACC
>JBBSBS010000582.1:0-3780 GCA_038251045.1 Aggregatilineales bacterium | reverse complement strand
TTGCTGAGTTATGTTACTTGGTGCTTACTTGGCGTGGCAAGTCAAACAAACCTGGCTACCCTCGTTGCTTGGGAGACGCAGGAAGATTTCGTTTGAGCTGTGTGGATCATGGCAAGTACCGCATTCAACCATCGGCTCACCATCAGTAAGTCCAGTGCTGAGTCGAGTGTAGAGCGGGAAGTCGTTTGCCTGATAACCAGCAGTACCGGTGTCGATGTAGAACATCTTACCGCCGTTTGCCAAAGTCTTGACGTTGACGGCGCCGGTTGCAATGCCGGTCGCAACTGCAGTGGCATTGTTGGTGCTGGAAGCAGGCGCATGGTTAGCTGCGGCGGAACCATAACCACCTACTGCACCGGTGAACTGAGCGAAATCAGGATCCACAGTGTCTACACCCATGTTACCGGCGTTGGCAATCGTTAAACCACCACCAGCGTACTGCATGCTGATCGGGTGATCGTTACGCAAGTCGGTACCCAGGTAAATCAGGTCGCCGCTCAATGTACCGTTGTCACTTGGAGCCAAGTCACTCAGGTAGGCTGTAGAAGGGGAAGTACCATCAACCCAGGTTCCGGCATTGCCGTCTGTAGCCGCCTTGTTGTTGTTAGGGCCGCCACCAGGTCCGTTGATGACTGCGTCACGAGCCTGTGTACCGTCATGGCAAGACAAGCAGGCAATCGATACGCCACCAACTGGAGCTTCGCTTGCATCAAATGTGATACGACCCAAGTTGCTGAAACGGGTGTAAAGGGAAGTGCTCGATACCGTACGGTTCCAAATTGGAGCGTTGACGCTTTGATCGCCTCCGTGAGGTGTATGGCAGAAAATGCAAATTTCTGTCGTAGCGGTTGGTCCTACCATATGGGTAGCGGTACCGCTTGCGCTCAGGTTGTGCACAGTGTTGGTAACGCTGGCCATTGCTGCGCTGCTTGCTGCCATCAGCGCCACACCGCCAGCTACTTTGGCGATTGAAGTGATTGATTTTTTCATTTAGTGAATCCTTTCAAAGTTTTAGAAAAAGAGCCCTGCAAGTTTCTTTTTGATGCCTGCCCTGTATTTTCAAATTAAGACAGTGCGCAGTCATATATGCATATACTGTGCCAGTAAAATATCATATTGTTTTTTAAGTAGATATATATTTGCAGAGTTTGGATGTCTCATATTAAGGAAGGATATTCCAATTAAATTCTTGATTGTGGGACTTCGGGGCAATTCTGCAATTAAGCATTCAACAATCATGAATTTGAAATGGCATCACGTTGAATCTGTTGCTAAAATGTGCTGGGAATTACTTGTTGTGGCAAGTCAGGCAAATCTGGCTGCGTGCATTGCCACCGGGCAGGCGCAAGAAAGTTGGATTGCTACTATGCGGGTCGTGGCAGGTCGCGCATTCCACATAGGGTTGGTTAATTACGGATTCGCTGGGTAAAGAGTCGGTTTTGTCAGTGCGGGTAAAAAGATAAAAGTCGGTCTTTTGGCGACCATTTTTTGAGTTCGGGGGCTCTACCCACCAGACAGTGCCGTTACCGCTGCCACTGTATGTGCTTTTATTGAATCCGCCCTTTGCAGAATTGAAGCTGCCTGCCTTGCTGAAATCGCCAATATCGCTGAAGGCGGCAAGGTCGTTCTTTTTGAAGAAACCACGACGTTTGGAATAGAAGAATGCATTGCCATCCAGGGATGCGAATTTATTGAAACTGACAAGTTGGTCGTAAGCGGCAACCGGATCGGGAGGTATATCGGGTGCATTCTGGTCTTGTCCGCCGCCTCCGTAGGGCATGCCGACTGGGTGATGGTTCTTCAAATCGTTGCCGATATAGACTTGCTCCCCGAATGGGACATTCAGTTTGTTGCTTGGTGTATTGATGACGACATTCGGGGCTTGGGTGCCGTCATGGCAGGAGAGGCAGGATATGGACAATGAGCCTGAAGCTTCATCGGTGGCGCTACCCATAGTTGAGTATGCCCGATAGTTGCTCAAGGGTGAGGCGGTGCGGTTCCAGAGAGGGGGTGATGCTACTTGTGATTCCGATCCTTGTGGGGTATGGCAAAATGCGCAAATCTCTCCGGTATTGGCCCCGGTTGTTGTGAGGTTGTGTTTGCCAAAAAGGTGTGCATCGCCAGTCACGGGACCGCCAGTCCCGGCATCCTGAGCTGGGGCGATATGGGCTGGGTCATGAGTAGGGCCGGTACAAAAGTCGCAGAGAAAGTACTTGCTATCCATTACGACATGATGCCCGCCGGTTATTTTTCCGGGAGGTGACGAAAGTGTGGGTTTGGATGTGGCGCTGACCGGGGTTGTTGCGGCTATACCAGTGCCAGCATTCAGGACGGAGCCGGCGGCGATATTATCAACTAAAGGAATTTCTTCAAGCTGGGAGAATATCCCCTGCGGCAAGGCTGTGTCCGGAATCGTAATCGGTAAAGTGCTGGGAGATGCTGTCAAGCCAACCTGGCCAGCTGTAAAAATGACAGTTCCCGCTTTATTGGACATGCTAATGCTGCCGGCTATGACCTTGCTGTAGAGTGAGTTATTTAATGTGGCGACCATGAATCCCGAGTTACGAATATCGATAGTCGCATTGGTGGCGTCAAGTTGGGATGATACGGGATTGAGATCGCCGCTTGATTCGTTGACGAATCGCAAGCCGCCCCGGAGGCCAGAAAAAATAGCGCTGCTTTTACCGGGATTTTTCTGATCATATCGATATTCTTTGATGCGGAGGGAGCTGTTGGCCTGCATTGTGACCACTTCGCCATCGTCGAATTTCAGTACAGCATTGCTCTTGTCACCGGTAGTTATGATCGTACCTGCAGTGATGATATCGTTCTTTAACGCAGCATGGGATGGGCTTCCCCCTTGACTGACGGTCACATTTCCTACTGAGTCATACACATAGCCATCAGCTGCCCACGCCGAAGATGTAACGATCCCGGTGAGAACTATTGCTGCCTTGATTAATGTATGTTTTAAAAAATAATCCGTTTTCAATGTATAAATCCCAGACTACTGTTATACGGTTCAAGTTAAACAGGATTCGCTATACTGATACCAATAGTTATCAGTTTGAAATGTTGATGGTTCATAAACATTGCTAGCAGCTATAGATGCTGATTAGTGAAAATGTTATTAGATCTTTCGATCCGGACTGGAGCATGGAGCGTGCCAATATACAACTTATGTGATTTGCCGTAAATATGCATGGATTGCAGAGCGGCAAACTCAAGGGGCAAAAAGGTATTATTCAACACATTCAGCCGGATGAGGGGTTTAGGGCGGAGGCAGAGTATTGAAATGGGCACGCTTGGCCAAATTTTGCTTCAAATCCATACCAAGCAGACATACTAATTCTGTTTTGGTTTCAATATTGCGGGCATAAGCCCATCGCACAGCTTTTGGTGAAATCCTGCTGCGCGGCGGCGAAGTTGCCGAGTGCGCGGTAAGTCAGGGCACGCCCGTTATAAGAGTTGGGGTTGTTCGGATTCAGCGCGATGGCCCGATTATAGTCGCGTAGCGCTTCCTGATACCTGCCCAGGACATAGAAGACGTTGGCACGGTTGCCGTACATGAAATCGAAAGGATGTGCGGCAATCCCCCTGTTGAAGGCAGCGATGGCTTCGTCGTAGCGTTTGAGCTGTCCCAACTCGGTGCCGAGGTTGAAATAAATACGTTCGAACCCGTATGAATAAGGCTTGTTTCTGACCAGTTGTTCCGCATCTTCCCATAACTGCAAAGGGGAAGAGAAGGTCTTCAGGCGGTTCAGGCTCAGCGGTACCATG
>JBBSBS010000581.1:0-3783 GCA_038251045.1 Aggregatilineales bacterium | reverse complement strand
TAGCGCTCATGTGAGGCTTCTCATAGCTCTAAGATTAAATGCCACTGATCCACAATGTCAGCGCTGGATTGATAAGACACTATATGCATTGCAAAAATTCGACGCAAATGGATCTTTTTGGGCAGACAAGTGGCATGCCTCACCTTATTACGTAAATAGCGCCGCATTATATGCCCTTCAAGGTGTGGCAGATGATCTTGCTCAATCGCGCTATAAATGGATTGCGAAAACCCAGAATGATGACGGTGGTTGGGGTTATCTTGGTGCATCGACACCGGAAGAGACCGCGTACTGCCTCGATGCCCTGCTCTTTTGGGATCGAACGGTTAATCGGGTTGATCTAAAAGTTCTAGATTCTGCTGCCCGCTATTTGATGTTGCATGTTCACGATGCACGGTACGCGCCATTGTGGATCGGGAAAAGCCTGTATACGCCCCATAATGTTGTGAGAGCCGCAATTTTGGGCAGTCTTTTTAGTTATTACCGTTGGGCTTCGTCATGACCGCATGGAATGCGATTAAGTCTCTAAAGAGCAGCGCACTCACTCGTGCTGCGGAGAGATGGCTCGAACCCCGTGCGACTGATCGTGACGAGGCGTTCCGCGAGCGAATTCTTCGTGCTGCGGTGGCGATTATCGCGGGGCTTGGTTTGCTGAGTTTTGCTTCCAGCATATTCATTTATCACAACGATTGGACATTTATATCCTTTCCTGCATTACACGTGGTTGCTCTGGTATTGTGTGGCGCGGTTGTGTTCATGTTGGTACGCGCCAGACTTCTCGCAGCCGCGTGGTTGTTGGTGCTGACTGTAGTGGTTGGTGCAAGTGGAATTGTTCTACTGTTGCGACAGCAAGGGGCAATTGCTAATCAAAATGATACCTTAGCCATATTTTTCTTTATACCCTTAGTCGCCGCACTGGTGCTGACGCGGGATAGTATTTTCTATGCGACATTTTTGTCCATGATCGCGTTTGCGCTGTCTCGAAATATCTTACCCATCGGCCCTTTTGCTGAGGAAGAAGCTGCCGCATGGACACAATTGGCTACAAGCTTCTTACTGCTGTTTATGGAGGGGGTTTTGTTAAGGCAGCTTCGAGCTGAATTTGATGCGCGTTTTGAAGCGATGCGCCGACTGATTGCCGAAACTGAACTCGCGAAACAACAATCAGAAGAAGCCCGTGTTCAGGCCGAACATGACCGGAAATTGGCAGAAACCGCCGATATGGCGAAGTCACAATTCCTTGCCAATATGAGCCATGAATTGCGGACACCGCTGAACGCTATTATTGGTTTTGATGAAGTTATGCTCGCGGGGATGGCGGGCACTTTTACACCCAAACAAACTGAACTGCTCGTCTACATCCAAAAGAATGGTCGGCGCTTGCTTGGGGTCATCAACGATATTCTTGATCTTTCAAAAATCGAAGCTGGCGCGCTGGAACTTTATCTGTCGCCTGTGTCGCCATCGTTACTGATCGGTGAAATTGTGGAAAGCCTACAGAGTCTTGCTCTGGA
The DNA here is from genome assembly GCA_038251045.1 of Aggregatilineales bacterium. Lineage (GTDB taxonomy): Bacteria > Chloroflexota > Anaerolineae > Aggregatilineales > Phototrophicaceae > CFX2. The sequence goes on along the minus strand of JBBSBS010000581.1, from coordinate 2,269 downwards.
GAAAAAGATAACCCTCAACATGGACATGACAGCAACTATCCCGCCCATCATTCTGGGGGATACGAAAAAGCTGGAACAGGTTCTCACAAATCTGATCGGCAACGCCATCAAATTTACTGAGACAGGCGACGTAATGGTTACCGCCCAAGGCATTGACGAGACAACATGGAAATTTAGTGTGCGTGATAGTGGTATCGGCATAGGAGCCGATTCAATATCCGAGATTTTTGACCCGTTTAAACAACTGGATAGCACCCCTTCGCGCAAATACAAGGGTACTGGTTTAGGACTTGCCATCACGAAACGGCTTGTTGATGCTATGGCAGGCACTATTACCGTTGAATCAGTGGTTGGAAAAGGTTCGACTTTCACGGTTATTTTGCCGTATACGAAACCGCCCAAACCCAAGACGGGTAATATTCAAGCTAGGTAGGCAGGAGCATTGTTAAAGTCATGAATGGTGACCAGAGTCAAATTGTCTATCAGCATCAAACCGTGGGTGGTTTGCCGTCACAACGTGAATCGAAATCAGTCGTACTTGTTGATGATGACCGCTACCTGTGTGATTTGTTTCGCTTAATTATGAATCATTACCATTGGCAAATTACGGTCTTCCAGATGGCTGATGATGCGATAGCCTATCTTCAAACCCAGCAGCCGGATTTCATTATCCTTGACCTCATGTTACCTAAACTGAGTGGCTGGCAAGCTTTAGAAAAAATACGTGATCTTCGGCCTAATTTGTCATCAAAATGTATCGCTACGACTGCCTACTATTCTTACGGCACCGAACAAGAGGTCATGAATCACGGGTTTGATGGTTTGTTGTGCAAGCCGATCGAGGCGGCAAAGTTAATAGACTATTTATCGAGTATCCTCGACTGATTTGATGCTAACCCGAAGCGCTAATCATCCAAACATATAAGTAAGCGTTGTAATAGTCATAGTATGATCTATTTAGAGGTGTAGCGCAGATTATGTGAGGGAATATGATTCATAAATCAAATTGGAATGTGATTATTGTGGATGATGAAAAAGATAACGTTGGGGTTATGCAAATGGTGTTTGAATTTAATGACGCTACAGTGCGCCCCGCTTATTCGGGTGAAGAATGTCTCGCGCTGCTCGATCAGGAAACCCCATCATTCGTGATGGTTGATATTCAAATGCCGGAAATGTCTGGCTATGAGCTTCTTGAAAAAATACGTGCGAAAGAAGTGTGGCGCGATGTACCGATTATTGCCGTCACCGCACATGCCAGATCAGAAGACGAACGACAAATTATGGACGCGGGATTCGATGGTTTTATCAGTAAACCCATCAGTGTGATGACGTTGATGGATGAGGTGTCGAAGATTCTCCAAGTAAAGGGATAGTTACGTATGAATGAAGATGCGTCTTTTTCGGCACGGATTCGTGCTGCCTTTCCAGAAGGCTTAACCGGTATTTTTGCCGTTGGCGGAACGCGCACCAGTTATATTCTGGAACACAATCGACAACAGGCCGAGCCGGGGAAAATCGCAGATTTATCCGATTATGCGGATGATATTCTGGATGGTTATTTCAACCTTATTGACATGTTTTTAAGTCTGGGTGGTCAGAATATTATCATAACGATTTTATCGTATGATCGTTTCACGGCGCGTGGTGAAGCCTATGCGGAATTTATATCACAGTCAACCTTGATGCTCATCAATGAAAAGTCGGTACAGTTTTACCGTGACCATGACATTGACCCGTATTTCGTGGGGATTGATACCCTCCTCCAACTGCCGACCAGCGATTCCGCACACAAACTCGGTGCAGAGTTAGCGGCATTCCAGCAGTCGTGGCCTTACAAACCGGGGCATTTTAAGCTGGTTTGGGAAGTGGCAGCGATTCCACTTTTTTCGTTCTGGAAAGCGCAGGAGACTATCGGCGAAACAGGCAGGAACGAAATCAATAAGGCGATGGCTGATGCTACCGATATGGATGCAGTGGTTGCCCTGCTGTACAAGTTTTATTCGTCGGCGGTCTATGGCACAGATATGCCCACACCTCACTTTTATCTGGGGACAAACCGCAACGGTGACTTGAAAATACGCTCGTTGATTCCTATTTCGCTTTTGTGCGGGGGATCATTTCGCCTCTTTTATACCCCTTACCCGACTCTGTTTGTTTCACGAAACACGTTAAAGAACGTTCTTGAAAATTTGGCGTTTCCCAAAGCCATACTGCGCTCATTGAAAACGGATTATAAAGATCAGTATTCAAGCGAAATTGTCGAAGC
>JBBSBS010000580.1:0-3800 GCA_038251045.1 Aggregatilineales bacterium | reverse complement strand
GGGGCAGGGTTCGTTCATGCTCGTCCCGCCCACTTTGACATACTCTGCAATCACACCATCATTCCGGCGGTTTACTTCCTCTATGAATGCTGGCGGCCACGACCACTCACGTCCTACAAATAGGCCAACCTTCAGAGGTTCTTTACTAGCAGAAGTGGACTTTTTTGTGGTCATTGAGGTGTCTCCATTTAGCATTACTAAATATGCCGAATTATAACCACCTTCGCGATGAATTGCCTACTAATCATGCCCATTGATATAGGTTGCGACCATTTTTTGCCAATAAGGCCAGTCGTGGGACCAGCCGTCCCACTCCCGTAGGGCGTTGCCGATGCCTTTATTCCAGAGTAAGCCAGAAAAACTGCGTGCGCTGCTCATAAGCCGGTCATCTTTTCCGCTTGCCATGATGATGTCGATATGTCGCAAGAGCGCTAAATGCCCACCATCATGCTCGTTGGCGATAAATTCCATCGGGTTGTTTATGTATACATTATCGTCAGAGTATCCACCCGTGAAACCGCGAATATCATAAAGCCCACTCAAACCGATGATCCGATCAACTTTATCCGGATGACGCAAACCAAAGCTCATCGCATGAAATGCGCCAAAGCTTGCGCCTATCGTCATCAAAAACGGGTTTCCATTCTTGCCGCTCATCAAAGGCAGAACTTCGTGATAAAGATAGTTGTCATATTGAGTGTGTCGCCATGCTCTTGACCCCGGATGCACGCTGTAGTTGTACCAACTTTCCGCATCAACACTATCGACGCAGTACAGTTGAAGCCAACCGCGTTCCAGTTGTTCACCAAGCGTTCCCATCATGCCACGGTCTTCCCATTCGTAGTATTTACCCTTGGATGTTGGAAATACCAGCACTTTTGCACCCGCGTGACCAAAAATTAAGAGTTCCATGTCGCGATTCAACGAAGGGCTGTACCAACGGTGATATTCACGGTTCATATAGGATGTTACTCATTTCAAATAAGATGGTTCGAGAACTGCATTGACGGCCGCCGCCGCATTTAACACGCCTGCACCCTGTTGCTCAGAGGGAACATCTGGCAAGGGGTGAGCAGTTCGTGTCAGAATAGCGCGAATGTCCTGAGGTGTCAAACGTGGATTAACTTCTAGCATTTGGGCAATTACCGACGTTACGATTGGTGCTGCTACTGATGTTCCATCAACGTACTGGTAATGTGCGTCAATAATCTTGTGAGCATGTATGCGGGCTTCGAGGGTGTGATACACATCTGTATCTGTGTTGGTAGATTCATCGTTTATCAAACTTAGATCACTGTGACCCAATTTAATGACGTGTTGTACTTCTCGTTCTGTTGGGTTACGCAGCAGCTTTGCCAGCCAGTATGCTTCTTGAGCCACGCTAGAATTTGGCATAATTGGAGATGCCAGCCAGTTTGCGGGGGCAACCAATTCTGGCTTTGAAACGCCATTATAAACAACACCATAATTGTGGTGGTAAAGAGTCCATTTTGATTCGTCGGTCGAGTTGCCGTCATCAATGCCCCCTACTGTGATGGCTTCTGCCGCGCTTGCAGGGGGGAGTAAGTGATTAATCCTCCGATTTCCGGCTGCTACCACCACCGTTACTCCTGCTTTGACCAGCTTGCGAATCACCTTATGTAGCGGATGATCGGATTTGTTGTAAATAAAGTCACCGCCTACTGAAACGTTGACCACACGTATATTAAGCCGCGCGTGTGTATCAATCACCCAACGCAGGCCACGCAGAATATCAGCTTCCTTTATTTGACCTTTTGGTGTGCTCACTTTGACTAATACCAACTTCGCAGCGCAGGCGATACCGCGATATTTTCCACCTGAAACATGACCATCGCCGCAGGCAATAACCGTTGTCATTTGACCATGCCAGCTTAAATCGCTTGTGCTAAAGCCGGTCGTTTGTTCGCGAACATGGTTGGTGGACGCATCAGCGTGAATGACAATACGACCCTCTAGGTCAGGATGTGGATAGAATCCTGAATCAATGAATGCAACTGTAACTCCGGAACCCCGATATTCGGTCAATGCTCCTGTACGCTCTGGTGTCGAAAGTAATGTGGGTTCACCTGTTTGGAAGTTGGGATAATTTGATGTGAATTTAGGTTCTGGCATTGGCAATTCAAATAGGTAAACCGGCCATAAGCGCCCGGTTTGAAAGCGAGTAAATCCTGCAAAACAGAGCAGTGTATCGCGAAAAAATTTATGGCTAATGTGCCGATTCTTTGGGTGTTCCGATGGCAAGAAAATCGTTTGAAAAGCGCTCTACATAATTGTTGAGTAGTTCATTGACGCGTTCAACTTTTTCGGCAACAACGATTAACCCGGCATGATCTTTGTGATCAGCTTTCCACACGATTTCAGGATCATTATAGCCGGACATATCGGGATGTTCTTGGCGAGCTAACGTGTTAATTAGGCCACCAAATTTTTGAATGGTTTTAGGTGACTGATATTTTTCGCCGCGAATGGTGGCAATTTCTACCCGTGCCCATTCCGCCCAAGGGTTAATACCTGTTGCCGCTTCAATCAGATCAGAAATATTTGCGCCACCTACGCGGGCAGCAACTTCCAGAAAGTACATTTCACCATCTGCATGACCTTTTATGAATTCAGCATGGGTGACACCATGCTCCATCCCCTGTGATTTTACCATGGCAGTATTAATTGCTTTGAGCGCAATCGCGTCTTTTGACTTTGGTGAAATGGTTTGTGTGGTAAAAATACCACCTTCGTGATAAACACTGAGCGGCGGCTTGCCGTATTTTTGGGCACTGGAAAAGATAATCTTGCCTTCCCAAATCACAGAATCGACATGGCAAACATCCCCCGGGACAAACTGTTCAAGAAGGAAACTGGACTGTTGATCTCCCAATTGGTCAAACCAGCGCCAAAGTTCTTCGGAGTTGTTGATTTTCTTAATGCCCATCGTGCTTGCTTCTGTTCGCGGTTTGAGAACCCAAGGCGGTGGTGTATTGCTCATATATTCCCGCACAGTATCATAGTTGAAAACGGATGTGAAACTTGGAACACGGATGCCATTCGTGCTGGCACGAATCCGCATCGCCAACTTGTCACGGAAGAATCGTGTATGGGTTTGTCCCATGCCCGGCAACCGCAAATGTTCGCGTAGTGTAGCTACATTTTCAACATCATATTCGTCAAGAGCAATGATTTGGTCAATTTTGTTCGCCCGAAATAAATAACTGATCGCGTAGATCAAATCTTGAACTTTGGTCATGTCGGGCATTAGAAAGACTTCATCTATGCTTTCGCGCGGCCATTTTTCATGGGCTAATTTTTCTTCTGTCAACAGAAATACGCGCGCTCCCTCTTTTTTTGCTTGTCGCAAGAAAGCTTCGCCTTTGAAGTAACTGGAAAGACACAAAAGGGTTGTTTGCGACATTTGAACATCCTGTAGGTGGGAACGGAACGTTATTAATATTTGATAGATAATAGCACTACGAAACTTAAACAACAATATTCTGCCAAAGTTCCTCTGGCAATAGAACTGGCAGTTCAGAAATATTATGGTATCAGGTTTAGCACATACTCTGTATTCTTATGCAAAGCTAGGGCAAACGCATATCAAACGTTACGGGTTGGAGAACAAAGGACTTTGAGTAAATAATCGTTATTCCAGCCTGCCATTTTGCGTTTGGCAGCAATGCCCACTTTGCTAGAGCGTTCAATCTTGAGCAAGTTGAGAGCAATATGGCGCAAAACTGCCATATTCTGTGGGGCATGGTCTTTACGGATACGGGAAGCATCTTCTCGAAAAG
>JBBSBS010000579.1:0-3822 GCA_038251045.1 Aggregatilineales bacterium | reverse complement strand
GGCTACAACACCTAGAGATTGTGCTAACTGAGGATCATCAAAGTGAATACCTCCAATCCCCTCGGAGCCTGCAAGCATGCCGATGCCTAAGAATAGAGCAAGTGCAGGTAAACCAAGCTTTGAAGATAACTTGCTGGCAATGACACTGACAATTAGCAATATGGCGGTTGTAAACAAAATTGTTTCAATCGAGGGCATTGACTACCTCATGTTATAGTAGAATTTGGCTTCAATTAGTAGAATAACGGCTAAATCGCTATAAAAGTAATATTTTGCGAGAGGTCACTTAGTCCTAGTTGTCTGGACTGGTTTGAGAGATCACCCGTCCGAGACTTATCATTGATATCCCTTGTGTACCACTTCTACTGACCATTACAGCCTCAACAATTGGCTCGGAAACAGGTTCTTCTGCGACCCATTCGATGATAAAGTTTGATCCCCATCCGCCCGTTGTATCCTGTGCTTCTACAAGAAAACCTGTTGTCGCTAGCGGTGACACCTCTATGGGGTCTTCGACATAATTCCGCACGAGTTCACCACTCGTATCATAATAACGCACGGATTTAAGAATGATTGGTGCATTGAGATCCGTATTATGTACGGCAAGTGTCACAACTAGTTCAAGCGTGCGATCCTGACCTAGTAAGACCTCCGAATATGCAGGGACATACAAAGTTTGCCCTGTCACAATCCGCAAATCACGCCCGGTTACTGGTTGAAAAGAGCCTGTGGTAATCGGTTGATTAGCTGTCGGGCTACAACCAACAAGCAGGCTAATTGCAATGACAATAAAGGGGAAATATATTGACAATCGATTTTTCATATTGTCCATCCTTGATCAATTGATGTTGAGGTCGCTCATGTTCATGAATATCGTCGAACGGTTTCGGACAGGAAAGGAGTTAAAGGAAGAGAGACTTTGCTCCAGATTATAACGGATAGTTGGTCAGTACCAACTTATGCTGAAGGCATGAAATGAAAGCCTGTTGTTTAATGGGTTGGCAAGATGATTTGTTGAAAATAAGTCTTGATAGGCCCGCTTCTATATAGTGAAGCGGCGTCTATTCCACTAAAAGACCGGAGAATTTGCCCATGCAAAACTGCAGCTTTGGCGATGTACAGTGTGGTATATTTCATTTCTATAACTATATAGGGATAGGCACATGGAATTTGAAACGCTTTACCAAGAGCTTGCGCATGGTGCAGAAATAATTCGGGGACTCGTCACGGGTGTCACACAGGCAGAGGCGCGGGTGAAGCCAACGCCTACATCGTGGTCGATGCTTGAGGTTGTCGGGCATCTGGTCGATGAGGAACGCGATGATTTTCGACTGCGCATCGATTTGACACTGAACCATCCCGGCGAGAAATGGCCTGCGATTCATCCAGATAATTGGGTCAGGGAACGGAAATACAACGAGCGCGATCTTGAGCAATCGCTCAATGAATTTCTGGCAGAGCGCAGTAAATCATTGGTCTTCCTGAAGGGTTTGGAATCGGCAAATTGGGATGCCAGCCATGTGTCGGATTATGGCGAAAGGAAAGCCGGCGAGCTGCTGGGTTCATGGGTGGCGCACGACCATTTGCACATGCGCCAGCTTATCGAGCTCAGATGGTTCAGGGTGCAAAAGATCACCGTTCCTTACGATATTCTCTATGCGGGCGATTGGTGAGATAGCGAGTTTACAAACTTGAATATTTTTGAGATTGTTTTTGGGTGGCAATTCGCTTATTTTCTGGCTTGATATACTGTGCGGCTTGCAGTTATAAAGTAGAGGCGATTGTGTTTTCAGGTAATGATCAGAACATAGATGCGTTTCACCAAGAGCTACAACAAAAACCGACGAATGAACTCATCCAGTTAGCACTCACTGCGCGCGATGACGATGATCATCCGAGATGGGATGCCATATGGGTATTACGCCACCGTGCCACGCGCGACGTATTTGATGCCGCCAGAACATTGTGTGAGAGCCTGAACCCGATTGAACGCGTGGTTGGTGTCGACATTCTGGCACAACTGGGCTTGCCGACTCGCACTTTCCTCGATGAGACACTTGAACTGTTCTTCAAGCTGATTGATATCGAACATGACAGTCGTGTCTTAAGTTCATTGGGGGTCGGCTTGGGGCATATTTCGCCTGAACCACGAAAAGTTGAGCCATTACTGAAACTCAAAAATCATATCCATCCAGACGTGCGTTTTGGGGTTGCATGTGGACTTAGTTCTGAAGAAGATCCCTTAGCCATCGAAGCATTGATCGATATGTCATCTGATGATGACGACGAGGTTCGAGATTGGGCAACCTTTGCTTTGGGCACTCAAACGGATCTCGATTCTCTCGATATTCGAGAAGCCCTGTTTCAGCGAGCTATCGACACGAAAGATACCAGTAATGCTAGCGGCGAAGGCCTCGTAGGACTTGCTAAACGACAGGACAAACGGGCATTTGAGCTGGTACTAAGCTGCTTGCAAAACGGTGATGCCGGAACACTCATTTTTGAAGCGGCTGAATTCTTAGCTGATTCAAGGCTATTTCCGGTACTTGTCAAACTAAATGACAACGGCGATTATACTGATTATGAAAGACACAGCTTAGAGGCAGCGATTGCCGCCTGCAATAAGCAAGTGTAAGACTTCGATTATTTTTGCTGATCGCCTCGAAAAGACTTTCTGTTCTTCATGGATTGAAAAGGAAACCATCATGAAATTATTGCTCACCTCGGCTGGCATCAAAAACGACAGCCTGCGCAACACTTTGGTTGATATGTTGGGGAAACCGATTGCCAAGTGCAACGCCCTCTGCATCCCCACGGCGGGATACGGGCACCCGCAGGTCACTCCCGACAGTGCATGGAAGTTCATCAGCGGACATGAACCGCAGTGCCCTATGTGTGAATTGGGTTGGAAGTCCGTGGGTGTGCTAGAACTCACCGCACTGCCCAGCATCGACAAAAAACGCTGGGTGACGTGGGTTCGGGAGACAGACGTTCTGTTGGTGAATGGCGGTGACGCTCTGTATCTTGCCTACTGGATGCAGCAGTCCGGGTTGGCGGATCTCCTGCCGTCGCTGCACGAGAAGGTCTGGGTGGGGTTGAGCGCCGGAAGCATGGTGATGACACCGCGCATTGGTAACTTTTTCGTCGAGTGGAAGTCGCCTACCGGGAGCGACAGCACACTTGGCATCGTGGACTTCTCGATTTTTCCGCATTTAGACCACCCCGCTTTGCCATACAATACACTGGTCAATGCCGAAAAATGGGCCGCCGATATACAAGTGCCAGCCTACGCGATTGACGACGAGACCGGCATCAAAGTCGTTGACGGCGTTGTCGAAGTTGTCTCTGAAGGTCATTGGAAACTGTTTACGCCCTAATGCAGGGTGGGAACTGGTTCATTCGTTCTTGCGTCCCCAAGCCGCATCTATTCCACTAAAAGAGCTTGCAGCGCATCTATAAAGGCGGAACAGGTCGGGCAGCGTTGGGTTTCATCGCGTGCCAGTGCGCGGGCAACAAGCATTCGCTCGTGTTCGTCAAGCAGCATCGGCAGCTTAAGCGTTCCTTTTTCTTCGTACTCCTGAATGGCCAACATCACTTTCTTGTCCCAACCGTCCACGTCGGCATTCCACTTTAGGTTTTGTCAGTCCTTATACTTTTGAATCCCGGAGACTCCCATTCACTCCACTAAACTAGGGTATTGCCAAAGTGAGGCTTTTTTAGGGAACTGTAAAGCTCAATCAGGCGAGAAATAGTCATTTGCGCTTACTCACCTAAAGTGTCCACGAGGTGTTGACAACATACATCTGTAAAAGCTCTATTGCG
>JBBSBS010000578.1:0-3828 GCA_038251045.1 Aggregatilineales bacterium | reverse complement strand
CGTCGTCCTCAGGGCGATTTTGCGGTCAGAAAAGGAAATTCAGAAAGAGCGAGCGCTGTATTTTCGACTCAGGCCGAGGCAATAGCCCGTGCCAAGGAAATGAATCCGGGTGCAAAACCTCTGATCGAGCGCGTTCGTAATACGGTAGGCGGCAAACCAGATCAGTGGCGCAGTGAAACAGGTGGCAAACCGGATCAGTTGCGCAAGACGACAAGCGTTAAACAAGAAAAACGACACAAAGCTTAAGGTGGAAATTTGTGTGGGTGTTCGGTTCCTAAGTTTTTCGGGAGTGACTGTTTTTCGGAAGCCTTAATGCCCGATTTGGGTTGCACAAACCAGAACTAGGCAGGTAAGCTAGGGAAGAAATACTGTAGTTTCCCAGTGCCCACTTTTGACACTTCGGGCGCATCACTTTCATCAAGAAATCCAGATTAAATTCCTTAGGTGGCATAAGTGGTAGTTGTTTCACTTAGCAGACTAATTTATTGTGGGGCCACTTTGTGTAAAAAATCTCTATCGTCCCTCCTGCAAGCCAGTTGGGTTTGTCACGTAATTAATTCCCGACTGTTCTAATATCCACGATTCAATTCGTTTGTGCCACATACGTAAAAGGTCTATGGGGCGGCGGATGTAGTGCTGCTCACGGACGCCTTGCGGTTTGTGTCCTTGAATCTGTGCTGCAATACCAGACGGCATTTCTATCCATTCACTCAACGTTGCAAAACTACGGCGCAAGTCATGCGGTGTGACATCTACACCGGCTATGGCACATGCCTTATTGTGAGCATGGCTTACATCAGTAATGTATCCACTCTTTGAGGATGGGCTCATAAACACAAATTTGTTGCGGCGTGGCAGTTGAGTTATCAAACTTTCCGTATAGGTGGTCAAAGGAATAACGCGCAGGCCATCATCCTTGTCGTTGATGGTCATTGTTTTCCATTTAAAATCTACATCATCCCAACCCAATGAGGCGATCTCATTTGATCTGGCGCCAGTTAGAAGCAACACTTGTAGATAATTCGAGACAATAGGGTTGCCGATCTGTTTTACAGCAGCGAACCAAGCAGGAAGTTGCTCACGTTGTAGTGAGCCATTCTTGGCCTGTGGTTTGCCTAGATATCGCTTGACTTCCTTGCTGCGTGCAACGTTGCCTGTGACGATAGTTGAATAGTCTTTGTGTTCGCTACACCAGACTATAAATGCACCTAATAGACGTTGCCCTTTGCGAGCGGAGGTCTGTCTATTCTTTCCTTCGATTTTGGCCCATTCGACAACCCGCTCAGGTGTTAGATCAACAAGTCTGAGTGGAGCGAGGAAAGCGAGTATGCCAGGTACCGTCAATTCTTTGCTTCGCTTGCGAGTTTCGCCGCCGGCATGCATCGCCTTGTAGTGATCGAGCAGGTGCAGTTCACTCCAGCTATCATTACGGGCTTCGATATACTCTACCCATGCCTTTGCTACCGTCACTGATTCAAGCGCTTCCTTTCGTATCAAAGCAGCAGTAGCAACTTCTTTCTCTTTAGCTTGGTCGGCCTTTACTTGTCTTGGGTCGTTACCCTGGTCTATTAATACTTGTAAACGGCGTGCTTCATTTTGCGCGGCTGCGATGTTCCACGATTCAATGTCGCCAATCGTGGTGCGCATGGTTTTTCTGTTTACCTTGGTTTCAAACACAAAGCGTTTGCGATTTGATGCGGGGGTGGCACGTACTGCCAAACCAGAAACTTCATTGCACCACAGGAATGCTTGAGCTTTTCCTTCTGGACATTTAAAGGATGCAATTCGTCCAGCAGTTAGTTTTATTCGTGCCATACAACACCCCTAAAAATTTGTAGCTGATTTGTAGGCGATTTGTAGGAACTTTTTGAATATATCGGTGAATATTCATCAACACTGCAAATTGCGTAAAATCAATTATACTATTGATTTTACGCATAAATACGCATTTTTTCAACACTAATCAATATTGCGAAATACCTAGTTGCTATGCCTCATAATCCTTTGGTCCGCGGTTCAAGTCCGCGAGGGCCCACCAAATAATCAAGCACTTGCGATTATATCAAAAGTGTTTTTTTATTTTTGGGGCACTGGTGGGGCACTATGCTTCAACAATCAGTCACGTCTAGCAACAATATACATTCAGCGCGAATACACTGTCACATATGACTATCCTAACTGAACATTCTCTTGAGTTTGCGCGAGAGCACATTCACAAGTTTTACGACTCAGATTTCTACCCAAAGCCAATTGAATTTGAGGCTCTTTGGCATCAATGGGGGGAGGTGAAGAAGGAGCTACTTTCAAAGAACGTAGCAAAAATGTTGATAACACCCCCACGAGCAATGACCATCGCAAAGCCTAAAGCAGGATTCCGTGTAGTTCATCAATTGGAGCCTTTGGATGCAATAGTGTATACAGCCCTCGGTTGTCATATCGCCGAGGTGGTTGAAGCAGCGAGAATGCCGGTAGATTCACACATTGATTGCTCTTATAGATTTTCCATTGCGGATGGAAGTTATTTCTCTAGCGGCTCTGGTTGGACAAACTTCACTAACAAGACGGAAGAATATGCTGCGAAATATTCACATATTCTTGTGACCGACATAACAGATTTCTACAACCAAATTTATCTTCACCGACTTAACAATGCCATCGAATCGTCCGACGCAATGATGAAACCCGTTGCTGATGACATTGAGACATTTTTGTCAACGCTGAACAGTGGTTCGTCTCAGGGCGTCCCCGTTGGCCCAGCGGCTAGTATCGTCATGTCTGAAGCCGTGCTCATAGATGTTGACATATTTCTACGGGATCAAGGAATCGTTCATACTCGTTATGTAGATGATTTTCGTGTGTTCTCGGACTCTCCGCGCAAGTTGTATCAGGTTCTGGAGAGTCTTACGTTTTATCTCTATGACAATCATCGGCTAACTTTATCTTCGGAAAAAACGCTCGTAATGGGTGCTGCTGAATATGTCCAAGGGCACCTACATAGTACATACGCTGAGGAAAAGATACAGCTTTTGGACACCCTGGAAATTTTGAATCCTTATACAAACGAAATTGAAGTGATTGATTTTCATGTTGACGAGGAAGAGAACAAAAAATACCAGTTATTGGTGGCGCTAGAAAAGATTATCAAATACGAATACCTTGACCTAGGCTTGGCTCGCAGCGTTATACGCACTGCGCGGCGAAATGGTATACCTGCTATTGCGGAGCTTTTGCTCCAAAATTTTGACTTCTTTGTGCCGGTCGTAAACGATGTCGCGCTCTATCTACATGAGGTAACAAATACTGACCTAGCTGTTAAACTTAGCCCAGTCATAGAAGGACTCATTGGCTCTCAGGCTCTTGATAGCCAACTTGTCCGGTTCTGGATGGAATGGTATGTTGCTCAATATCCTGAATTCATGCATTCGCAAGCAATTCACAATTTTGTCTTTAATGGCAAGAACGTCGAAAATCAAGCTCTTGCCGCAATAACTACGAAGAACGTAGCGTGGGTGAGAAATCACAAAACAGGTGTCTATAATCTAGGCGGATGGTCTAGACGTGCTGTTCTGAATGCATCGCGTGTGTTGCCAAGCGATGAACGTAAACACTGGCTAAAGCTTTTCATTGGCAACTCTCCAGTAGTGCTCGATAGATGGGTAGCCAAATGGGTACTCGAAACCTTATGACTGTTAGCGCCGATTGAATATTGACCCAGTGTGCTGATTGAATATTGACCCAGGACCGGTCGCCGTTTTTGAATTGGCAACTGTGGATAAGTGTACCAAATAACTGGCTTTTAGCAATTGCGTGGGGAATCCGCGCATCGCG
>JBBSBS010000577.1:0-3829 GCA_038251045.1 Aggregatilineales bacterium | reverse complement strand
GGCAGTTATGCCGACCACAGCCCCATCATCGAAAACCGTTACGCTCGATTGTGGGATCGTAAACACGATGTCCTCACCCATTATCTGCTCATTGACGGAACCATCATCGGTTCATGGCAGCGCACCTTGAAAAAAGACACCACCATCGTCCAGATCAAACCCTTTGCCACCCTCACCGATGACCAGATGCAAGCCATCACCATCGCCGCCTATCGTTTGGGCAGTTTCCTCGGCCTTACCGCCATCATCGACTGGCTGCCGCCTATGATGCCCGCCTAATTGTCCGCTTGAATAATGCCAAATTGTAATCATGGTTGGTGCAGGTTGTCGGCTGGTATCCAATAACTACGACAATTGCCCGGATTATTAAATATAGCATTTCTTACGGAAATTCATAGTTTATTACATAAATATGGTATATATTAAGAGGCATGATAAGACTCAGTGTAAAAGTGCTGCTGCATTCTCACACAGTAAAAATCATCACACACTTGATCAAAGTATGGGGATCCCGTTGAAGGTCGATTGTCACAAATAAATGATCGATACCGAACACGGCGGTTCATATACGCCTTAGTTCGGTACCCAGAATGAGATTTCCGTGACCAAATTCCCGTATCAAGCAGCTATTCGGCGCGGCTGGAACAAAGCAGTCGCCCCTTCTTCCTCTATCACCGACCCCATAAGTCGTCATCGCGCCCAATTTCTCAACTTGATGTTAGTCAGCTTCATGTTCGTGGCACCCTTCATATTGGTCATTCAGATTTTGATTAGTCCAACCGTTAATCTTGCCACGGATACCAGTCCTAAAGCCGTGACGATGGGGCTCGCCATCGTCTTTATTGTCTATATTATCAACCATACCCCTTACTACCGAATTGCCAATTACATAGCCATAAGCGTTGGTTTAGTAGCAGTTGTTGTCAGTGCGATGGCATCAAGTCCACCCCATATCGAAATACTCTATCTGGTCGCCTTACCGCTCGCTGGCATCCTTCTGCTTTCGGCCACCGAAAACAGCATCGTATGTTTGTTGACCATCGTTTGCCTTGTGGTATTTATCAAATTAATGAGCGATATCAGTAATGATATCTTCAAAGATATGATTACGTTCACCATTATTGTGGAGGCCATGATACTGTTTGCCAGTTATCAGCGTAACAAACTCGAAGTTGATCGTCAGCGTCAAGTGATCGAAAACGAGAAAGTGCGGATTTTGTCACGATTCATCAACGACATTTCCCACGAACTACGAACCCCGCTGTCCATCATCGGCACCGGTGTCTACTTATTGGATAAGTCTTCGGATCCTGAGGCGCGCCATCAGCGTGTCGATCTAATCCAGAACCAGATCGAATACATTACGGTTCTCGTCGAAGACATGCTCACCATGACCCGCCTCGATAGTCGTCTGGTTCCTGTATCTAATGCGTTAGCCATAGGCGACCTCGTTCGCGAAACCACAACCCGGTTGACCGAAAAAGCCACTGCCAAAGGGCTGACCGTCGAGCTAAATGTGCAGCCAGAACTCCCCCCCATTCAGGGAGATATGAAAGAATGTCAGCTTGCTTTCACACACCTATTAAAGAATGCAATTCTCTACACACCGCAGGGCGGCATTAAAGTCAGAGCCTTCATGCGCCAAACTTCAATCGTCATCGAAATTGAAGATACAGGGATCGGTATCTCCGAAAGCGACCGGAGTCGTATCTTTGAACGCTTTTATCGCGTCGAGCAAGCGCGTACCACTCGCGGCACAGGGCTTGGATTAGCCGTCACCAAGAAAATCATAGAAGATCATCATGGCAGCATAGAAGTCGAAAGTGTGTTGGGGCAGGGGAGTCTGTTCCGCGTCATTCTAAAGCCCTGACTTATCGATAACGTCATCAAAATAACGGGTATAGGCCAATTATTGACCATACTAATCGACACCCTCAAAACGGGACAGTTCAACTGAGGAAGCGCTCTGCATCCGTTAGTTGCTCACTCAATGCCCACAACCGCCGCCGCGCATCCGCATCATAAGCCTGATCATTCGCCCGTGCTTCACGCAGGTGATCAAAATATTTTCCCGTCACCCCATCCAGTGTCGCATCCGTCGCCACATGCATCACCGAGCGAACCCCATCTTCCAGTGTGTCCATCGTCCGCCCAAAATATTCCTTCACCATCTTGGTCGGCATCAACGAGGCCGGATGCAAACAATTCACTGTAATCCCATCCTCCGTCACCAACCCCGCCAGATCAAACGTATACATCACCTGTGCCAGCTTGCTCTGCCGGTACGCATCCAACGGCTCGTAATGCTTTTCCATCATCACATCGTCAAAGTCGATCGGCAGTTGCCCCGCTGAACTTACGTTGATAATCCGGCTCGGTGCGCCCGCCCGCAGGCAGGGCAGGAGCATCTGCGTCAGCAAAAAATGTGCCAGATAATTCACCGCGAATCGCACTTCATAACCGTCCGCGCTCAATTCCCGCCGTGAATCACCCGGTTTACCCCCGCCTGCCGCTGCATTATTAATCAGCATATCCAGTTGCGGATGATCAGCCTGCACCACATACGCCAACTGCCGCACCTCCGCCAGCGCCGCCAGATTCGCCCGATAAGTTTCGATCTTATCATTCCCACTCTGGCTTATAATCGCCTGCCGTGTCGTCTGCAACCGCTGCTCATCCCGCCCGTGAATCAGCACCCGCGCGCCCGACTTCGCCAGTTCCAGCGCCACCGCTTTCCCCAGCCCATCCGTCGCGCCGGTGATCAAAATCGTCTGTTCTGTAAGTGGCTTCATATCCAACCTCTCTGTAACTGTTTCGTCTTGAAACCACTTCTATTGTATCCCTGCCTTTTCTTCCTGCCTGAAAGCCGCTTATGGCCTTACTTCGACGGCATCATGCTCTCCACTGGTATAACCACTGCATCCTTCGGTGCGCTAATCGTTGCCACGCTGTTAAAGTCGCCCTGTGTCACCGTTGCCTTAAAGGTCATGACGATCGCGCTGCCCATCTGCGCCTTCATGGACGACATATCAACGACGAGGTTGATATCAGACTGATGCACATACTTGCTCTCAAGGTCAATGTTCTGGGTCATGCTGAACTGCATACCCTTCGCTATCCCCTGCATCTGATCCATAATCGCTTTAAGCTCTTTTCCCGACAATTTTGCGCCCGCCCCCTGCATCTGCTGTTGCATCATCGCCTGCATACCCGGCATCGCGAACATCGCCGGATAATCGAGCGTTGTCTCAAATACGGCGACCTTATGCGACATCACCTCCGCATCCGCCAGCCGTTCAATCTTGACGAATGTCGCCAGCGTTGTCGGCTC
Organism: Aggregatilineales bacterium; assembly: GCA_038251045.1. Classification (GTDB taxonomy): domain Bacteria; phylum Chloroflexota; class Anaerolineae; order Aggregatilineales; family Phototrophicaceae; genus CFX2. The sequence continues at coordinate 498 of JBBSBS010000577.1, read as the reverse complement.
AGAGAACAACCGGGTCATTTCAGTGCTCATGCCCATGCTGCCGTTCATGTTCCCCATACCCACGTTAAATTCCGGCTGCTTGAGGATCGCGGTAACCATATCCGGTAAATTGATGCCCATCCATTCCGGCATGTTCTTGGCCTGTGGCATCAACGCCGCCAGATCACTTGTATGCACATACATCACACCATCCACCAGCCGTAAACCCAGCTTGATTGTTTCCGGTGCGTTGGGCATACCCATCATCTTGCCCATCTCCGCCGGAACATCCAGCGTGAATTGCAGGTCAGCCGAAACCAGCGGAATCGCCTTCGCAATCAGGTCAAAAATCGCTTTTGGATCTTTCCCCATTGTCGCCGGATCAATCTTGCTCATATCTGGCAGCCCATTACGGTCAACCGCCAACGCGCCGCTGCCCGTCATATGCAAATTTAATGTGTCAACCGGCATATTCGGGATGCCGCTAATCCCAACCATCACGTCCATCTCAAAGCTGCG
>JBBSBS010000576.1:0-3871 GCA_038251045.1 Aggregatilineales bacterium | reverse complement strand
TTAATCAACTGATAAGCCTGCTGAAGTTGGGTGCGTGTTGGCTCGGACATGTTCAATCCTTTCCGCAATCGTGTCTTAATGCATTATAAAACACCTCCGAATTCCCTGCCGAACAGAGCAATTCAATCTAACCGCCAAGGCGCAGAGGACGCCAAGAATTAGAGACTAAAATCAGAAATGCCATCATAAAATCGCTGACTTCTGTCTTTAATCTTGAACGCCGTTTTCTCTCTGCATCCGTAGCCAATCAATGAAAGTATTTCTAACCGCCAGCACACTACCCGTGCCGGGAAAGAATTCTTTAAAATTTATCTTTTGGCGAACTTGGCGACTCATATATTGAAAGTAATCGCAGGTAAACTGTGAGATTAGGCGAACCAAGCCTCCGGGCAAGCGCGATAGGCGACTGACAGCGATGACTGTGCCGCCAAGAAAGCGCACCCAGAGGAATGGACAGGCTACTCTGAACCGTATCCAGTAGCTTGCGACTACGTATCTGTGAGGCAAGAGTGTGCCTGTCCATTGGGGGACCAGTTTAGCATAGTGAGCAATAAGGTAGCCATAATGGACATTCAAATCTATGTTGGAGCGGATATCGCCGCTGAGACGATTCAAATGGACTGGTTGGATAGCAGCAGCCAACAAAGGCAACAACTGACACTGAAGCAGCACAAGCGGGAGTATGGGCGGCTGGTCAAACAGCTCACGCGCCAGGTTGAACCAGAGCACATTCAGGTGGTCATGGAAGCCACCGGCAATTACTGGCTGGCGTTTGCTGACTATCTGCACCAGGCCGGGATCGTGATGAGCGTCCTCAACCCGGTGCAAGCCAAACGCTTCGCTCAGGCCAAACTGCAACGCACCAAAACGGATCGCGTGGACGCGGGTCTGCTGCGCGAGTATGGACGGGTCATGGAACCCGCCGCCTGGGAACCACCCCCGCTCATCTGCCAGCAGGTGCAGCAATACCTCAATCGCCGTGATGATCTGGTTGCGATGCGCAACGCCGAACGCAACCGTCTCCATGCCCTTCAGCACCATCCCCAGGCACAACGCGCCATCCTTCAGCCCTTGCAAGCCCATATTCGCTCCTTGACCGAGCAGATTCAGGCACTTGAACACACCATCCAGTCCTTGCTGCACAGTCAGCACGACTGGGCGCAAGCCGTGCAGCGCTTGCTCACCGTCAAAGGCTTGGGCTATCTGACCATTGCCCGTATTCTGACCGCCACCCATGCCTTTGCCCGTTGTTCCACCCCCGAACAAGCCGCCGCTTTCGCTGGCTTAGCACCCCATGTCCGTCAGTCGGGCAAATGGAAAGGCAAAAGTGCCGTCGGCGGTGGCGGTCACGCGGCCCTGCGCCAAGCCCTTTACATGGCGGCGCTCTCCGCCGCTCGTTTCAATCCCCACCTGCGCGCTTTTTACACCCGCCTCCTTCAGCGCGGTAAACTCCGCAAGGTGGCTTTATGTGCCGTTGCCCGCAAGCTTTTGCATCTGGCCTGGGCTTTAGTCGTCAAGCAGCGTGACTTTGATCCCAACTGGTCTTCCCATCTTCCTGCTTGACTTTGAACACCGTATCTTGGCGGTAAAAATGCTTTTTGCTTTGATTCAAAAATGGGCGGCCCGTTTCCGAACCGCCCCGTTTATCCCTCATACCTGACGACGCACTACTCCGCTGTCACCTCATAGGCCGTGCCTTCGATGACCACAATTACTTTGTCGCCCAGGGCAAAATAATCGCTCAAGACGGGCTGTGCGTCCAAAAGCGCGAAGTATTCGTCGCTCAGGAACACAACCTTTTGCGTGGTCATGGTGTCCGGCTGGAAAGTCGTATCCGTCCACACACCATCTTGCAGCAGGAAGGTTTTGTCGTTCACGGTCTGGATCGGGTTGACCGCCACGCCATTCGCATCATAGTACCCGTCCTGCTCGGTCACGGGCTGGCCGGGAACCATCGTTCCGGCGGGTGTTGCGTAGGAATAGTCTTGGATTATCGGCGCAGCCATCGGCGCTTCAGCATTGGCAAAGCCAGCCGATTGATCCGCCGCCGCGACAGCCCCTGCGCCGGTTGAAGTCGTCGCCAGATTTTGCGCCTCGCGCTGGAAGTTGACCTGGGCTTCTTCCATACCCTGCGCCGTCAAGATGTCTTTTTCCTGGATCAAAAAGCTGGTGTAGGGCGTGATAATCCCATAGCGGACGCTCAAGCGGACTACGCCGTCCACCAATTCGGGATTTTCGCCGTTCAAGCGGATGTTATTGAGCAGGTCGCCGATGCGCCGCGTCGCCCACAAGCGCGAAATGAAGGGTTCGCCGCCCGCGCGCGGTGGGAAATTCAGGTTGTTATAGATGAAGCTCTGTTCCTGGCCGCCGACTTTGCCCTTCAGCGTGATGTTGATGTCGCTGGCATCGCCGCGATAACGCCCGACCAGCGTCAACTGTGACCCGGCGAACAAATCCGGCAGTGGTGTCGCCGGATACAAATCCTCGGTTTCCACGCCGCCCATATCCAGTGTGACATCGGTCAAAACCGGCGAACTGATTTTGTTATACAGGCTGGCGACTTCTTCGTCGATACGTTCGGTTGGGCGCACATACGACCCCGCGCCGTGATGATCGCGCCCAATCGAGTCCAACAGCGTGGTATCCACATCATCGCCCACGCCGAAGGTGAAAATGCTCACGTTGGGATGGGCAGTTGCGTCGAGGTTCGCCAGAATATTCTGGGTATCGGTTTCGCCCTCGGTTGCCAGACCATCGGTCATGAACAGAATGGTCGTGGGCCGTTCGCCGACCATATCGAGCGCCGTCGTCAGCGCGCCGTTGATGTCCGTGCCGCCGATGGCTTCCTGACCGCGCACCCAATCAATCGCGCTGCTGGCCTGATCCGGCGATTCCATATTATTGCTGAACACGCGCCATCCCGTGCTGAACAACACGACGTTGAAGCGATCCTGCGGTTTCAGATTCTTCAAAACATATTCGGCAGCCTGCCGTGCCTGATCCCATTTATCGCCGAACATGCTGCCAGATTGATCCAGCACCACGATTACATCTTTGGCGATGATCGCATCATCCGGGAGCGTCACGGGCGGCTGTACCAGCAGCATGAAGAAGCCGTCTTCGTTGGCGCTCTCGCGGTAAGTCAGCAGATTCACATTGATAGTCTGGTTAGCGATGCCGTAAAACAGACTGAAATCTTCCTGCGGCATATACGAACCGGACTCGTATCCGGCCTTAAAACTTTTATCGTCGCTGCCGCGTTGCAGTGCAATCGGGTGGCTGGGTGAATAAATATTGCTGATGGTGTCGTTACCGGCCACGTTGACAGTGATGCTCAATTCTTCCACCGGGCGCGGTGACAACAAATTGGTGACTTTTAATGGATAAACATAATGGATCAGCCCGTTATCGACCTCTAAAACCTGCGAATAGCTGATCTGGATGCGCCGGGATTCACCGGGCGGGATTGGGAACACATTGGCCTGGATCGCGCTGCTGCCGACATATTCCAGCAAGGCCGGGTCGCGGTACTGGCGCACAATTTCGTTATAAATGCCGCGTGCTTCGTCGGCAGGCAATATTTGCGCGTCAATCGCCACGCCGTTGATGGTCATGGTGAGTTGGTCAACGGCTGCGCCCTGCGGCAGCGGGAACATGAATGTGCCTTCGGCTAGCGCTTCACCCGTGTTAGTGAATTGCATATCCACATTGGTGGTGGCGATCTGGCTGTTCACATCCACCGACACGCGGTGATAATCAATTTTCAGCCATTCCGGGTTGGTGAACACGCCTGGCTGTCTGGGAACACAGTCTGGCACAGTTTGGCAGGGAACATCCGTCGGGCAGGGTGGCGGACAGAAGATTTCCTGCG
>JBBSBS010000575.1:0-3872 GCA_038251045.1 Aggregatilineales bacterium | reverse complement strand
ATAAGTTACCTGACCTTAAAGGCCAAATTTAATGATACGGCAGCCTACATTTATATAGTGGGCATGATGGCTTGCTTCGGTATTCAACTGGCTACCACCGGGCCGAACGGGTTGATCTATGCGCTGCTGGTGCTGCCGATTGGTGTCGCCAGCCTTGTATTAGATCATACGCATATGACAACCGTGACGACGCTGGTTGGCGTAACCTCACTACTCTCTACCAGCTTGTCCATCGGTTTCGGATCGGCGATTGCACCAAATGCCATTCCGATTACGATTTATGGAATCATCGGCGCGATTTTCTATTTGAACAATCATCGGGCATATGAACGCATCCACTGGACATTGGATAACCAGCGCAAAGACAACCGCCGCGCGGCCATGTTTTATGACCAGAGCGAGCAACTCCAAAAGGCTTATCTGGATGTTCAACATTACACATCCAAGCTGGAAATCGTCAACAAACAGCTCGCTGAAGCCCAGAACCAAGCGGAAAAGGCCAGCCGTGCCAAATCAACCTTCCTTTCAAATATGAGCCACGAGCTGCGTACACCGCTGAACGTTATCATTGGCTACTCCAATTCGATGCTGAATATGCCGCAGATGTTCAAGAACAAATCTTTGGCGGAAGTTCATAAGCCCTTTGTGCAGTTGATCGAGGAAAACGGGCATTATTTGGTCGGCCTCATTAGCGATGTGCTCGATCTGGGCAAAATCGAAGCCGGTAAGCTGGAACTTCATCAGACCGCCACCGAACTGCCCTCGCTTTTTCGTGGTGTACTGGCGACATCGGTCGGTTTGCTGAAGGGTAAGCCTGTTCAACTCCGTTCGGATTTCCCCGATAACTTGCCGGTCATCTGGGCCGACCCGATGCGGGTGAGGCAGATTATCCTTAACCTGATGTCGAACGCCTTGAAGTTTACCGATACCGGCAGTGTAACCCTATCGGCGCGTGTCGAGGGCGATTTGGTGAATATTTCGGTGACGGATACCGGAATTGGTATTCCTGAGTCGGCGCTGGCGGTGATCTTCGACCGTTTCCAACAGGCCGAAAACGATACCGATAAGAAATATGGTGGTACTGGCCTAGGGCTGGACATCAGTAAACAACTGAGCCTGATGCACGGTGGCAACCTGTCTGTGACCAGTGAAGTTGGTCGCGGCAGTGTCTTCACGGTGCGGCTGCCCATCGCGGCGGAACAGGTCGCTGGCGACGATGGTTCGACACTGCGCTTGGATACCGAGCTACAGGTGTTTGACGGTGTCACGAACTCTGAACAAGACATGATCCTGCTGGTTGAAGACGACATGAATACGCGCCAACTGCTTCGTTCAATTCTGGAGCAGGCTGGTTACGTGGTGGTGGATACCAACACCGGTGAAGAAGCGCTTGATCTGGCAGGCGGTTTATTGCCCTCGGCCATTATTCTGGATGTGTATTTGCCGGACATCAGCGGTTGGGATGTTTTGCAGATGCTGAAGCAAAACCTCGAAACTGCCATAATTCCAGTTCTGGTTTGTACCGCCGACGAAAACCGGCTGCCGGCTGATGATCTTTATCCCAGCTACTATTTGCGCAAACCGGCAACGGCAGATGTGCTGCTTAAAAAGGTTGAACATGCACTACGCGCCTTGAAACAAGTTAATGTGAATGCTTAAGGAGGTAATGATGTCGTACATACTGCTTGTAGAGGATAACCAACAAAACGCTGATATGGTCATTCATATTTTGACCACATCGGGGTTTGAGGTTACCCATTTCATTCGTGGGCTGGATGGCGCGAAACACGCTCGCCAGAATCGACCGGACTTGATTCTGATGGATTTCGATCTGCCAGATGTGGACGGACGCAATCTGATTTTGGCACTCAAGAAGCAGCTTGGTGGGGTGAACGCACCGCCGATTGTGGCAGTGACCGCCCGTACCGGCAGTGTCGAAATGAAGCTGGCACAGAGTTTCGGCTGTTCGGCTTTTATCGCCAAACCCTTTACGCCCGAACGTTTGCTGGATGTCGTCGGTCAATTGCTGACGAAAGTCGCCTGATTTGACGGGTTGGTAAGACAGCACCAACGTCTTATACACAGATCCACCAGAATAATGATGGATGCACATAAATGGTTGGAATAATACTTTACTGAAGCTGTCTAAATTAAGAAAAGTTACCATCGGCGGTGCTGGCTTATATCAAACGAGCTAGCACCGCTTTTTATTACGGCACACTACCAATTGATGTGTACATCCCGTTTCCAGTAACGCAGGATCAAGCCGCCGCCCGGTAATGCCGAAAGCAGCCGGTACAACAAATCCCAGTCATCGGCTGCCAGCACCCGTAAGCCGAGCGTGCCGATGACATACGCAACTAATCCGGTGATCATCGCCAGCACCCAGCTTGACTCGCGCAGCAGCAGCATGATGCCCGCCGTCACCGCGCCGACTGCCAATAAGCGCAGGACACGTGGTGCCATGCGTCTGGCATCCCAACCCAAGGCTTTGAAATTGACCAGCAGTAATATGAACACGCCGCTTTCGGCAAGCACTGATGACAGGGGCGCACCCTGTACCCCTAGACGTGGCAGCAGCAGCGCCAGCAATACCAGATTGATCCCCAAGCCGCAGACTTTGATGAGCAGCAAACGGCGCTGTTTGTTCTGCACCAGCATGGCTTGAGACAGGTTGTTGCCGACCATCATAATGAGCGCATACCAGATGAGGATGCTCAAGACATCGGCTGCCGGACGCAGATTCTCGCGCCAGATGGGCATGGTCAGCCAATGCCCGAACAGCGCTATGACCAGTGCAATCGGCAGACACAGCAGCAGCGTGAAGAAAGCCAGCTTCTCTACCATGAAGCCGAACTGCTGGTTCTCGCCATCACCATACGAACGCGCCATCAAGGGATAAAAGGCGGTCAGCACAGTGGTATTCAACAGCTCGACCACGCCGAAGAAAATGACGAAGGCGGCTACCAGATAACCGGTTTCTTTGTCGCCAATCACACGGTTGGAGACCAGTTTATCGACCTGCTGGTAAGCTAATGTGATGAATGCCGAGAGTGCCAACGGGGCGCTGTTGATGAGCAGAGGTTTGGCAAGCGTCCAGTCGAAAGGCCACACCGGACGGATACCCTGCCGCCATGCCAGTACCCAGAGTGCAATTGAGCGCAGCACACCCGCCACCGTCACACCCGCGTATATGCCGAATAAACTGTAACCGCTGGCTAAGCCTAACCCTGCTAATGTAATCAACACGACCACATGGGCGATGCTGACGACCGAAGTTGTCACCATTTGTTCCCGCGCCAGCAGCAGATCAAAGCACATATTGCCGAGCGTATCCACGATCAAGTTGACTGCCGAGAGCGCCAGAAAAACGCGCACAACCTCACTGTAACCGCCTGCTGCTGCCGCGATGTTCAACAACACATACGAAACCAGTGCCAGCAGCGTTTGCATGAACAGAGTGGTCGTTAGATATTTACCGGCCTGCTGCGGATGCCGCGCTACATCACGGATGACGATGGGCGACATGCCGAAAGTCGAGATGGATGAGCCGATTTGGGTGAAGCCGCTGACCGTGCCGTAAATGCCGAGCACCGCCGGACCGAGTGCCGCGCTGAAAAATAACTGCCACGCGAACTGCATCCCACGACTGAGCAGAGTGGCGGCGGCAATCGCACCGGCATTACGGGCGGCGCGGCGGGCTTCGCTGCTGGAAATCGGCGCGGGCGGAATGGCTGTTTCGAGTGAGGTCATACGTAATTATGATTTTCGTACGCGATAGCGTTGCGGTTCAACAACGACGAGGCAGCCTCGTAAATTATCTCGATATAATTCGGTTAGCATTTGTTTGAGAGTGGAACTAAACACTAATT
>JBBSBS010000574.1:0-3874 GCA_038251045.1 Aggregatilineales bacterium | reverse complement strand
TCCTTCGCTTGGATTGACAAGTTTCGTGCCCTTTTGCTTCGCTTTGACCGCAAAGATGTTCATTTCTTGGCGGGTCATCATCTCGCTTTTGCTTTGATTAACCTTCGTCACTTGTTCGCTTTAAATGTCTGAATCACTTCATGGTTTAAATTATCCAAGTTCTTGCTTGCCATGCGAGGTGTGAAATAATCACTTAGCAAATAGAGCTATAAATCGAGATTTTGTGATCATAATCGTTTTCAACTACAATCACATCGTATTTGGAGACGATAATGATGCCCGACAATATGTATCGGAAGATAAAAAACAAACCCGGAGAAGGGCTAGGGAAATTTCTTGGGGAGCTGGAACTTGCCATCATGGAGATTGTTTGGCAGCGAGAACCCATCAACGTATCTGACGTTTTGGCTGTCCTAAACACCCAGAAGCACAATTTGGCCTATACCTCTGTGATGACCGTAATGAGTCGATTAGTAGAAAAAGGCTGGCTCAAAGCAGAAAAACATGGTCGGGCATTTTTCTATCGTGCTGTACATTCGCGTAAGCAGGCTGAATCCGCGGCGGTCGGCGATGTTGTTAGGGCTTTACTAAGCGATTTTGGCGATGTGGCAGTAGCAGAGTTTATCAAAGAATTAGATGGGATATCTACTGATACCCTCAATCGCTTGGCTGAACTTGGACGCGAGATCGAGAAAGATAATGACGAACAAGCATAAATATATCCATCAGATGTTCCTCGTCAGATTATTTTTCCCCATAGTAATTTTTGCGAGTTCAGCTACTTTATGCAATTGGTTAATGACTTGGTGTTTTGTCTTGATACCAGCGAAACAAATATTGGTCGGCATAATCTTCTTAACACTGTTTTTAGTTGTTCTTATTAGACAGATCTGGCGAACACTTCGGTACACACAAGAATTTCTCAATTTTAGTCCAGCCGAATTCCCTATACCCATCGAAAAACTTATTGCTGAGTCAGGAATAGATATATCAAATATTGTTCTAATTCAGTCGTCAGTGCCTTTTGTCTTTTGTTTTGGATTTTTACATCCCCGTATATGCCTAAGTACAGGCCTCATAAATTTGCTTTCCTTATCTCAACTCCAAGCAACTCTTTTTCATGAAGACTTTCATCGGCAGCGATTTGATCCTTTACGGATTTTAGTAATTGAATCGATTAGCACAACATTGTATATCCTCCCGGTGATTCGTGAATGGCGATCTCAAGCTAAACTCAAGCTTGAACTCAATGCGGATGATTATGCTATCCATAAAGTAGGAAAATCTTCGCTGGCTGGCGCACTCCACCGATTATTGACCTATGCTCCCCAAATCCAGCCAATTGGATATGAAATAAGTGTGGCTGGCATAAGTGCGAATGAAGCACGTATTGCTGCATTGCTTGGTGAACGCTCCGTCCCTCAAACGATTTCGGCTAGCAAATTGGTTTTGAGCGTCGCAATAGTATGGGGAATTTTCTGCATTTTCATAGTTTGAACAACACGCGTCTCATCATTGAATACTCATTTGACAGGCTTAATTTGAAATACTACAATCGCGTAGTAGAAAGAGCGTGTAATCCCTAGGCAATGAGGGCATACTTGAAACTCGAATCCAGAATCATCAAACCACGATACAAACCAAGTACTTTCCCGTTTATTGTAATTGGACTACTTGTGCTGGGTCTAGTTACCAGTTTTGCCTTCATCTATTTTTCAGATCTGTTACCTAGTTCAAAAGCTCCTGCAACAATTACTGCTTTATCCGTAACAACGTTGCCCGCCATAGTAAATCTTCCTCAGCCAACCAATACACTCACAGTCAAAACGCCCGTTGTTATTGGAACCTCACAAAATTCAATTCCACAGTCCCTTCCAAGTCTGACAATAGGCCAACCAGCCCCAAATTTCACCCTCAATAATTTGGATGGCAAAAGTGTTTCCCTCTCGGATTATGCCGGACAAGTGGTGTTAATCAATTTCTGGGCCAGTTGGTGTCAGCCCTGCCGCATCGAAATGCCTGAATTAGTAAAAGCCTATGAAAATTACCAAAAAAAAGGCTTTGTGATTCTGGGGGTAAATTTAACTGATCAAGATCAAATGCCTGACATTGCTACATTTGTAAAAGAATTCCATGTGTCCTATCCGATTTTACTCGACACTGACGGAACGGTGTCAGACAAACTTTACTATTATCCCGGCATACCCATGACTGTATTTGTGAATCGTCAGGGGAATATCGATCAAGTACAAATCGGTGCAATGTCAAAGCAGCAAATAGATGATGGTGTAAATGCGTTGTTAAAGAAATAAACAAACGAAGCGACAATCCAACTCATTAACGAGTAGAGAATTATTTTTATGATAGAAAACGCTACATCTTCGCCTGACAATTCCCTAAATACACGTCCGTCAAAACGGATGAGGACTTTTGTCCACGCCATTCTATTTGTGTTGGGATTTTCCATCACATTCGTTGTTGGCTGGGGAGGAGCGTTCACCGTCGTCGGACAGGTTTTTAGCCAATATAAATCACTATTAGGACAGATTGGTGGGATTGTCATTATAGTATTTGGTTTGTTTAATCTGGGTATCGTCAAAATTGAATCTTTAAATTATGACACCCGACCTCAGCAGAATGTTGGCCGCCGCGCCGGAGTGGCATCATCATTGCTAATGGGCGTCTTTTTCGCTGCCGGGTGGACACCCTGTATTGGAACAACATTGGGCGCAATCTTGACTCTCGGTTTCAGCCAGCAGACAGCAGGGCAAGCGATGGTCTTGTCCAGTGGGTATTCACTCGGACGGGGAATTCCTTTTTTGATTATCGGCTTGGGAATAGATCGCGCAACCCATTTAGTGGGACGGTTCCGACAACATATTCGTAAACTTCAAATTGTTAGCGGTTTGCTGCTTATCATAATTGGCGTATTGCTCCTGACGAACCAGATGTCGGTGATTTCCATTTGGGCACAACGTTACAGTCTCTATATTGATTTGCCACTAGGGGGAGCAAGCACTCCGAATTATCTCATCGCAATCATTGCCGGATTATTGTCATTTCTTTCGCCCTGTGTTTTGCCGCTTGTCCCGGCATATGTTGGATACCTAAGTGGTCAAGCCGTTAGAGAAATGTGATTAAGAAGGATATGGCAGATCAAGCAGTCATCGAACGAACGACCAATTCATCCCAGCGTGCAACGAAAGCGCTTCGTGCCGTATTGTGGGGCCTCGATCATTGGATTTTTATCCTTTCAGTAGGAATGGGAATATTGGTCATTGCGCCGTTCATCGCCCCGGTTTTTATGCATTTAGGGTGGTCTGTTCCAGCCCAAGTTGTTTATGGTATTTACAGCACCTTGTGCCATCAAATGGCGCAGCGATCCTATTTCCTATTTGGTTCACAACCGATGTACAACATGGCTCAGTTGCCCCTTCCGCTTACGGGGAAAATGGTGTCTGACACCCTGTTACTACGCGGATTTATCGGCAACAACAACCTTGGTTGGAAGGTAGCATGGTCAGATCGTATGGTCTACATGTACGGGGGAGTATGGATCGTAGGTATGGTCTATGGATTGTTACGTCAGCGCCGCCGTATTCGCTCCTTGAACAGAATTGTATTGGGTTTACTGATTCTGCCCATGATTGTTGACGGACTAACCCACATGCTGAGTGACCTATCCGGTGGATTAGCAAGCGGTTTCCGCTACAACAATCCTTGGCTTGCCGAACTGACAGCAAATCGACTGCCAAGTTGGTTCTATGTGGGTGATGCTTTTGGCTCTTTCAACTCATGGATGCGTCTTATCAGTGGAATAACGTTCGCAGTTGGTGTCGTCTGGTTTGCCTATCCTTACATTAACGAAGCTCTG
>JBBSBS010000573.1:0-3898 GCA_038251045.1 Aggregatilineales bacterium | reverse complement strand
CACAGCTACAGAACGTGCTGCCAGCGTAATTTGCTTCTGATCCTCCAGACGAGGTTCCTTGCCCGGTTCGTGGATATCATCGGGCGCGGCTGCACCCGTATTGGCAAAGCTGTACCAGGCTTTCTTCTTTGCCAGCGCGGGAAGCTGAAACACTTGTGCTTCCCAGTGCATGTTCATGGCTACGAAAACATCATCATCCTGCGCCAGCCCGCCTTTGGCGTAAGCGCCGCAGAGCATGAATGCCAGAGTCAGGCGCTCGTCAACCTCATCGCCTGCGAGCGCCTCGGTGCTGAACCACGTCATGTCGGTGCAGCCGACTTCGTTGTAATCCTCGTAGCGGAAAAAGTGGCCGCTGCGCAGCGTTGGATGCTTATGCCGAAAAGCAATCGTCGCCTTGAAATAGCGATAAATCTCGGCGTTTTTTTCGAGGAGCGTCCAGTCGAGCCAGCTCAGTTCATTGTCCTGCGGGTAACCGTTGTTGTTGCCATTTTGAGTCCGCGCAACCTCGTCTCCCATCAGCAGCATCGGCACGCCCTGACTGACGAGCAGCATCGTAACGGCATTTTTCATCTGCTGGCGGCGCAGGGCATTGACGGCAGGATCATCCGTCGGCCCCTCAACGCCGCAGTTCCAGCTATCGTTTTCGTTATGGCCGTCCTTGTTATCCTCCAGATTGGCCTCATTGTGCTTCTCGTTGTAGCTGACGAGGTCATTCAAGGTAAAACCGTCGTGGGCCGTCAGAAAGTTGACCGAGGCGATTGGCCCACGTCCAGGATAGAGATCGGGCGATCCCTGCACCCGCTGAATGACTTCGTCGACCAGCCCCGCCTCGCCTTTCAGGTACTTCCGCATCGCATCGCGGTATTTGCCATTCCATTCCGCCCAGCGATTGTACGAGGGGAACGAACCAACGTTATACAGACCATCGGCGTCCCAGGGTTCGGCGATCAACTTGACGTGCGCCAACACCGGATCATGCGCGATCAGCTTCATCAGGTGCGGATCGGCAAGGGGCATTCCATTTTCAGCACGTGTCAACGCCGAGGCAAGGTCGAAGCGAAAGCCGTCAATGTGATATTCTGTCGTCCAGTAACGCAGACAATCAATGATGAATTCAATGACAGCCGGATGATTGCTGTTGAAGGTATTGCCCGTCCCAGTGAAATTATAGTAATAGCCTTCCGGTGTGAGAATGTAAAACGTGTGATTATCAATGCCGCGGAATGAGATCGTGGGGCCATTTTCGTTCCCTTCGGCGGTGTGATTGAAGACGACATCGAGCACAACCTCAATCCCATTTTCGTGGAGCGCCTTGATCAGGTTCTTGACTTCGTTGATCTCGCCGCGCTGCGCGCCGGAGGCCGCATAGCCAGCCTTCGGCGCGAAGAAAGCGACCGTGCTGTAGCCCCAGTGATTGACGAGAAGTTCGCCCGTTTTTTCGTTCGTGCGTGAGTTTTCAAACTCGTCGAAATCGAAAATGGGCATCAATTCAATACAGTTCACGCCCAGGTCTTTGAGATACGGGATTTTCTCGATGATTCCGGCGTAAGTTCCCGGATGAGCGACGCCTGCTGATGGATGGGCGGTGAAGTCGCGCACATGCATCTCGTAGACTATCAGGTCTTCGATCGGCGTCAAGAGCGGGCGGTCATCGCCCCAATCAAAATACGGGCGACTTAGGCTCCCTCGGTGCGGGAAATTGCCCCCGTCTTCGGTGTGTTGTTTCCAGATCCCGCGCCCCGTGATGGAATGGGCGTAAGGGTCAAGAAGGATTTTAGTGTTGTCGAAACGATGGCCCGCCTCCGGTTGGTTGGGGCCGCTAAGATGATACCCGTACTCGAATTCATCCGGGTTTAGCGATTTTACAAGCATGGTGAAAACCGCGCCCACTCGATATTTATCTGGGAACGGCAGCTCGGCATAGATTTCGTTTTCGTCTGTCTTAAACAAGACGAGAGTACAGCTCTCGGCATAAAAAGAAAACACCGAGAAATTTACGCCGTCGGCAGTTATGGTTGCACCCGGTAAGAGCGGATTCCCCGTTGTAACCTGAAAGTGTGCGGCATTCTCGTCCGGGTTTGCCGCTGCCTGAGAGGTAGCTGACATGATGAAGATCCTTTTGCACGGATGCGGTGCAGGTGTATGAACTCAAGTATGCGCGGTGTCGGGTTTAATTTTATGCGTAATTATCGCAAATGAAAAGTGGATGTTTCGTGAGAAGCCTATAAGCCCGTTGCTCCGATGTTCATGGAAGGCGACCCCCAAAATTGGCTGCCACGAAGTTCAATCTTGACACACGGCAAGGGGAAAAGTATACTTCCGCCAGTTGAGGGGACGTGGTGTAGCGGTTAACATATTGCCCTGTCAAGGCAAAGATCGCGGGTTCGAACCCCGTCGTCCCCGCACGTGTATACAGACGAGTCAACCGAAACTTGGGTTGGCTCGTTTGCTTTATTCCCCAGAACCACATGGTAATCCGCCTTGAGGGTCATCGCCACAACTTCCTCATCCTGCACGTACACCCGCTCCACAATCAGTTTGATTAAACGGTGCTGTTCCTCAAAGTCCCCGTTGCACGCTTCCCAGTAGTGCCGGAAATTAGTGAGGATGTCTGCTGCGCGCTCCAAGTCGTCATCGGGGATAGGGGATAGCTGCTCAAGTTCCTGCTGTAACTTGACGCGCTTTTCTAAATAGTCGGCTTTGTCGGTGATAAAGCCCTGATCCCATCGGAAGTCCATCCGCTCAATCGTTGCTCGGATTTCAGTCAGCCGCTGTTCAAGGTTTCGCTCTCCGAGAATCTCGCTCATCGCCTGCGTAATCTGGTCACGCCAGTGTGCGGGCGGCTTGAGTTGCATCAGCGTGTTGATGACCTGCGCATCAATCGTCTCGCAGGATACACCTTTTTGCTCGCATTCACGGTCAAAGTCTTTGGCGCGACAGCGATAATAGCGGTGCTGCTCGCCCTTCCCTTCCTTACTCTGAGCCTGGGAGCGCATTTTGCCAAAGGCCGGAAATGGATTTTCCGTCGGGGCGCTGTTGCAGCAGCGATAGCAGTAAATGAGGTTGCGCAAAAGATACGGATTGTACTTCGGCGTTGCTTGACGGTGAGCAACGCGGAGCTTGCGCGCTTCCTGGCATTGGTCAAACAGGTCTTGCGGGATAAGCGCCTCGTGCTGTCCATCAAACCACTGAATCGGCGCTGACCGAGAACGGCTGCGATCAGCGTTACGCTGAAGCTCCTGATACCGCACCTTGCCTAAGTAGGTCTGGTTTTGCATCATGTCCCGCACGGTGTCTTTGGAAAACGGTCGTCCGAGCTTGGTATGGTAGCCATGTTCGTTGAGGAGCTTCGCTACGTCTGCATCGCTGAAATTCCCATGTGAGTAGGCGTTAAATGCCATAAGTAGCCCGGCGAATTCGTTATCGTTCCGAACGAGAATCTTCTGCTCATCTTTGTCATAGCCAAAGGGAGCTTGGTTATTGTGCAATCCCTGAAGGCTGCGTTCCTTTTTGCCCTTCTTGACCTCATTGGCAAGATTGCGGCTATACCAGTCGGCTACGCACTCCATGATGCCTTCAATCAACGCACCGATTACGCCGTCGCTATCTTCGGACGGTTCAGTGCTTGAGAAGACGTTGATTTTGTAGTCGTAGCGAAAGAGCGATTTGATCGCTAAAGCGTCGTATCGGTTGCGGGCAAAACGGTCGAACTTATGGACGATAATGGCGTCAAACTTTCCCTTCCGGGCGTCAATGCGCATCTGCTGAAACATCGTGCGGTCTGTAGTGACTGCCGACTCACCTTCGTCGGAATAGACTTTGACCACTGTTCCGCCTTTGTTTTGTACCCACTCGCGGATAATCCGCTGCTGCGCATCAAGGGAATACCCGCTAACCT
>JBBSBS010000572.1:0-3920 GCA_038251045.1 Aggregatilineales bacterium | reverse complement strand
TTCAAATACGGTCATGTTCTTGCCGATTTCCCCAAGACCGCCGAGGGGGATTATTCTGAGTTTTGGTTGTTTAGCCATATAACACAAATGTGCCGTGCGCAACCTGTAGGCGCTCGGCTTGTTCCTTTCTTCTCGTGTTGTTTTTATACACGCTCAATAATATAAACAGGTCTTTTAATAAACGTAGTATTTTTTACGGGGCATATTTTTTCTCTTGTAGCATTATACCACAGATTTTTGGTTGAGTGCATTTTGAAATTCGCCGTAGAAAATGTCACACGACGTAATACATCTATACTATACACGAATCAGCTAAACAGGTGTGCAGCGCCGCGAAGAAAAGCTAAACCGAATGGGATTAAACACAACTAAAATGAGAATCAGATGAAATTATTTACCGATAATAAAGTCGGTGCATGCAAATAGGTCGTGCGCTGCCAGTATGAAATAATGGCCTGCGGTTGTTAGGATAAAGCTGTAGAGTCACGCGTGTGGCTCTACAGTAAGGGGAGGCGTTTAGTTTTCCAAATAGCGTTCGCAAAGCGCGTCGTGCATCTGGTGAATGATCTTGAGTACCAGATCAGGCCGGTGCTCACCGGGAGAGCCACCAAGTTCAAGAAAGGCGTTTTTGAGAATCTGTCCCCAGTTTCCGGTGCTTTTCAACTTGGGATCAGCAATAAACTGCTTGATCGTTTGGGCGGTGTGACCATGCGGCGGTTCCAGCATTCGCTGCATACTGATGTAAACATCATCAATATCACGCGGGGGAATGTTGACATCAATGTCATACAGTGCCTTGTGCATGAAACGGCGCTTCATGTCGTAGAACTCCACCAGTGTCATCCGTTCGCCGGTGGCGGTGGTGACGAGTGCATCGGTACAAACACGGTCTGATTCATCTTGAGCAGCGACAAAGGTACTCGTGTCTAAGGGGCCAAGAATCGACCACATCATTTTGTCGTTGTACATCGGCTCAAGATCGCAGCCATATTTGCGGAAGTAGTCTTCGATGATGATGTGGCTGTATTCAAAATCGATGAGAACGGATGCCATGCGTGAGGCACTGACCGAAGACGGCATACCTGTGCTTTCCAACGTGCAGATGCGTTTGTTGGTAGAAAGATCAGGACGGATGCGCCCAATCGGATTGTGCATCACCGAGATCATTTGCACGAGGCCGTCATCATAGAGCATGGCACGGGCAGGCGAGTTGACGCGCTCGGAACGGAGCAGTGTGCTGTAACGCTCAAGGCCATTGTGCGTTAGGTGCGGGCTGGTGGGCAGTTCGAGATAGCGTCCGGTAGCGGTCACACTACGGAGATACTCGCGGGTGCAGAGCAGTTCGGGGTCAAGTGTACCGTTGACAAAAGGTGAGCCTTTCAACACGGCAGCATTGGCGACAGCCGACGCGCTGCGCAGCATAGTATAGAAGGCCAGTAACCCCAACGCTTCACAACGACCGGCTAAATCCAGATGAATGTGGCAGCCTTGATTACGAAACATTTGCACATAATTATCGTTCGCCGGATTGACGTGATAACGGGCGTGTGCCTGATGCAGACGTTCGGCATATTCGGGGAAGAAGCCGTTGACCTCTTGCATCAAGTCCACAGCCGTTTGTACTTTAGGGTCTTCGGTCAACTTAAAGTCGGACTCGAAAGGATAAGCGGGCATGATCGCGGTAACCATGTTGGTTTCGACGCTGGTCATGGTCAGCACTTTGAAGATGCCCCCCAGCGAGGCACGCGTTTTGTGATAACCCAGAACAGGCGAAAGATGTGTTTCAACCTGATATTGCCCCGCCTCACGGTCAATCTGCGGCGTGAAGCCGAGTTTTTGGGCGTGACTCCGATAGACTTGCATAAATTGCTGCATATCGGCTTCAGACGGATACCCGCCATCACCATGAACCAAACCTAACTCGATTTCTGCACCCAGATAACGCAGTTTGGTGTTGGGGTCGTCCGTTTCGTTGAGATTGGTGTGGTTGACGCTGGGGTTAAAGTTGTAGGGCACAATCGACTTTGGAAAGGTTTTTTGCCCCCGATAGCGGCTGCTAACGGCTGAACCCAGCACATGCTTTACACCATTAACTTCTGCCAAAACGACGTTGGCAGCCTGTGTATCGGTCGGGTCATAATAGGTGGAAACCGGTACGCCCAGCGTTTCTGATAGTTGCTCTAGGGGCAGCGATTGATTATAGTCAAAGGCAGCAATATCCTTGAGGGCTTGATTGAATTTGCGCTTTTGTACTTCGATTTCCTGCCAAGGAACGCTGGCGCTAAAGTCTAAAAGTTCCTTGTTACTGGGTAGCGGTGAGTCCATGATGAAAATACTCCCCCCGAAATGGCTGTGCTGCTTGAAATATAGGGTTATTTTGACTGATGCAGCGCATTCAAGCAAGCCCGTAATGGTGCCTCTAAAATGAAAAGATTGACAAAAGTCAAAACTGGATATACTGTATGTGTAGTTTATTGTGAATGGAGTGTCGCATGAGCTATTCACTTTCATTTTCACAATCGTTGTACATCGTGTTATTCGTGGCATCGAAGATCGAGCAACAGCAGTTTGAGTTTATTTCGACGCAGCAGATCGCCGATACACTGAATATTCCACCTTCCTCATCGAGCGTTGTGCTGCGGCGTTTGAAGAAGGCCGGTTTGATTGAAGCCCGTGAAGGGGTTAATGGCGGTGTGCGTTTGGCAAAGCGCCCCGAAGAAATCACGGTGTTGGACATATTCAACGCGGTGGAAGGCGCGGGCGCGATGTTCCAAACGACGATTAACCTTGCAATAACGGGCGACAAAGCAACACGGGTGCAGCAAACTGTGGTGGACGTGCTTACTCATGCGGAAGATCAAATGAAGCAGAGTTTACGGAGTGTAACCGTAAAGAATTTGATGGAGGGTATCCAAGTGTAAAATTTTTTACCGATAACTAAGTATTCATAATGTGTAGTTTATGCAGTTTAAATCTAATGAAGATGTGAAAATGACAGCAGGTACAACCATCGTTTCTCGTTTATATCTGATGCAAGTCGCGAGTATTGTCGAGCGTAATTTGCCGATTGTGTGCTATCTGGTGCAGTTCAATGATGGACTTAATGTACTGATTGACACGGGGCTGCCGGATATTGTCGAACCACCTCCGGGTTTCCCGATGCCAGCGATGGGGCTGAATGTGGTCGAGCAGTTGGCGAGTATAGGTGTACAGCCAAGCGATATTCAAATTGTGGTTACCACGCATTTTGATCTCGACCATGTGGGGTGGTTAACTGCCTTCAAAGATGCGGAATTTATAGTCCAACGCAGTCATTATGAGAACGCACAGCAGAATCCGCGATTTGAACAGTCCCGCTTCCAATGGGGCAGCCCGGAACTTCACTTTCGGCTGATTGATGGCGATTGTGAATTGCTCCCCGGTTTGCGGGTAATTGAAACCAGTGGTCATGCCAAAGGGCATATGTCAGTTCTGGTGACACTGCCGGGTACAGGGTTGGTCATATTGGCGATTGATGCTGTAGCGGACAAGAGTGTGTTTGTTCTGGACCGTCAATTGCGACCTGTTGACGACAATTTGGATGATCTTATCAACAGCACTGCCAAGATCATGGACATCGCGAAACAGGACGGAGCATCATTGGTGATCCACGGACACGATGGCGAACAGTGGGAAAATTTGAAGAAACTGTCGCAGTATTATGATTAAGCAGGCAGGAATGGAAACACGTGACAATTGATTGCGGATACGTGGTTGGAAAAATAACCCGTTTCAGACTATAGTATTGGGAGGTCTGTTTTTATCTATTCCGCATGGAGCGCCGCATGGAGACAATCTGGCATTTACCACGGATTGAAATTCGTGATTTGAAAACGGTGAATGAAACTCGCCCGACGGCGCTGCTAACCGGGGCGCATTCG
>JBBSBS010000571.1:0-3923 GCA_038251045.1 Aggregatilineales bacterium | reverse complement strand
CGCTGAGATGAAAGTGCCCGGGCGCGCTTGGCTACAATTCAAGGCAGAACCTCTGGAAGATGGTAGCATACAGCTCATCCAGACCGCGTTTTTTGCGCCTAAGGGTTTGTTTGGCCTGTTGTACTGGTACAGCCTGTACCCACTGCATAGTTTGATTTTCTCCGGCATGATCCGCAAGTTGGCACAACGTGCTGAGAATCTAACATAACGCCTGCTGTATTTGAGTCACATCAATCCTCTTCTGGTTTTCCTGGAAAGCGTACGGAGTCGATTTAGAGTTTGCGTACACGGTACTGAAGCGCTGAATATCACGGCGCATAATAAGACCCTAACAGTTTTTGATAAGGATGCACGAGCTAATCACTGAAATGGGGGAACCTTGACCATCACCTTCATTACGACCTTGGGGATGGATCAACTTAACCTCTTTTCAGTACAAAATCCAATTTATTGCCCTTGTGCAACTGAGAATCCTAACTCGCCATCAAAAGTACAGAGATTCTCCGATTTGATGAAGTCGAAGCCCGCCGTGTCTAATCGCTGCATGAGACTGATGATCTGACTTCGAGTGATGGTTCCGTTTTCTTGCGCCGCAATGAATCGGCAGCGCCAGTGATCGGTGCAGAACGTCTCAGGATGACCATTCGGCCATACTTTCTGCCCACGATTGCTGATCATGATAAGTTTAAGACCGTCCCCATCCATCCTTTGCAACTTTGAACCGAGATCAATCGCGTTTCGCTCCTGCCAATTCAGGAAAATGTCCACCCCAACCAATTCTTTCTTCATAGGTGGCTTAAGAACATAATAATGTGTTGATGGTTTCCGCTTATTTATGGCCGCATAGTGAACAGGTGTAAAAGTCTGCGGTTTCTGTCCGAGCCGTTCAATGACTGCGTCCGCAAAGCCATTGGTGTTAACCCGTTGTTTACTGATCGAGTCCGTGTAAATATCTCCCGTGTGGATACCATCCTCAATGGTTCGCAGCCACGCGTTATGAATCCGTTCCGCGACCTCGTTCTGACCGATATGCACGAGCAGCATTACACCTGAAAGCAGTAGTCCTGACGGGTTCGCGATTCCCTTGCCAGCGATGTCTGGTGCAGAGCCGTGAATAGCCTCGAACATCGAACAGCTTTCACCTATATTTGCCGACCCTGCCAGTCCCACTGATCCGGCAATCTGGGCGGCAATATCGGAAATAATATCGCCATACAGGTTAAGGGTCACGATAACATCGAAATTTTCGGGTGTATCAGCCAACATAGCAGCGCCAATATCAATGATTTTGTGGTCGGCTTTTAGCTCAGGATATTCAACGGCAACTTCTTCAAAAACCTTATGGAATAAGCCATCGGTCATCTTCATGATATTGTCTTTGGTAAAGCAAGTGACTTTCTTGCGATTGTTCAACCTCGCGTACTCGAAAGCATAGCGGATTATCTTTTCGCAGCCAGGGCGGGTAATCAATTTTAGGCATTGGAAAACCTCCTCTGTCTGGCGATGTTCAATCCCCGCGTACAGGTCTTCTTCATTTTCCCGAATAATAACCACATCCATCTGTGGATGTTTGGTCGCTACAAATGGCGCGTAAGCCCTTACTGGACGTACATTCGCATACAACCCCAGCGTCTTGCGCGTTGTAACATTTAGGCTCTTAAAACCACCGCCTTGCGGTGTCGTGATGGGTGCTTTATAGAACACTTTTGTACGCCGCAGTGACTCCCATGCACTATTTTCGATCCCAGCAGCAATACCTCGGTTGTAGACTTTCTCTCCGATTTCAACCGTCTCGATGTCGAGGCAGGCTCCAGCAGCCACCATAATTTGCAGCGAAGCTTGCATGATTTCGGGACCAATTCCGTCGCCATACGCTACGGTCACGGGGATTTTTTGGATTGCATCTGTCATGACATGTTCCCTTTCATGTGGAAATAAAAAAGCCGACGTCTGAGCCTTTTTAAGGACTAAACGCCGGCTTACTTTGCAACTCGTCAGCTTCTTGAAGAAGCCTACTCTTCGCGCTGTCTGCCGAAATGAAATAGGTTAAATACGAAACCTTATGGACCGTCACTCTTGGTCAAGTGACAGGCGAGGAATTTATCACAAGTTGATAACGGCTGTCAATACTTTCTTAGTGCTAACATCGCTCAAGTCAGAATATTCTCCGGTAAATTCGAGTTAACCCTTTACCAATCTGAAATCTACTTCTTTTCCATTCATCACTCAAGCAGCATTAGGTAAATTTTTCATTCAGATTAATATCTAATGTCAGCACAACAACCCGTTCACCTGTTTTAGTGCTCATATCTGTGTGCAAACTAATCAGACTACAGTCAACAATTTCGCGCACAATATTTTCCAGCAGAGGCCGTGATATCTCAAATAACTGACGACGTGTCTCCTTGACTAACGTTTGCCCCTCATGTGTCTCAGCCAGCTTGATTTCAGCCGGTGTTAGCACGCCGCGTAGTCGAATCAGTATCATGTCATTTATAAAAAAGGTGCGTGCCTCCAGCGGTCCACGTCCCAGATAATCTTTCTCGAATTTGATAATCGCTTTGCTGAATTCTGCTTCGTATTCACCACGTGATTTTTTTCTTGTGTTTGCCACCTGTAACCTCCATTCAAGTGATTAGGATCTGATGTTCGTCAGAAAATACTTGAGCCGCATTGGATGATGTCCTCAAGACTTTCCCAAACACTCAGTAATTGCAGCATGAAAAGCTGGGGAAATATCGTGTTCGCCGGCAATTTCTGGGGTCAAATTATTCAAAAGACCCTTATCCGCCGAGTAAGCCCAACCATGTATGGTTAGTTCCTTTTTCTGTGCCCATGTATTTTGTACTACTGTTGTTTTACACAGGCGCAAGACCTGTTCGATGACATTCAGTTCACAGAGTTTATCGCGCTGCACCGATTCCAGTCGATATAACCCCAGCTGCTGTTCGTACTTCTGATACAGACTATAAACAGATTGTAGCCAATCTCCAACTAAATCGGTCTGAATATTGCGTGTTGATTGACGTAATACTGAACAGTTGTAGTGACCACAGATGATAATGTGCTGAATACCGAGCATTTGAATCGCATATTGCAACACTGACAGACAATTCAAATCGGTGTAATGAACCTGATGGGCGAGATTTTTATAGACAATAATTTCATTAACCGGAACGCCAATAATCTCGTTCGGAGTGCAGTAATTATCGACACAGTCAATCCACAAATACTTTGGCGATAACTCCACCAAGCCTTGTGTGACATTTAGGCAATCGTTGGCTTTCACACCCTCATTCTGGTAGCGATTGTACTCCAAGAGGTGTTTCAAACTACTCATGTCATTCCTTTCTGGCATTATATTCGGCCCCATTTGTCTTTTGAGATAAGTTTTGCTTGACTGGGCGACTGTTCAACAATTGCTCAAACAAAAAGCCGACATCCATCCTAATTGTTTTAGGACAAATATCGGCCTATAGGGTAACCAGTCTGCCTCGTGTCGAGGTCCACGTTTTACCTGATCTGCCAATCAATTTAGTATTGTTTGAAATATAGCACTCTTATCTCTAACTGCCAATGCAGGGCTGGGACGATGTAGACCAATTGGATCTTAATTTGGCGTGATGAGAGAAACAAGGTAATTTGTCAGCCAAACGGATTGGCGTGATGAATGAGTTTCTCATCGACAGCCTATTGCTCCGTTTTAGCTTCTAGACACGATCACTCGTGAAGTGGTCGAGGTTGCCCGTAAGCGCTTAGTGGTTGATACGGTATAAAGCTTGGGTTCTCCCGCATCTTTTGTGAAAGGGCGATCAAATTTGCATAACCACCCGTTGCCTTAACAAATCAAAGTTAGCGCGACCATACATCTGACGCTTAATCAGCTTAAGTCGGTTGACTTGTCCCTCGACTTGACCATTGCT
>JBBSBS010000570.1:0-3928 GCA_038251045.1 Aggregatilineales bacterium | reverse complement strand
GGCGACGTGCTCCTGTCAGCCGCGGGATTTATCCCCGCGAAAATCCGCCAATTTCTGGGTTACCCCCTCTTCTGACCAGTTGCTTGACCACTGCTGGTAGAGATGCTAGACTAGGCATCAGCTATCTGTGCGTCAAGAAGGAGATTGATTGATGACAACTCCCATTCGTATTCTGGTCGCTGATGACCATCCGATTGTCCGCGATGGTTTGATTGCTATCCTTGGCACGCAAGAGGATTTTGAAGTGGTGGGTAAGGCGGGTGATGGTCAAGAAACGTTGGGGCAGGTTGATGCGCTGCATCCGGATGTGCTGCTGCTCGACCTTGAAATGCCACAAATGGACGGCGTAGAAACGCTGCGTCACCTGCGAGACACACATACTTCTGTACGGACGATTGTCTTTACGGCCTTTGATACGGACGAACGGATTGTGAGCGCGGTGCAGGCCGGAGCGCAGGGGTATCTGCTGAAGGGTGTGCCGCGCGAGGAAATTTTTAAGGCGATTCGAGTGGTTCATGCTGGAGGATCGCTCTTACAGCCGGTGGTCGCATCTAAACTGCTCAAGCAGGTTTCGGCTGATCGTAAGTCGCAGCAAGAGTTGGACTCGCTGACCCCACGCGAACAGCATGTGCTTAAGCTGTTGGCACAGGGTTTGCAGAATAAGGAAATCGCGGTGGAATTGGTCATCACTGAACGCACGGTTAAGTTCTATGTGAGTTCGATTCTGAGTAAATTAGGGGCGGGCAACCGTACTGAAGCGGTTACCCTTGCCGTACAACGCGGACTGGTTAAGTTATGAGTGGTTCACCTGATGCGAGCAAGGCAGAATTACTCTGTACATTGGTACAGGTTGTGTTTGTTCGCATGGTGGATGCGTTATCATCAGTTTCATGACAAAGTAAGTTCACGTCGCTCAACATCATCCAAACTGGAACACACTTACTGTAATTTTCACTTCGTATAAGGATGGCTTTTCATGGTAAACAATAGCTCGTTACGCGTCGTTGGCATCGGGGGGACATTGCGCGAGAACTCGAACAGCCTCCGCGCGCTTCAATTTGCCCTTGAATCCGCCCGTGCCGCAGGTGCGACCACACAGCTAGTTGACCTACGCCGCCTTGATTTGCCGATGTATCAGCCGGATTGGGAACTAGACGACTATGACACCAGTGTGCAGGAGTTTGTGCGTGTGATGCAGCACGCTGATGCGTTTTTGTTTAGCACGGCGGCGTATCATGGCACATTGGCGGGTGTAACTAAGAATGCGCTTGATTACCTCGAATTCTTGTCCGATTTACCGCGTCCGTATTTGCATAATAAGCCGGTGGGGTTAATTGCAACGGCGGGGGGCGATTCGGCAGATGTGCATTCCATTACAACGATGATAAACGTGGTTCATTCGCTGCGCGGGTATGCCTTACCGTTATCAGTACCGATTCATAATGCGAGCAAGGTTTTCGACAAGAATGGGACTATCACGAATGAAAAGATCGCGACACGCCTGAACCAATTGGGTACGATGCTGGTTGAAACTGCCGCCCGTTTTCAATCCAAACCGGAAGCTGCTCCCCTGTAATATAAGCTGTGCCTCCGTAAGAAGCATGAATACTTCTAATGGGTGCGGTTAGCCCTTAAATTGCCAGACATCCTCTGGTTCGTCTAACCAATGCTCCGACATTAAAAGCACTTTGCTTGCATAGAATTTCCTCGAATCTGTCCCCCAATCTCTGGGGGGTACAAGCCGAATACTCAGTTAGATAATGATTGAATCATGTGTAAAAACTGTATCTGTTTCTACGGATATACAGTGAGCAATGTTTACATTTGATATTAATGGGGGTATGCCTGAATAGTTTAGAGTAGGGCGGAGAGGGCTAAAAATGGACTTCGTGAATTTACTCATTCCAATTGTTCTGATCGTGCTGGTTGTTTTGGGGATCATTGCTGCGACCGGACTGGTTATCATCAATGAGCGTCAGGTTGGTATTGTGGTTAAACGGTTTGCGCCTAAGTCATTGTCGCCGGATCGGTTGATCGCGCTGAATGGTGAGGCAGGGTATCAGGCGGATACACTGGCTCCCGGTTTTCATCTGGGGTACTTCCCTTGGGTGTATAACATCCGTAAAGTATCGGTTACGGTGATTCCACCGGGTGAAATTGGTCTGGTGATGGCTGCTGACGGTGCATCGATACCAGCGGAACGAATACTCGGCAAAGTGGTGGATTCGGATGATTTTCAGGACGCGCGCAAGTTCCTGACGAATGGCGGCGAAAAAGGCCGTCAGTTGGGGATATTGACCGGTGGTGCCTATCGAATCAATACGGCACTATTCACCGTTATAACCCGTGCTAATGCGGTCCAGCAAGGCATCAATCCGGATGATTTGCTGATCTATCGCGTCACGCCGGATGAGGTCGGAATCATTACGACGCTGGACGGCGCGCCGATTGATGAAGGGGAAATCGCAGGTCTTTATATCCCGTCCCATGATAATTTCCAGAATGCACAGGCCTTTTTGGAGGCAGGTGGTCGGCGTGGTTTGCAGGAACAGGTGCTGCTGTCTGGTTCATGGAACTTAAACCCGTGGTTTGTGGGGGTTGAGCAAGTTCCCATGACGGAAATCCCGATTGGTTATGTCGGCGTTGTGATTTCTTTCGTCGGTAAGGCACACATTGATGTGAGCGGTACCGAGTTCAAGCATGGCGATCTGGTGAATGTTGGTCACAAGGGTGTTTGGGTCACGCCGCTGTATCCGGGCAAGCACCCGATTAACACGCGGGTGATGCGGGTTGAACTGGTTCCGACGACCAACATTGTTTTGAATTGGTCGCCGCGTACTGAAGATCACAGCTACGACCGCTCGCTCAATTCGATCACGGTGAACTCGCGGGATGGGTTTACGTTTGATCTGGATGTGTCTCAGATTATCCATGTGAGCGCATTGGAAGCGCCGAAGGTCATCAGCCGTATTGGTTCGGTGCAAAATATGGTTGACCATGTGCTCCAGCCGATTGTGAGCAATTACTTCCGTAATGCGGCGCAGTCGTACACGGTGCTGGACTTCTTGATTGCGCGAAGCGAGCGGCAGAGTGAGGCGACGGTTCATGTGAGCAAGGCCATTCGTGCTTATGATGTCGAGGCGATTGATACGCTGATTGGCAAGATCATCCCACCACCGGCGTTGATGCAAACGTTGACGGATCGTAAGATTGCCGAGGAGCAGAATAAGACGTATAAGGTGCAGGAAGAAGCACAAACCCAACGTCAGCAGTTGGTACGGGCGACTGCGCTGGCTGAAATTCAGCAGGAGATGGTCAAGTCTGAGCAGGGTGTTGATATTTCCGAAATGCAGGCACGGGCGCAGATCAAGCAGGCTGAGGGTGAGGCGGAATCGATCCGGCTCAAGGCGCAGGGTGAAGCGGAGGCTGTTCGGGCAATCGGTGAAGCTAAAGCGTCGGCATACCGTGCCGGTGCAGAGGCGATGGGGCAGCAGGGATTTACGGCTGTCCAACTGATGCAAATCATCGGTGATCAGAAAGTGCGCATCATCCCTGATATTGCGGTCAATGGCAGCGGGCAGGGTGGCGGTGCGGTCGAGGCACTGCTCGGTATGATGCTGCGCGGCGAATTGCAGAAGGTAACTACACCTACGCCTACGACTAATGGCAACGGCGCGGTTCATGTCGAGACACCGTAGATTCATCGTTCGGTAAGTGTGCAAGATGAAGGGGATAGCTTCAAAAACTATCCCCTTTTTATTTGTCGCTCAATCGCGGCTCTTGATGAACGGAAGATTGAGGAAGGGTTGCAGCGGGTTATCGAGCTTGTCGGCTAGCAACCAGCCAAACGTCCCGCGCGTGAGGTACAGGATGATCAGCAGGGCAATGCCGATGATGCCACCCAGCGTCAGGATGAACGCGCCCAATC
>JBBSBS010000569.1:0-3933 GCA_038251045.1 Aggregatilineales bacterium | reverse complement strand
CATTGTATTTCGTTAACGGGAAGTTGGTATTTTCGCCGTTATACTCGGCTACAATCGCGCCGCTGCAAGTGACAGTGTTCGCATTTGCATCCTTCTGGCATATAACATTGTCTAAATGTGCTTTTACGCCGCTGAATGATTGCGCTTCACGATCAAGATTTGCCTCTTGAGGCGCGCACAACAAATCCCGTAGTGTATCGCGCTTACTGTCGATTTTCGCTTGCAAATATTGTTCTACAACTTTGGTGGCTTCACTATCATTAGCTGCTGAACCGCTGCTATTCCCACCACACCCCGTCAATAGCAACAGTCCTGCCAGTAGTAATACCATTATCAATGACTTGTTTTTCATGATTGAACCTCAATTCCCAATTTGTGCCGAATGTCGTCCAGTGTGCAAATCGAGAGTAAATTATGTAGGCTGACACCGTAGAATGCCTCGTGTCCGGTATCATACTTCAGATAATCAAATCCACTGACTTTGAGATGTACTTTATCTCGGTCAAGACCATATTCAGGCAGTATGCGTGCTGCTGCCCAAAGATTTATTAATGGAATTTGATATTCGTCCGCCAGTTCCACGAGTTGGAGATTGAAGTTGATCGACTGCCAAAAGAATTCTTCGTCAGGATGAGCGCTAAAAGTTGAAATAACCGGAATTACGCCATATTTAATGGTGTCCTCAATAATTTGCCGCATTTGTCCCGCGTATTTATCTTCGGTCATGCTCCGAACATCATTCGGTCCAAACATGATGAATGCCACACTTGGTTTCTTGAGCCTATATTCGCAATCCAGTGGTGTTTCTGCGGGTACGCACTTATCTTTATCTGCCCAAAACGGGTCAACGATGCCATATGTGCTCATGCCAATTCGTGCGGCAACACTATCTACCGTCATTGAAGCCCCGTAATAGACGACGGTGTCCGTGAGATAATCATATGGGCCAAGTTGCCGTTTAACATTGTTCATTGGTATTAGATATTGGTTCGAGGCGCTTAAACTGTCACCAACTTTAGTGATGGTATGGCTAGCATTGCCTGTTGACTGCCCTTGGTTGTACAGTTCGACCATCGCATCACTAATTGCGGGGATTACAGGTACAGCATACAACTTTGCCATAGATTTGCTGTTGATATTGCTTGGGTCAGCATCAGCCAGCGTTGTGGTTACAGGAATGTCGCCAAAGTGCAGGCTGTCATCTCGATTCAAAAACGCCGAAATGACCCATCCATCCTGCATCACTTGCCCTTCATCCGTTTTGCGGATTATATGCAACCACATACCTGTGTGATTTCGCTCAACAATACTTACAGGGAGTCCGGGGTTGAGTTTGCCGAGCTGCTGAAAGCTGTCACCCGGCCCTGCATAGATCACTGTTTCTTGGTACGCTGTTGTTTGAGGAGGTGCATCTGGTGCGGCTAGGGGATGTAAGACAAATGTGGCTGCAATGATGACAGTGTAGGAGATAAGCCATTTCATGGAGAAGAGAACCTTTATTACAGTCCACCGTGGATACTCGCCCATTGTATCACTAGAGAATAGAATGATTGATTGTTAGTGCGATTGTCGTTCTGAAAGCCACTTGTCGCGATTCTTACCACGCGCGATTTTCCCACTAGATGTTTTGATGAGCCAGCCTTTTGGTACAAGAGTTATGAAATTCAGCGTGACATCACTTTGCTTGCCCACTTGTTGCCGAATGGACTGTGAGATTTGTTTGTGGGCAGAGACCCCGTCTATATCGACTTCCGCCACCACCGCAATTAGTTCTGTTCCTTCACGTTCGTCTGGTACACCGAATGCAACGGCTCGACCGGGATGTACACCCGTAACCGAATTGACAATCGCTTCAATATCTTGTGGATAGATGTTCTTGCCGGCGTTGATTATGAGATCTTTGCTACGACCAACGATATAAATTTCGCCATCCGCGATGTATCCTTTATCACCCGTTCGATACCAGCCTTCTGCATCAAACGGTTGCAAATCATCGCGTTTGTAATAAGCACTAAGCATACAATCGCTTTTCACGCAGATCTCACCAATGTGACGTTCGCCTATTAATTGCCCCCTGTGATCCATAACTTTGACTTGTGTGCCGCTGATTGGCTTCCCGCACGAAACGATCATTTCTACTTCTTTATCATTGGTTGTAGGTGTGGCTGTGAGATGATGTTGGAGTAGTCGCCGTTCTATGATGTCTACTCTTGGCTTTTGCCAAACCATTGTTTGTGTCACGGCAAACGTGTTTTCTGCCATCGCGTAACTTACGCTTAGTTGATCGGCTCGTACTCCATTGCCGGCAAAACGTTCTGCAAATCGTAGGTGACTGTCGTGCCTTACGGGTTCAGAACAATTGATAAATGCCCGTATGCTTGAAAGATCAAGTCCCTCACTATCGCGCTGTCGTATCGTGCGGGCACAGTGGCTATAGGCAAAGTTTGGTTGCCAGCATAATGTCGCCTTGTAGTCGGAAATAGCCTTCAACAACATTGCTGGATGTCTTACCCAATCAAAAGGGGATATGAGAATGAGAGGCACACCCTGTACAAGTGGTTGCAAAAACCCTGCAATTAACCCCATATCATGATACAAAGGCAGCCAGCTTACGATAACATCCTTATCATTTAGCCTAAGTGCATCACTGTAGCTGGCAAGTTGGTTTAACACCGCTTGGTGTGAAAGTGCCACCCCTTTCTGGAGACCAGTTGTACCGCTTGAATGTTGCAATAAGGCAACCGATTGGGGAGAGGGCAGAGCAGGCTCAAAATCAGTATCTAGAGACGGTAGTGCTTCGAAGTCTTTTTTGCGGTATACCGGACACTTAACGCGCGGGGCGAACAGATCCGCAAAATCATCTGTTGTCAAAATAGCTTTGACTTCTGATCTACCGATGACTTCGCCAAGATCTCGTAAATAAATCTCAGGGTCAAGTTTTTCGGTCAATGTGGGGAACATGGATGGAATAGCACCTACTATCACTGCACCCCAAAATGCGAAGATGCTCTCAAGGCTCTGCGTATATGCAATAATCACCAAATCCCCATTCCCGATGTCGAGCGCCCTTAACGTTTTGGCATATTTCAACGCCTTATCTCTGAACAGCCGTCTGTTGACAATAATTGGTTCCGCGCCCGTTGCTACAAATATGAGGGCAGGGACATCCACTTCATATTGTGTCAGAGTCACTGCATTCAATAATGTGGCGTACGCTTCACGGCTAGTACGGTTCAGCATAGATCTTATTTCATATCTCGCATAATGCGTGCGACCATTTGATTTAGGCTATCCATTTTTGTAACCATTAAATCGGGGTCAGGGATGTAAACATCAAACTCCTGTTCAGCAAATACACCAATTTGTGCCAACGCGAACGAGTCAATCATCCCATCGGTAATAATCTTTTCATCATCTCCAATGTCATATTGCGGATCCCGGATCAGATCATTCAAGATAAAGGCACGCAATTTTTCGCGTACGGTTGATTCGTCCATAAGTTCTCCAATATTGATTGCTACTTGTTCAATAGTGTTTCGATTGCTTTGCCGACCAAATCGCTGAGTTGCCGTGATCCAGTTGGTGTCAGGTGAACAGGGCTATCAGTAAATTCACTGGGGGTTATCGATTCCCATAAGTCTACATAGTTCCAATGGTCGTCCTGCGCCAAACTCGTCAATAACTCACGAAAGCGGTCATATACCCATTTTGGATACCAGAAATTGTAGCGTTGGTCGCTGTTGAGTCCATCCGCAATATAGATTGGTTCATTAATTATCAGTAATGGAATTTTGCCAGCCAATAGATTTCCTGCTTCAAGTACATCAAACGCGATATCCTTGCGTTCTAACCTGTTTTCTTCACTGAATGAATGCCACGTTGTATCAAGGTCAAAATCATTGCTCCGAGGCACATAATCTTTATATATTTGAT
>JBBSBS010000568.1:0-3944 GCA_038251045.1 Aggregatilineales bacterium | reverse complement strand
TTACCCTGTTACAGCCAGTTATACCCATAGCGCAAAACGAAAAAGCGGTTAAAATCAGGTTAATCCCTAATGGACTTTTCGTCCTCATCTTTATAATGGTCTGACAGGATTTGTGGTGGCTATGGTCTTCGACAAACAGCTCAATTATCAGTCGGTACTGGATGGTCTCGGTTCCGGCATCCTGATTTTCGACGACGAAGACCGTCTGGTGCTGGAAAATCTGGCTGCCCGCACCCTGCTTGGCTCCGACTTAAAACTGATCCGTGCCAATGGTTGGACTGCCGCCTCTGCCCTGTTTAACACACGCTCACACACGGCAGACACCTCCGACGTAGCCCGCAAAAAAGCCCTCGAATCGGCTCGTCCGGTACGCTTCCGCATCTACCGTGGTGGTGAATATATCCCCTGCTGGGCATCAACTGTGTATGCCACCAGTGGTGAAGCCTTCACCATGATTACCCTCGAACTGCCAGACTGGGCCGCTATGACCGACCTGCTCGACCATTTCCGTGATGAAGTCGAACATGCCGCCAGTGCAACCATGGGTCATACCAAGCTGATTACCAACACCCTCAAATCACCCAAAAAAGGTGAAACCACCGAACAGTTGGGTAAACGTGTTGCTGGCTTCGTCACGCTGATTACGACCCATATGCACCGTCAAGAACGGCTGATGCAGTTGTTCCAACGGTTAGAAGTCATCCGCACCGGTAAGTTAGCCGAGTTGATCCGCAGTGACCGTCGCAAGTTGAATCTGGCGAACTTTGTCGAAGATTTCATCGAAGGTTTGGATGAAGTCACGCTGATTGATCCTGAAACCGAACAGCAGGATTATCGTGCCCGCATCACCAGCAGCATCCCCGACGATCTGGTGATTTATGCCCCGCCCGGACGTGTCGCCGACATCTTGCATGACCTGCTGCGCAATGCTATCATGTACAGCATGAAAGCCTCGCCGATCATGATTATGGCAAGTGCATCATCCGGCAACCAGAGTGTCCAAATTGATGTGGTTGATGAAGGGTATGGTGTCCGTGCTAAAGAGTTTGAACGGGTCTTTTCGCCGTTTGAACGGGCACGCCAACCGCAGATTATCGGTGAATTTGGTTACGGGCTGAGTTTGTATCTGTGCAAACAAGAGGTTGAAGCCATGAGTGGAAAAATCTGGTTCGAAAGTGAAGAAAATGTGGGCACAACGTTCAGCTTTAAGCTGCCCCAGTGGCGTGATGATGCCACCCAGCCATCGCTGTCCCGCTCGCCCCATTCGACCGATTAACGGCTCACGCCCCTCCGTTTCGAGAACGCGACACATTTCAACGCCTCTCTGCAATCGGTCAGGGTAGGCGTTTTTATTTACGGTGAATAAGGTTCTATCATGCAGTTCATGACACGCGACATCTTCGATATGATCATTATTATCATCATCCTGATTGGATTGGTGCTGGCAGCACGGCGCTTGTATACCGATTTCACACGTCCACTGCCGACTGGATCACAGCCGGATGATGATACGCAGCCGCGTCCAACACGTTAATTTTTATTCTGGTAGGGATTTGCTGACGGCAATCCTGTGTATGACATTCAATATGGAGAGAAAATCATGCTCGACATTAACCTGATCCGCGAAAAACCGGAATGGGTCAAAGAACAGATCGGTAAGCTGAATGATGCACCGGCTCTGGCACGAATCGATGTCATCAGCGAACTGGATAAACAGCGGCGTAGTCTGCTGACCGAAAGTGAAGCGATTCAAGCCGCACGGAATAAGCTGAACAAAGGTGTCGGCAAGCTGCGTGGTGATAAGCAGACCCCTGATGGTATGCGTGCTGCGATGGCACGACACATCGCGCTGGCTATCCGCGAAGGTGAATTTGACGAGGCGATTCATGTCATCGAAGGTGGTGGCAGTGTGAATGCCCCGCGCAAGGATGACACGGTAGCCGAGGCAATGGACGAGATGATGGCGGCACTCAAAAGTATGGGTGAACGTGTCGAGGCGATTAATGATCAACTGCGTGATGTTGATGCGGCGCTGGAAGAGAATATGTACTGGTTGCCCAACATGCCTCACGAAAGTGTGCCGGTGTTTGACAGTGAAGAGCAGAACATCGCGTGGACAGCAGAAGGTACGATGCCGGAATTTGATTTTGAGCCGAAGCCCCACTGGGAACTTGGCCCGGCGCTGGACATCATCGACTTCGAACGGGGTGTTAAGCTGGCAGGTTCACGGGCCTATGTGCTGAAGGGATTAGGGGCACGTTTACAACGGGCACTGATCAGCTTCTATCTAGATAATGCCCGCGAACACGGGTTCACGCAGGTGAATGTGCCGTACTTCGTCAAAGAGGCGATGATGTACGGTGCTGGTCAGTTCCCGAAGTTCCGCGATGTGGTGTACTCCGACCCGGACGCGGAAGTGTTTATGTTACCGACAGCCGAGGTGGCGGTGACTAATTTGCACCGCGACGAGATTTTGGATGAGGCACAACTCCCACTGTATTATGTGGCGCATACACCGTGCTTCCGGCGGGAAAAAACCAGCGCTGGTAGGGATGTACGGGGCATCAAACGGGTACACCAGTTCGAGAAGGTGGAGATGTATAAGTTTACGTCACCGGAGACGAGCTATGCCGAGTTGGAGTCTTTGACCGAGGCGGCAAGTGATGTGTGCAGGGCGCTCAAGCTGACGTTCCGGCGGTTGGAAATCGTTACCGGCGATCTGGGTTTCAGCGCCAGCAAGAAATATGACCTTGAGGTGTGGTCACCGGGATGTCAGGAGTGGCTGGAAGTTAGCTCATGCTCTAATACAGAGGCTTTTCAAGCACGGCGGGCGAATGTGAAGTACCGTCCGAGCGAGGGCAAGAAAGCGCAGTTCGTGCATACGCTGAATGGGTCTGCGCTGGCGGACACGCGGGTGATAATAGCTATTCTGGAGAATTACCAGCAGGCTGACGGCAGTGTGGTGATCCCTGATGTGCTGCGCCCGTATATGGGCGGGGCGGAAGTCATCACGAAGGGATAAGGGAAACTCCTTAAAAGTTGTGACGGGGTGGGTGATGCCTGCCCCGTTTTTGATTCACTAATTTCTTCGCTTTCAGGTTCAATCTGTTGCAATTATTGGCAATTTTGCAACTGTAACAGATGGTTTTTGCCATTTTCATACGGTTGCCAGCCGAGGACGTTTGGCGAAATTGGCAATTTTGGTGGGACGGATCGCCGCCGCCAAGATTGCCAATCAGCATGTTAAGGTGCGGTGGGTGAACCCCCACCCCAGCCCTCCCCCGTAAACGATGGAGGGAGAAATACAATCAGTCCGGTAATTAGCATAGCCGATGGGCGGGGGTTAAGGGTGACATTTTGGTCGGACATTTGGTAACCGTTAAGCGGAGTTGGCGCTAACGTTGTGAGGGAGAGAATGAGGCGCGATGTTGGGGGATGGTTAGGGAACGGTTTGGTGGCAAACCTGATTCAAACGTAGGGGATAAGATTACTCAAGATTCATGTAGATGCTTCCGCCAATCTGCTATTGGCAATGGTGCATCCTGTATCTCGTCAACCATGCGCTTCAATGTACCGCTTGCAAGCAACCATGTTTCTTCTGGCTCAACATCCGCATCATCCGGTGCAGTCGCCAATAATTCCAGAAAACGCAATGTTGTTTCGAGACGCGTTGACGGTAGCTCGTCGATGGTTTTGTGTAACTGTTCTCGCAGGTTAATTGCCATCTAAACACCTCATCAATAACTGTTTAAATTATATCACGCCTCATTGTAAGAGGGGCGCAAAGCCTTGCGCCCCTACACGAATTTTTCGAGTTGAAGTACTACGTACCGTTTGACCAATACCAAAAAAGATACGCAAATGGTGTGTATCCATATGCCGTTTGTCGGCAACCGTGTTTCTTCTAGTTCGACAGTTGAATTATGGAGGGGTGTCGGCAGAAC
>JBBSBS010000567.1:0-3963 GCA_038251045.1 Aggregatilineales bacterium | reverse complement strand
CCTTCGCTTGGATTGACAAGTTTCGTGCCCTTTTGCTTCGCTTTGACCGCAAAGATGTTCATTTCTTGGCCGGTCATCATCTCGCTTTTGCTTTGATTAACCTCCGTCACTTGTTCGCTTTAAATGTCTGAATCAGTTCTAAGATAGCTTGAGTTATGGATAATGTCATCAAAATGGCGCGGGTACGCCTGAAGCCGGAAAGTCTTTTAGACGATCCGCTAGTTCATCTGATCGCCACTTTGTGATAACATCCACACCATAAATACATCACGTTTCAACAAAGGCAAAACATGAGCAAGCTTTCCTATCGACTGAATACCGACCCATCGCCGGACGAAATCGGCAAACTATGGATGCGTGATGATGCCAATAGGCTGCTAGGCATTGTCCACATCAGCACCACCTACGGCGCGACCCTCGAAGTGATTGACTTTGAGCATTACGGCGACTATCTGGGCAATCTGGTCAAAGCCGCCCGCATCATCAAAGCCGCCAAATGTACTGATATTGATGCCGTCAAAACTGTTCTTGATGGTACAATTGAATATGAATTCAGTGAGCAGGCATAACACATGGGCAAACTCGAAAACCTCAAAACTGCCGATTGGATCAACGGCACACCGCACATCATCACCGCCGCCGAAGCCTATCAAGAGCAGTCCGATAACCATTTCTTTTATATGATCAGTTGGTGGGGAGATGAACCCGCCGCTTTCTCGCCCTTTCACTTTACCGGTCACGTTGCCGGTTCGTATGAAATCGTCGTCGGCAACAACCAGCACACCCAAACTGTCACCGCTTTAGAATCGGACGAGCTGGTGCTGCTGTTTGAGGATCAACAGGAACCGTGACCAATCGCAGCCTGACCACCACCCTCCCCGATTACGCGGGCATGTTGGAAGTGCTGCTTGCCGGCATGTCCACCAACAGCCGCCGCCAGTACCAGCACACCTATAACGACTGGCGCACATGGTGTGCCTCGGCTGCGGTCAACGTCAATACCCTGTCCGCGCCCAACGTCATGCGCTACCTCAACAGCCGCCCGCTTTCACGCGCCACCAAACAAGCCCGACTCACCCATCTGCGCCGTCTGGTGCAAACGCTGTACGCTGCCGATACCACCAATACCCTGCTCGAAACCTACTACGCCCAACTCAAGCTGATGCGCCTCTCGGTTGATGATGCCCCCACCGAAGCCAGCACCAAAGGCAAGAAACGCCCCGGCAAACGCTTGGATGGCAGTCAGGTACACGAACTGATCGCCGCTTATCCAATCGCTCAAGATGGCAAACCGTATCTGCGCGGCCTGCGCAATCGGGCGCTGCTCGCAATCCTCTTTTATGCCGGATTGCGCCGCTTCGAGGCCGTCAAACTCAAATGGTCGGATGTCGATTTCCAGCAGGAACACATTCAGGTCGTCGGTGGCAAAAGCCGCCAGCGCGATGCCGTTGATTACGTGCCTTTCCTCGGCAGCCTCGCCCGTCACTTACAAGCATGGCGCACCCTCACGCCGGATCGCGTCTTTGTCTTTCCCCGCGTCCTCAAAGGAGATCATCTCGGCAAGGATACTCCCATCACTGACGATGGCCTCTATAAGCAGTTCGCTGCCGACTTCGCCCCGCATGATGCCCGCCGCACCCTCATCAGCGACTTGCTGGAGTCCGGCACTTATATCGGTGATGTCCGCATCATCGCCCGTCACGCCAGCGAAAGCACCACCCTCCGCTATGCCAAAGCCCACGACACCAAAGTCATCAAGTCCCGCGCCAAACTCGGTTACTAATTGCGAATACTGAACTGAAAACCGCCCATACCACCAAAACCATTCCCCCCACAAATTGTCCATATGGCTTACACCAAATACCTTAAAAGGTGTTAAGGTAGAGATGGACAAATTTATGAGGCACTAACCCGATGAACGCCACTCAAAAAATGCCGACTTACAACGAATTGGTCGAAATATCGAACGGTGACCTCATGAATAAAATCAAAATCACCCGCAGTGATTTGCTGTCTGCTGTTGAACACAGCAAGAATGCAAACGAGAAACAACGCATCTATGACGCTTTTGAGGGCGAACGTGTCAAGCGCCTTAATCTTGGCAAAAAGACCCCACCCGACAAACCAACTCACTGCTAAAACACCACGCAGCATCCATCGGGCTGTCGTGGCTTTACATACAAATCAAAATTTTGTCTAAACCTATTCGGTAAAGTAATGTTGCCATTTGTCCCCAAGCATGTCTATCGGTGAAGCGTGCTTTTTTCAAAGCAGGGTGCTCACTTAGAAAATTTGCAATTCGTACAATTTGTTCGTCAGCAGAATATTGAGGCAATTGGATGAGATAGTCTTGAATTGCAGGATCATTGCATATGACATGAAAGATGTCTTGGAGATAATAATCAATTTTCCATTCTCCTGTCATGAGTTGTGGATTGATGATCACAAATTCACTCAGATCACCCCCACTCCACGTTCTCAATTTCTTCCTAATCCAACGCTCAATCCAATCAAACCAATCATCCATTTGAACGCCGCCTGTCCGCGTCATCAACTTCGTGTCTGTTTCATGTATTAATTCTGAATAGCTTAGATTTAGCCATTCATTGGCTATTTTGATGTCACTTGCAGAAATCCAGTCATTTCCTAATGGTAATTTCCATTCGTTCATATGGGTATCCGGTGTAGACACTTATACGCTCACAGCTCTAACTGTACGTCGTCAAAGCCCTTATGGCACTCGACGCGCTTAAGGAAAATTATACGTTCTTCTGCTCACTAACCCCAAAAGTGGCTCATTTAGCCTGCAACAGATAGTGCTAAAATACGATGACCGTCACAAAGCTGCTTTAATGACAGGTCAGCCGCCCATCGGATAGAGGCGCTTAATGCACTTCCCTTCTCACTAATACTTAAAATTAATCCTGACCACCTGCCTCCTCTTGCTGTCCACGCGCATCCTCACCGCCCAAACCGAAACGCCGCCCGTTATGCCCCGCTGCAAACCAATGTCATTCTTGCGAATATCCCCGTAACTGGCTGATGTCCCATCAGTTAAGCGACCCAACCTAGAAACACCAACAGGAATAAGACGCGGGCGCATAAAGTGTCCGCGTCTTATTTTTACCGATTACAGAACAAAAGGGCTAAACTGTGCTATAATCAAACCGCTTGAGAAAAAATAAGCCCCATAATCCAGAAGATTTGTAGAGGAAAGAATCACAATGCCAAATCAAGACTCACCCACCCTGAATTTGAATTCAATCATGATCGGGACTTCCCAACCCGCTGTGCTTGCCGCGTTTTACGAGAAAGTCTTTGCCAGACCGGCAGATATGGTTGAAGACACTTGGCATATGTGGCAGGCGGGCAGCTGCGCCTTAAGCATCGGTGAACATTCCGAAGTAAAAGGTCAGTCCAAAGAACCGGCACGAATCATCATCAACATCGAAACAAAACAGGTCAAAGAAGAATTTGACCGCCTCAAAAACTTAAGCGTCACCATCATCAAAGAACCCTATGAGATGGGAGGTGGATTCATTGCCACCCTCGCTGACCCCGACGGTAATCTTGTTCAACTGATGACCCCGTGGGAAAACGGATAGAAACCGCCCTTTCAACTTGATCTTCTCATTTCTCGTACGGGAGAGGTTCGGCCTCTCCCGTATTTTATATTGTGCTCTCCGTCTAAAATCCCCACCAAAGATTCTAACCAAACCCAAACTTGACTTACAGAGAACTTTAGTTCTATAATATCATTCTGGTGTTACAATATTCTAACCAACCATTGAGGATGCATTATGCGCCTATCTAATTGTAATAAGTCCTGTTTTTTAGTAATTAATCCGTGCTGCATTTTCGGCGGATGACTCCCCTGCACTCGCGGCGTGACAGACACAAATGACACGCGGCACATCCACGAGAGCCAACCGCGGCGCTCGGCGGAATGAGCCGAGCCATCTG
>JBBSBS010000566.1:0-3967 GCA_038251045.1 Aggregatilineales bacterium | reverse complement strand
GGCCAATAACCAGCGCTGGATCACTTGAGCACAGGTCCCGATTTCAACGCCTGTCAGTTGGCTCAGTTCCAGTGCTGCACCACCCTCCCCTTCAATGCTGCGCGGCTGCTGCCGTGTGAGGCGACCGCCGACTTCTCGCAAACCAAAGTTATCCTCAATCCATACCGAAAGCGGATGGGCAATAAAAGTGGCGTAGTCAGTCGGGGCGACGAGGTTCTCACCCTGCGCGACCGCAGCTACTAAATCGCTAATAAGGGTGTTGCTATCCGGGTTTGGAATAGTTGCACGGCGTAAGGTTTCACCGACGACATGTTCAGGTTGAACCACTGAACCGAAAAGCTGACTCCCAACAGCCGCAATTTGAGCCTGCTGTTCGGCGTAAGTGCCTTCACTGGCGAGCGTCGCCGAAGTTCCCACAAACAGCAAGGATTGTTCGGCGGTTTTCAGCCGGTCGCCCACCCGCCGGACGAGTAATGCCACATCTGCTCCCTGCCGTCCCCGATAAGTATGCAGTTCGTCCAGCACTAAAAAGCGCAGTCCTTTGGCGCGTTCGATGAGCTGCCGTTCGCGCGGGCGGGTCATAATGAGTTCCAGCATGACATAATTGGTTAAGAGAATGTCTGGTGGATTGGCGATGATTTGCTGGCGTTCTTCATTACTCTCTTGCCCGGTATAGCGGGCGAATGTAACCGGTGCTTTGCCTGCCGGGTAGCCTTCATGTAGAAACTTACGCAGTTCCCCTTCCTGACTGTTAGCCAGCGCGTTCATCGGGTACACAATGATGGCCTGGATGCCTTTGCCACTGCCCCGCCGCAAGACATGATCCACAATTGGCACAATGTAAGCGAGGCTTTTGCCCGAACCCGTGCCGGTCGTCAGGATATAGTTGTAGCCTTTACCGGCAATCTCGATGGCTTCCCGTTGGTGACGGTGAAAGGGAAACGGTATCCCGAACCCATCTGATTTGCCCTTCCGAAAAATACGGCTGCATTCCGGATGGAGTAATCCCGCCTCGACCAGTTCAGTAACGGTGCCACCGCTTTCAAAGGTGGGATTCAATTGGATCAAGGGATTCGGCCAGAACACACCTTCATTCAGACTTTGCCGCACCTCACTAAAGATGCGTTCATCACGGATCTGAATGAAACTGCTGGCATAGTCCGAATAATCTTGAGTCAATTGATTACGCAGCGCAAAAACATCCATACATTTATCCTTGAAAGGGGCTGATCTATTCAAAATCTCATATTGTTAGGTAAACAATATTATTGTGACACAGTTTACGCGGCCTGTCCCATAACATACGCAACCTCATCCCTCACAACCCGATTAGCTTGCCAGGGCTAAGCCGTCCGCCCATGATACGCGTGAGGAAAGTACGATTTATGAGGGTGAAGAAAGATGTGCGGGGAATGCGGAAGTCGTATGATGCGACCACGATTGGAACAGGCTGAATTGCTGGCTGCTGAGTGGAGCAGCTAAATCACCGTTTAAGTCCTTCTGACTCTTATCCT
The DNA here is from genome assembly GCA_038251045.1 of Aggregatilineales bacterium. GTDB lineage: Bacteria > Chloroflexota > Anaerolineae > Aggregatilineales > Phototrophicaceae > CFX2. The sequence continues at coordinate 2,453 of JBBSBS010000566.1, read as the reverse complement.
CGGCTATAACGGTTACCTACCCTCTGCTGCCGCCACCTTCTAAACGCCCAATTTGTTTGATAAGGTCTCGCACTTCTTTTTCAAGCGCAGCCGCACGGGCTTCCGCACTTTCACGTAGTGCCTTATTTGCCGCGTTTTCACGTTCCAAAGGCAGTAACTGAGCACGAAGTTCATTGCGCTCATTTCTGACTTCTTGTAATTCGGTACTGAGATCAGTAACACGCCTTTCGAGCATGGTTAACGCTGTAGTACTGCCCAGAGGCGATAGTACACTCATATCTGGACCAGCAGATAAATTGCCACGATCCAAAGCACCATGTATTTCGGCATATGTGCTGCCAGTACGCTTCATGGTGGCGATGGTTTGCAGAACTTGAAGGTCCTCATCAGTGAATTGCCGATGCTTACCCTCTCCCGGATTTGCCAGATCAGACAAATGGCGTGCAAATTCCTCCGCATGTGTCCGAATAGTCTCACGCGAAAGTCGAACCAAACTTGAAACTGTGCCAGTAGTGTAGATAGTCATACACCAAGTTTATACCCAAAGCACAAAGTTAATACCAGTTTGGAGTAAGTTGCAAGTGGTTTGTGTTCCAGTTTGCAGTTTACGCCTTCCAGTTTGACTTTTTATCTGTGGTTTGGCACAATCACAGAGTGCATATTGCACTAAGTGCAAAGGATGATACTGATGGCGCGTAAAAGATTTGAGTTTTGGTTAAACGACCAGCGGCAAGAAGACTGGGCTGTGTATGAACTAATCAACAAGCTCAAGAAACCTACTAAGGGGCAGGGGCAATTTACACGCGCCATTCGTGAAGGATTGCGACTATGGGCCTCACTTCGCGATGGACAAGTTGATGTGCTCTTGGAACTCTTTCCATGGGTGCGTGAAGCTGTTGCTAAATCCGCAAGTCCACAAACACTGAATGGGGCAGGGGGTAGCGAACTTGCAAAAGAGATTGCCGCCCAAATTATCCTCCAAGGTGGAACTGGTGGTTATATGATGCAATCCAACCTACCAGTACCACAGAAACAGTTCCTCACACCTCCTACAGCAGAAATAAAGCAAGCATCAGCGATTTCAGACGATACAATAGCGGATAATGTTCTTTCAATGTTCCAGTGACAAGTGAATTTCAGGTATGGACAACACTCTGTATAGTATGAAAAAGATAGAAATCAGATTTTAATCAAGTCAGTGGATTGTGCTTTGCGGGACAACATTTAAAGGAGAAGGGTTGTGGAAGTATGCGTTTAATTCTGTGATTCGGTTGCGCGAGTCGCAAGTCGAGTCTATACTCTATCTTAACAGTCCCATAAACAGAAAAACGAGCCTAGTAACTCGTTTTCCTGCTGAAGCCCGCCTTAGGGTTTCAAGGGATTGCCGAACTCACTGGCCGAGTTCGACGATACCACAATTATAACTCAAACTGTGGTAAAACACCTAAGTTATCCAACTTAAGGAACGTCACTCTCGGTCAAAAGAAGTGGCGTTTTTTATTGCTTACTAGCTTACTAATGGAGTGATATGGACTAAATAGAGGATCGTGTCCCAAGAAGAGTAGGGACACTACCGGTGCAAGAGCACCATAACATCTTATATAAATGAAAATGCCTTCCAGTCCACCAAGACATCTGAAGGCATCCAATCGCTGCCGGGGCAGCTTTGAATGCGCCCACGGACTATCCGTTTTCATCTCCCATGATAACGAGATTTTTCCATGTGTGCAAGTCAAACCGGCAGAAATAGGTTTGATTTGCAAAATTCTGACCGTTCTCTAACCTTAGATACCGCTGCTGAGACTTACTACTGGCTCGGCTATAGTTTAATTCCGCTCCTTGGCGACCGCGATCCGTCGCGTCCGAAAGTGCCAGCGATCCCGTGGGCGGGCTTCCAGCAACGTCGTGCCTCGCTTCAAGAGCAGCAGGATTGGTTTCGAGAAGGTGGATTTGGGGGTCTAGGCATCGTCACCGGGCGCATCAGCCAGCTTATCGTCCTCGACATCGACGATGGCGGAATATTCCGCCAGATAAAAACCAGTTTCCCAGACTTACTCGAAACCCGCACAGTCCTCTCGGCAGGCCGACAGCTTCCGCACCTCTATTTCAGGCTCCCTTCACACTTGCATCTTCCCACCCTGAAAGGGCAGGGCGTTGATCTGCTCTCAGATGGCTGCTATGTGGTTGCCCCTCCGACGATGATAAACGACCAAGAATACAAGATTATCCGTGGAGGAATGCCCAGAACGCTCACCGAATACGACATAGGCCGAATACGGGCGTTTATGAGTCGCCACAAGACGCAACCCACCGAGTGCAGCGACCATACCCGGATGCTCGTGGAAATCGCTAAGAAGCCCTCCACACCAGCCAGCGGCCTATATCCGCAGGTACAGCAGGCCACACATCAAGACCTGACCAGAATTTACCACTATCACTGCCAACAAAGGGGT
>JBBSBS010000565.1:0-3969 GCA_038251045.1 Aggregatilineales bacterium | reverse complement strand
CTCGCCGTGCTGATATTCCCGCCCACATTCGGCGTAAACAATTCCGGCCCTTGCTCCCCCACCAGATACGGCATCCCACCGTAAACCGACCCGCCACCTGCGCGAGCTGCCGCACTTCCGCCGCCTACGGGGGGAATTGGGACGATGCCATTACCAAAACCGCCGTTGACCACACCGCCTGAGTTGACATAGGGGGAATTGGGGCTACCGCTAACACCAAAACCACTGCGGCTGCCGACATCTGTTGAGTCATTTCGACCAATGACATTTTGAACACGCTGCCCACTTATTTCTTGCAATTGACGCGCAACACTATTGATAAGATCAATAACAGGCTGAATGACATTGGTTTTGATCCAATCAAAAGCGGCTTGGAATCCAAGTTTCAGTAATTCAAGGCCGGGTTTCGCTTGATCCCAAATGTACGTTATGAGCTTGATAAACGGGTCAATAGCGTTTGTCTTAAAGTCCGTTAGTCCCTTAGCAATGTTCTGTAATCCACCGCTTATAAACCAGTCAGCAAACTTCTGTAATTCAGGTTGGACGACAGCCCATATACCCTTAATTACATCAATCACGGGTGTGAGAACGTTATTCCATAGAAACAACAGCGCCTGTTGTATCCACGGGATACCATCACTCACAAACCAATTCACAAGGTTTTGGAGTGCTGGTTGCACGGTCGCCCATAAGTCTCTTAAACGGTTGATGAGATAGTAATTTAAGTAGAGTTCAAATAAGGAGAGGTAGAGTTTGACGCGATCTTGAAAATGGTCAAAGAAGTCTTGCACTTGCACCAGAAACAGCGCAATTCCTTGAGTGACTTCATTTGAACCGAACAGCGCCATAATCCCAGCCGCAACCGATTTAAATAACCCTTCGCCTTTTTCCATATAACCCATAAAGACTGAAATCGCCCCACCAATTTGATCTTTAAACAGATACACAATCGCCGCGCCTGCTGCGATCAATAAGCCAATCGGTGACAGGATCACCCCGATCACAGCACCCACACCCGCAAGGATGCCACCGATTGCTCCAATAGCAGTGCCAACAACAGCGATTATGGGGCCAATGATCGCGAAACTCGCGAGTAAAGCGCCGATGCCTACGATCACATCTTGGATATGCGGGTCAAGTTTTGTGAACCAATCGACCAAACCGCTAACGCCATCAATGAACCGCTGCACAATAGGGAGCAACCGTTGTCCAATGGTTTCCATCATATCGTCGAGCTTGTTCTTTGTGATCGCCAGTTGCCCAGCAAACGTCTTACCAGCGGCGACAGCGCTCCCCCCAAATTCAGTCTGTAGCTCTTGGAGAATAATCTTTTGTGCTTCCTCTGTCTTACCCGCTTGAACAAGCTGCTTGATCATGGCCTTTGTGGAGTCTGTGAACTTCACACCAACCCGGGACAAAGCGGTAATCCCGCCTATTGGATCATTTAAGGCTTTGCCCAACTGAAGAGCGCTGCTTTTAGTGTCCTGCCCTAATGCTTGCGACATATCCAGAACGGCTTTCGTTGCATCGGGGAAAATATTAGCGCCTATATTAGTAAACGTGAGCAACATTGATTCCGCTGATAATACAGTTTCGTCACTGAAGACCGTCACCTTTTGCAAGCTGGTTGCCAAGCCAACAAGTGCATCACGACTCATATGAGTCACATTCGTCATGGTGGATAATTGTGTATTACCGTCAGCTAACGCAGCGCTTAATTCAGCAACTGCCTGCTTTTGATCTTCAAGCGCTCTTGTCTGTGCAACTGTATGCTTTTCGTTGCTGTCGTAAATTTCCTGCATCCGACTTAGTTTGTCGTTTGCATCACCTAATTTCCCGTTTAGTTTTTCCAAGTCATCAGTTGACGCTTTGGTGCTGGTACTCCACTCGCCATTGTGGGCGCTGGTTGACTTCAACACAGCATCTAACTGAGCCAATGCGTTTTCGCTGTCTGAAAATGACTTAACCGCTGCAATCCCGAAAGCCAGAAACGGCGCACCCAGCACCGTCATGTTTCCGCCAAAAGTTTTCATTGAACTGCCAAGATCGCCTAATCGGTCACTGACGCTGGACATGCCTTTATCAGCATCATTGAGGCCGCGTTGAAAATCCTTATCATCTAGTGACAGAACCCCGAATAAACTGGCGACTTGTGTACCTGAAAGCATAAGGCTGAGTTCCGATAATACATCTTCTTAAGCGTTAGCTTTAAGCTAGCATTCAGCCCATCAGGTAACGCACCAAACAAAAACCCTCTCGTGTTGGAGAGGGTTTTCAGGTTGGCATCTTGCCATTTTCTAAATATTTCTTTGTCCGGCTGATTTCCAGTAAATCGGCTCGGTGTTGAAGGGACATACACTTTAATTCACTGGGTTGTATGCCCAAAAGCATCAATTCAGCATCTTCTATCCGTTCGATCTCCTCTGGATAGAAACTGATGCTGCCCGGTGCTTTTGCAGCAAGAGCGTAGTCCCATGCTAGTTTTTTGCGGTTTTACGTGCTTCACCCGACTGGATCATAAGCAGGATTTCGGTATAGTGATCATCCTGAATCCAGTCGTAGCTTTCGTTCTGACACCAATCAATGTTTTCTGGTGCGCCCACGATGAGCCATTCTTTCGGCACATCCTTCAGAACTTGCTTGATGAGTTGCAGTTGTTCTTCGCTAACGTTGCCAATTGTCTCAATGGCCTGCTCTTGGGCATCATAGTAAGCCTGCACTGCGTCAGGGCTGGCATCGGGGTGCAGTGGTCGCGTAAGTGCGATTTGTGCTTTGGCGGCTGTCTTGGCCGTTTTGAAGAAACTTTGTGACCATTCGCGGCTGACACCGGAAAAGTCAAAAATTGGTTTCGGAGTTTTGCTATTGTTCGTCATCTTCCCTATCTCCCTAAATAAATAGGGGCGCACCTTGCGCCCATCACTTCAATCATCACCACCGAACGACTAGAACGTATCGCCCGCGTAAATGTTCTTGGTCGGCACACCCGTCCCAATCATGTCAAACTCCACCATTACAGCGGGTTTGTCATGTCCGGTCGTCGGCCCCGTGATGCCTGTAATCAAGAAACTCTGATGATGGCAGGGCTTGCCCGTCGCGCTGCCTTCTGGCCCATAAACCACGTCAACCACCTGACTGGTCGTCCACAGCGCCGCATAATCGGCAGCCGCTTGTGTGTCGTTATAAATCAACGAGATTTTAGCCGAGGATGATTTGAGTTTGGAGGCGTGTTTCTCCCACTCAATGCCTGCACCCGCGCTCACATCTTCGTCGCCCACTGAAAGCGACAAATCCATCGTGCGCCAACGCGCCTTAATATCAATGCCGTTCATCGTCAATGAAATGTTATTACCGTTGTACTCGGCCATTACGCCCTCCGCTCCATTAGGAATAAATACTGATGCCCGGCATGATACAAACTCTGTGCGCCGGAAAACTTTTCTTCAACCCAGATCGACCGCTGTTCAGTCACTGTCAAAATGCGCCAATCGGCATTGAACGGCAGACGCGGACTCACATCTTGATCGCCGCTGTCATCCAGCAGCCCGGTGATTGCGTCTTCGATGCCGGTTGCCGTTGCCATCTCCAACGCCACCCCTTTGACCGCGATCAGCACTTCCGCCATCTTGATCGGTGGTGCGCTCAACCGCCGCATATTGGAGGCTTCCGAAAACACCACATAAGGCTTCTGAAGGTCTGCACTGGCAATCGTCAACGGCTGCACCCGCACACCCCACCACGGATTCGCGTTCTTTAGGTGCGCGTTCAGCACTTCATAGGCCGCTTGCTTGGCGCTGGTCATACGTCATCAAGTCCCAGATTGTCGCGTGCCGATTGCCCGATGATCTTCTGTTCACGGGCAAACGCCGGAGCCATAAACGGGCGGTTGTAAATGTCTTCAAGGTAAATGCCATATTCCACGCCATCCATAATGTGCCGTGTGAATGCCCCTTGCCGCTCCCATCGAATGGT
>JBBSBS010000564.1:0-3975 GCA_038251045.1 Aggregatilineales bacterium | reverse complement strand
TGGGCGTGACCCCATACGCGAGTTAGCCGATGCCTGCGCGCGGCGTAGCGATGTCAAGCTGGGTTTCTACAGTTCGGTGCTGGATTGGCATCATCCCGCCTATCGCTTCCGCACCGAGAGCGGCTTGGCATGGTCGGATTATCTTGACTTTTTTCATGGGCAGGTAGTACCTTGCCACAAAGTTAAATAGAGCTAAAGTCAAGGTATCTATCGAAGAGGAGGATACCATGGTATCCACTCCAGCCAGCACCCTGACACCGGGCAACCGGTGCAGCGCATGAGAGGTATTTTGGAGTTTTCTTTAGCCTATTTACTACACAAAATATCATTTACTGTAGTAAAGTGATAAATATGCAAATCGCGAAATCCACGCCCAACGCCATTATTGCCATTGGCGAAGACACATCCTTTGACCGCGATGGCCGAAAAGACCGTCAGCACATCCTCCGCCCGTGTTTATAAACATACGTGGGGCGCATGGCAAAAGTGGTGTGCCGAGAATGGTGCAGATGCCCTCGACTTCACCAGTCAAGCCGTCTATGACTTCCTCGCCGCCGGTGACATGACCAAAGCCACCATGCACAACCGCGTCTCCGCACTCCGAGCGTTGGCTCAAATTTTAGGCATGATTGGTGATGACCGCGCCAAACTGAATTACGAACTGCTCAAGAAGTTTAAGAACTACCCTGCCCCATCAGTGGAGGCCACTAACCGCGAACGGGTGAAAGTAGCACTAACCCCGGTACAAGCCCATCGGGTGCTTCGGATCTGGGCGGACGAGCTGCACGGTGATGTTTTCGACAAGTTACTTGAAACCCGGAACACGGCCCTCATTGCAGTCTTAACCTATACCGCCATCCGTCGTGCCGAACTCGGTGAACTACGCTGGAAGGACATCAACCTTGAAACGGGTGTCATCCACATCCGGCATGGCAAGGGCGATAAAGAACGGGATGTTTCCATCGTCGGGGAGTTTGCCATAGAAGCCCTCAGTCATTGGCAGCAGTTACAGGCCGCACGCGCAGGCAGCCGTGACATCGTGTTCTGCTCAGTTCTCAAGGGTGACAAGTTGGGAGCCGACAAGCCGCTGAACGTACGCGCCATTAACCAGATTATCGATGCCACAGGTCAACGCGCTGGAGTAGCCCTTACGCCACACATGTTCCGGCGGACATGGATCACCGAATGGTTAGCCACCGGCGGCAGCTTACGTGATGCCCAGATGCAGGCCGGTCACAGCAACGAATCGACAACGCTGCTTTATGCCGTTGCCGGTGACGCTGAAGGTCGTCGTAAACAGGCGCGGTTTCGCTATTGATACACCTTATCCTTTCATATTCTCCATTCATCCCTATGACGCGGGGCACACTTTGGTGACGAATTTATTGGAAAAGAATGTGCCGCTGCACACCACCTAAAAGATTGCCACGTCATAAACGTGGGGACACCACCATTGGATATTCCCACGCGATGGAAGCTCAGCAGTTGGCGAAAGCTGTGTCGAATCCCTATGGATAATCGTCCAATTGGGATCTGATATCCCTATCGGCAATGTCACCCTAATTGTCCAACTTCCGCCACGCCCAAGTCCGCGAAACGAAACTCATATAAGGTCGGTGAAACCAATACAGAGATGCAGCCAATGTTGCACAATCATGTATTGAGCATGTGTCCATAACAGCGGGTTCGCAATTTCTCCACGCTGATCAATCCAACTTTCGTAATAGCTAGAATCAAACATCGAATTATTGACCTGTTCTGGCAAATTTCCATATTGGTCCGCATGCCCTTCCGCCCAAGAAACCAGTTGACGTGCCCGAGTGTAATTTCCAACTTGGACGTAATACCATGCTAACCATAGACCCAGTAGTATCCATGCACCGCCGCCATAATAGGTATCTTCGACGTGACGGTGAACCCCGTGACCTTCTGCCAAAAGATCACGTTCAATCCGTTCAATTGTGCGCTTCATCAGGGGATCGTCTGCTGCTAACAACCCTCCATCAGGCAATGCTGCCAATAGCAGATTTGCATCCACCAAATCTAATCCAACCGACTTTGCCAATTCCCCGGTTGGTGTCAAACCCTGCGTCAAGACAAAATGTTTGATTTCTTTGCGCTTAGCCTGAAAGTTAAAGGTGGGTACGAGATTTTCAGCAGCACCTAAACCAGCATAGATTGCCGCTAGAGTACTGATATGAATATCACTGCCGCGTTCTTCCCAGCAGTCGTAACAAGGTGCTTGCCATAGTGCCGCTACATAACGGGCTGCCAGATCAACCGCTTGCTCCCAATAAATCGGCAGTGGTTTTATCCGGCATACTTCAACATATTTTGCCAGTGACCATAACCATAATGCAGGCCCATCCAGCTGGAATTCCGGCCATTCGGCTGGCCCTTCTGCCCCTTCGTCCCGGTAACGCGCATTCAGTGTATCCGCAATCACTACCGGTTCGCCGCGTTCGGCACGCGCAATACTCCGTTCTATGGCCTCTGCACGCTCGTTAATCATCCGCGCACACCACTGGTGAAATCTTCCAGCACTGTCCCACTGAGCAGCAATTCCACCGGGATGTGGAATCGACGCATCCTTGCCGTCTAATGTCAACGCGTAGGCAATAAATGCCCCGTCACGAAACCATGAAAACTGATAATCTGGCATCACCGGGCAAGCGAGATAACCACCACCCGATTGTTGGTTGTCCAAAAGCACCTGTTGGCTGTGACCATGTAGGCTTTCATGTGTGATAAATGGGCTTTCAATTGGCATGAGTGTACTCCACAACGAGCATAGTCCAATAATCAAGGCGGGGCACTTGTACATTCAGTTCGCCATTTTCAACGGTGAATGGCAGCACCTTAGCGTTCATGCCGGTTGAATCATCCGGTGAAGCAACCCAAACTTGTTTTACAGACTGATTGACCTGAATTCTTACCGCTAAATCAGTAAATGAAGTGGGAGGAATTTGCGTCGTCTCGTTCCAGTTCGAACCATCAATGCCTACAAAGTTAATCAAGTTGAATGTTTCGAACCCATGACCTGTCCGCACAATAGGGACGACTCGATTTTGTGACCGGATGCCCCCTGTCCGTATATCGCCAAGATTTACTGCTCGCTGCCGTTCGCTAGTTGCGGCGACAGTCTGTGTCGAAAGCACATTCTGATAACGGACAAGAAAATCATAGTATCGCGCAAACAAAGGCTGATCGGATTCCTGAATGTTCCCATACTTGGGGAAATAGGGATCAGCCAACATGGTTCGGGGTTCGCCAGTCTCGATGTGATAGCCACCACTTGCAAAGATGACTGCATTTGCCAATTGCCAGTTGATTGTCCGTTCTGGTGGGATGTATGCCGCTAATATAACGGGTTTTTCGTTACCCCAACGCTGGGCATTGGTGATGATCCGGTTAAGATCGAGATAGTCATCATAGGGCGGCCAGACTTCAATATAAGTCGCATCCTGCTGCGATGGTGCAACTGTTTCAACAGGCCAATTGCCCACGGAATTAAAAAGAGTAACCCCGTCATCACCGCGTCTTTTTTGTACCAGAGATGCCGTCTGATCGATGAACTGGGGTATAACTTCAGCCAAATCGATTTGATTCCCTGATTTATCGAACCCATTTTTCGGCGCGCCATACTGGTCAATATGAATTCCATCAAATGTAGTGCGATCCAGTACATCGGCAAATTCTGCCAACAGGTGTTCATTCCATGCCGAACCGGGGGCAGGATTCATAATCCCAATCAAATCACCACCGAATAAGTAAGGCTCACCTTTCGCATCCAACAGCGCCCAATCGAGGTGCTGCCGGAAAAATGCCATTGAGGCTCCATAAATTGCTGTATAAGGCATGGCGCTAACATTATGTTCATGAAGCAGATCAATCAGGCGGCGAACCGTCGCCATCGACTGCGGACGACCCAATCCGTCATTAAATAAGTCGGTATCCGGAAGAAGCTTTTCCCAG
>JBBSBS010000563.1:0-4009 GCA_038251045.1 Aggregatilineales bacterium | reverse complement strand
CTTCTTTATAGCGCTCCCGATGTTCTACCAAATAGGCACCAAACTTCCTTCTCCATTGACGAAGTGCAGACTGTACTTGGCCTTCTTCGATACGTTTAATGATATGAGAGAGGAGCCGGGCTTCGCGCTGATAGCTCTTGTCTTGCGTGACCTCATCAATAAGGGTTGTTTTACGCCCTTTCCCGTGCCCTTCATAGCGTATGCCACTATCGTTTGCTTGCAGCTGTCGCATCACCATTACTAAGCATTTCTGGAGAAACTCTCGCTCGTCAGCCATATCGCAATCCTCTCGTGTATCCTGAACAGCCGACTATTACTTCCTAACACACCTTTATCGAGGGGTTATTATCGACGTGCATGTTTGTAAAATGACACTTGTGGCGATCTGGCAAATATGTGCGGATTGTAGGATGTGTGTTGGGCATTGTCAAGAGAGGTGTTTTGCGCTGCCCAACGCTGGCGGTAAGCCGCCTGCCGATGGGCTGGAACGGGCGTTTCCTGACGGCACCGAGGCAAAACGACCACGATGTTCCAAAATGGCCCCGATTCCGGCCGGTCGGCTTGAGTGCTTTGTTGGGCGCACTGGCATATAAGCAGTATTCCGTTGCTCCCATGAGGTTTTGGTCTGGACGCTTTACTTATACCTGCATCATCAATTTGGAAGCGGTTTCTTCCCAGTAACCAACGTACATCCCTCACGGAAATAAAACTCTGGATCGTTGGCCGGATTATCTGGCCCATCCGGAGCAAGGCATCGTTGCCAATACACTTTATCCGCCTCTGGCAACGGGAGTTTTTGCGCCTCTTGTGCAAAAAACTGCAATGCACCCGCCAAGAAAGCATGCGCATAATCTGCTAGCGGGGCGCGTATCTCCTCCAAATAGGTCGCTTGGGTCACCGCACCCAAACCAGCATCCGTGCAGCGATTGGGAAGACTGATTGCATGAAGATATCCTGGTTGCAACAAGATCGTTGACTGTTCCAGATAGCGCCAATTGACGAATCGATCCAACGGATGAAATTGGATCATGGTCGTCTCGCTCTCTTTGATTGCGACGATCCCCCCTGGCTTGACCACACGCACGAACTCGCGAATCATCTGCATCAACTCGGGAGCGGTTACGTATTGCGTGACATTCGCATTTCACACCGCGTCAAAGCTGTTATCGGCATAGGGCAGATTCAGCACATTCCCAATCTCCGTTGTAAGTGGCACGCTAAGAGTACGAGCTATCGTCTGCACGCGTTCGATATTCTCAGGAGCCAGATCACATGCGGTGATCTGTCCGGTTGGCCCGACCAGGTGGGCCATTAATGGTAAGAAGCTGCCGCTGCCACAGCCCGCATCCAACACATGCCACCCTGGTTGAATACCCACCGCACGAAGCATGGTCTCGTACATGGTGCGACACACCGCATAGTGGGCGTCAATAAAGTCCGTATTGCCGAGACGGTGGCCGGTCGAGGTATACTGCGCTAAAGAATCGCTTTCACTCATGGGTGCTGCTGCCTTTCGTTGCACGAGAACCGAAAGATGAATCGCGTTACTCCCGGCACTGCAAACGTATGGTGCCGTCAATCGACAGCACGTATACCACTAATAACTCATTCATAGCAAGCAGTGCTGGGAAGCATACTGGGAAGCAATTCATTTGTCAAACGTTCAAACTGGAAAAACGTTGATCGAAGTGCGCCCAACGGTCGGCATAACCCGCGCGCGGAGCAAAGCGGAGCGCGTCGGGTTCATGCCGGTGTTAGGCGGCCCTACTCTCCGGCTATCCTGCTCCCTCACTCTTTCCGCCGAGATTGCTGACAATCTGCTGTAGAACTCGAATCACCGTCGCATACTCTTCTTCGCTGATACCGAGCATCGCTCGCTGTCGAACTTCCTTCTGCGTGGCGAAGATGACTTCATGTCGGCGCTGACCCTCTTCAGTCAGTTGGAACTGTTCCATGCCAGTCTTAGGAACCTGTCGCTGTTCGACCCAGCCGTGCTCAATGAGGGAAGTCATGATTTTGTTGAAATTGGATGCGTCAACAAAGGTACGCATGGTCTCAAAAATCCGTTCTCTGCTCGCGCTGCCGATTTCCTTGAGCATGTTGAGAATCTGCCAATCAGAGCGCGAGACCCCGTGGATGGCTTGTGCTTTGTCTATTTGTTCTGTGAGCAGATTGTCAACCAGTTTGAGCCAGTAGCCAATTGGTAGTTTTGGCTTAATGTCTTGTGTCATGTCAATACTCCTATATTTTTCTCTGTCAGCCTAACGGTTTGCGTTACTTGCTGGTGGGCGGGCGTGGACAACGCTCATTATAGTGGTAAATGCTGAAGCTAGAAAAATGCTTGAAAATGGCGCAGAATCCCACCAGTCAAGTGCACGCTTTGTTAGCCCGCGTTATGGGATAAGAGACTCTTCCTTAAGTATTGAATTCTTCTGCAAGTTCGGCAAGATACCAAACCTTGCCATTGCTGCTATCAGTCCGAGGTGAACAGCTACGCCTATTATGCCTGCTACCAGATCCCTAACGTCTCGCACATTGGCATAGGTAATCATGGTCTCCAAGATAGTGTTAAAGCCAATAACCACAGCCACGCCGATGGCAAGATAAAGCAATCGCAGGTTGTTTACCAGTACCCATGTACCTATCAACAAGACAGCCATTCCGCAAAATGCAAAGCTGGTTACCTGTTGCTGCAGGAAGAAGTCACCGTACACGGGTACTGCCTGCCAGAAGCTCTCTTTACGAGTAAGTATCATCACAATTTGAGTACTCAATGGCAGGTAAAGCAAGACAAAGCCGATGGTATTTAGTGTACGTGGAGTTTGTTTTCTTCTGCTTTTCCAATGAAACATCTAAGTTGAATCTCCTTATTGCGGCATTTCGAATCTCTGTGTTCTGCTCTCTGCCTACTATGTGCGGGCTAACAAATGAGATAAGCCGCGCCGCTTGCCAACGGCCGTTTTTCCAAATTTTCATCACGTCGGCTTCATCGGTAGTTAGTCGGCCACTTCGTTCACCCCACAACTCCCGTTTGGTAATACGGGAGTAAAACTCGACTAATTTTCTGGCCGAGCCGACTAACGGTTTGCGTTACCCGCGCTGGGGCGGGCGGACGGTGAAGCCGTCCAACTGGAAAAATGATAAGGCGTAGAAAACTGCCTGAGATTTCGCCAGACTCCCCAGCGTCGGGTGCACGCTTTGTTAGGCGGTTTTTACAAAATCAACCGTCATTTTATATCAATTTTCCTTGTTGCTCTCTTTATTATCCACTGTGTGTTTTTGTTTGCTGATTTTTGCCATTTCTTAATCAGTTCCACTGTAGGCGCTTTATTAACTTTTAACCAATCTGTAAGATGATTTGCCACTGATTTTTTGACAAACATCACTTCATCTTCTTTTAGGATCTCTAAGATTTTAAATACAGGCTTTGGATTATCATTAAAAGTATCAAGTTTTGTTGACCATGGAAGTTTCGGTCGTAGCCCTTCACTAGCCAATCTTCTTAAATGGAAATTTGAAGAATGTGCCCAATCAGTGAGTTGTTTCAAAGATTCTTTTGGATAAAGACGAATAAAGGGTCTAATAGCATACTCACCAGTATTTCTTTTTGTGATTTCAGCGATTGCATGCATTGATAAATCGAAATGCTCTACTCCATATTTCTCAACATACTTTCCAATTGGCATAACCCAATAGTATTCAGTGAACATTCCCGTTTCATTTTGGTTTTCTTCTCCCAATATTGAAATAAGAATCGCAGAAGATTTTTCATAATTTTTTGGTAAGTATTTATAGAGCCCGTCAGCATGTAATTCGATTCTTTGTGTATAGCCACTATTGTCAATACTCTTCTTGATAGTATTGACATAGTCCGTTTTTGGAAAGTCTTTATAAACATTAAGAATCTTATCTGCTAATAATTCAGCTAAATTTGTGCCGAAGTGTTGAGTAATACCTTTGTTATTTACCATAGCAATGACTCCTTTTTGAATTAGCGCCTAACGGGTTG
>JBBSBS010000562.1:0-4013 GCA_038251045.1 Aggregatilineales bacterium | reverse complement strand
CGGTGGCATGGATCATGTGGCGGTTGCCAGCGCAATGGCACAAGCCATGGGGTTAAACTCGATTCAAGGACAAACACCGATCAGCGAGAACCTGAGCCGATTTGGCTTATTCACTGATCAGGCATTGAGGATGGGTTTGTCGGGTGGGCAGACGGAGAATGTCATTCGCGAGGTGAAGACTTCACCAGATGGAACACTCCAACCAGATACCCGCGAAGCGTTAGTCGGTCAGGTCAAGCAAGACCGTAATTTGTCATGGGACGATTCCCGCAGCCAAGTGGACACTCTCGAAAATCGGGCGCGGCTGCTGCCGGAACAAATAGTGGCAGTGGGTCAGATGCCTGTACCGGTTGATGTGACGGTACAGGTCAAACCGGAGGTGACGGCATGAACGACAACCTGACCTTCCACACGGTCGATGAATTGCGTGGGTTGCCCACTGAAGCCTTGACTGCCCTCTGGGAACTGGTGCCAACGGATCGCCAGAAAGCTTATAAAGCGGCTTATGATGGCGAAGTCCGCGCGGCAGGCGCGGCGGGTTCGGACATCCTTGAAAGGCAGTTGGCTGGAGAACTGCTGCGGCGTTATCTGGAAACGGCACTGGTTCCGGTGGGATCACGTTGGGCTCGGACACCGACCCGTGTGCAGACCGCCGCCAAACAGGATGATGGTCTTGAAACAGGAAGTGCAGATGCCAAGCAACATCCGCCTTCGTTTAAACTGGTGGCGATTGGGGGAGTC
This sequence comes from Aggregatilineales bacterium, assembly GCA_038251045.1. Classification (GTDB taxonomy): domain Bacteria; phylum Chloroflexota; class Anaerolineae; order Aggregatilineales; family Phototrophicaceae; genus CFX2. The sequence continues at coordinate 3,272 of JBBSBS010000562.1, read as the reverse complement.
ATTGTCTTGATCTTTTTTGGCTTGATTGCCATCCGATTCCTGGGCAGTCGATCCCCGGCTGTAGTGGCTCATTTTGTGACACCCTCACTCACGCCAACCCTGCGCATCAGCCCGACACCGACACCGTTGGCGCTGGAAGAACAGGATGCTATTGTTCAATCCGGGGATGCAGATCGCGCAGCCGCTTATCCGGTCAGCCTGCAAATTAGTACAGGCGATAATGAAGCACCACGGGTATGGGTGGTGCAGCGGCGCACCATTCGTGCTGCCGAGTGGAAATTCGACGACAACCCTGACACCGCTTCCTTCTTGAGTGGCATGTCCGTGCGCCCAGTCATTGGTATTCCGTTCGCGCCAGAGAATGCTATCTTGTTTCGCCGATTGGCTGCGGGATCAGTATTCACAGTCACGCTCAATACAGGCGCGGTTCTCACCTTTGATTTTGCCAGCACACGGTCGGTACGACGCAGCGAAACGGATATATTCCGGCAAATCAATCCGGGTTTGGTGCTGCTCTTAATTGGTGAGACGGATGAGGATGGGCTGCCGACGGCTACGCGGGTATTGGTAACAGGCAGTTACTCACCGCACCAAGAACTCTCGCGAACAGGTGAGTTAATTGGTGCCAATTTGTATCCGCCGCCTGAACCAACAATAATGCCTACGCCAACGGCAGTCCCACCACGCTTTGCCGGTGTTGATGTGCAAGTGATTGCGATAACCCACGCAGAACGAAAAATAACGACTCAATTGCGGCTATACAACGGTGGCACACAAGCATTACAGCTGACAGCGAATGATGTCTGGTTGGCATTGGGTTATGAACCCAACCCGCGCGGCCCAAGGATTCCAGCCGAAAGCTTGACATCCTTAGAAGTGTTACCTGAACAAGCACTTGATTTGACACTCACATGGCGCTGGTCAGGTGAACCTTATGCACAACTGACGGTTGGCACCTGGATCTGGTCGCTATCGCTATATTAAGCCACTCGCTTCGCGGGAATAGAGAATCAGAGACCAGAATTCAGGGAACAGAAAACAGAGCTATTTTGAAGAGCGGGCACATCGAAAACCGTCATTGTTGATCTCGATGCCAGGAACGAGCCAGTAGCGATCAGAGGCGCGGAGGGAGTCCGAGAGATTGAAGTTCCAAGAGCCGCCCCGCAACACGCGCTGAACACCTGCTCTATTTCCGGTATCGGCTTCGCGTCCGTCGGCTGCGTCAAAGGGATAATCCTTGTAGAGTGAACTGACCCATTCATATACATTGCCACTCATATCATATGCACCCACCCACGACCGTCCTTTTTGGCGGAAATTTGGGCCGACATCCGCCGTTTCTTGTTGGCTAAAAACGGCATAATCTTCAACCTTGGTCTGTGGATATTCGCGCCCCCACGGATAGGGGTAGCTATCAGGGCCAGCCGCTGCATATTCCCATTCGGCCTCGGTGGGCAAACGGGTACCTTGTGAACGCTTCTCCTTACAAAAAGTATTGGCATCAAACCACGTAATCTGCTCGACCGGTCGTTTGTCACCCGTAAACTGACTAGGCGGCTGGGTTTTGGCTAAACGGGCGTACTGTTCGTTAGTCACCTCAAAACGGTCGATAAAGAACGGCTTTTCAAAACAGATGTGGGTAATTGGAAACGCATCACTGAAGCTGCTTGATCCCATCCAAAAACAGCCAGCGGGAACCGCTACCATTTCCACATCATCAGCAAAGGTTTGGCTGATGTCGTCATCATGTCTATAGGCATTAGCAATCTGCGTGGCGGTGGCAAAGGCATCCTGTGGCGCAACACTGATCGCAGGGGTGGGTGGGATTTGTCCCAAGCCGGGAATCTGAGTTGAATGCCGCTGAGCATCAAAGGCGCTCAGGGTGCTTCCAAATTGAGCCGTTGCCACCTGTACCAGTGCCTGACCTTGTACGACGGTCGCAGTCCCCAACTGGTTTAACGCTTGCCCTTGAGCCACGGTCGCAGCAATGGCCTGTGCTACCGCAGTCCCTTGATCATTTTGCGCTTGGTTGCTACGTTTGGTGGCTTCATTCGCGGTAAAAAGCGCGGCGATGATACCAATTACCGCAATGATGGCTAAACCACCGGCGATGCGTGCAGCCCACTCAAATCGGGTGGCGCGGGCGGTTTCGGCTTGTTCGGCACGTTGGGCGCTTACCGCGGCGGCTTCGGCCATACGCAGCTTTTCAGCTTGTTCCTGTTCTTTGAGTGCTTTGAGCCGTTCAACTTCCGCACTGCTGCTGGTCACATAGTCGCGCTGGAGATCGTTAGCATCCGCCCGTTCCAACCAGAGTTGGGCTTCGAGGACACGGCGATCCCCTTGCAGCAAGAATTCTGCGTCACGGGCATGGTTGAGCCAATCCTGCGCATCCTTAAGGATTTCACTGCCGTACTGCAAATCTGCCGCATCATCTTTAATCCAATCACGCAGCTTGGGCCATTCGCGCACGAGGGCTTCGTGGCTGATTTCGACCGTAACCGGTATGGTGTCCGATACAGCTGTCACGTCGCGGTTGGCAATCAACAGGCGGTTATCCCAAGCAGCCAACAGAGTGATCATGCTGTCGACCTGCTCACTGCTCACCCGTTCAAACGTCAATGTACTGCGGTTCACCCGGCGGCGGGTGGCTTCTCCGGTCGGACTGACTTCCACTAAACGCACCAATAGCCGCCGCATCAAGTTCTGCTGGTTCCCCTCTAAATTGTCATAAATACCATCAGCATGTTCAGCCAAGGCACCACGTACTCCGCCCATAGTTGTATAAGCGTCGGATTTCAGCCACCGTCCCTGTCGTGCTTCATAAAGCTGCTTGAGGGCATATTGTAGAAGTGGTAATGATCCGGGCTGCTGGCGCACATCTTCCAAGATGGTGTCAACCAGACCATGTTCGTAAGCCAAGCCAACGGCTTCGGCTGGTCCTTCGATGCTGCGCCGTAGTTCGTCGGGCAGCAATTCGGTCGCGATGACCAGATTATCTTGCTCGAACAATGCCGCTAGTTTCGGGTAGCCACTCAGTCGGTCAAAGAAATCTGCCCGCATGGTCAGCACGATTAAGGTGCGTCCATCGGCTTGGGTGGCTGATGTGACCACCAAATCCAGAAAATGCGCGGCATCCTCAGCCGTTGCCCGCGTGAAGACTTCTTCGAACTGGTCGATCATCAATACCAAGCGAGCCGTGCGTGGCGCTTCGTTCAGCAGCGATTCGGTAAGGACATGCAAGCCTTCGGCGCGGGTCTTGAGAATATCAAGGG
>JBBSBS010000561.1:0-4018 GCA_038251045.1 Aggregatilineales bacterium | reverse complement strand
GGCAGCGGGTTTGTGGTTTGCGCGGCGGGTCAAGCCGTTTGTGGGTGTGATCCGTGAGACGGGCGCGATTGTTCATCTGCTCAATGAGGCAGACCCATTGTTCAACTCGACATTCGAAACGGAGTGCATCCGATTGTTGGGTGAGGAAGGTATCCGGGCGGGGGCGTTCGCATGGGCAGCCGGTACACCTGACTGGCTTGATTACCTCGAATGGGGAATCGCGGATGAAGTGACAATGGCTGCCAAGTACGACAGCCTCGTAATGACGCACGAGTATTCGGGTCTGTTGGATGAAGAACAAAACAGCCTGATTAACCGCAATCAATACTTGGTCACAAAATATGACCAACAGAAATTGAAGAAGCCGGACGTGTTCATTGGCGAGTTCGGACTGGCGAGAGCGGCGATAAACCCCTTCACCGGGAAGATCGACCTAGACCCTGACGCTGGCTGGCGCGATATGGGCGTGAATGAAATTCAGTACGGTGATTTCATCAAGGGCAGCGCTAAAACGTGGTATGTGCCGACCAAGGTGAGCTTCAGTCTTTATAGCTGGCCTGACTGGGGCAACAACGGCAGCTTCGGTGTGAGCAAGCATCAAGCATTACTTGACAGTTTGGTGACCGCCAGCGAATGGATGAGTTTTAGTGTGGAGGAAAAAGTGATGACTACCCCAACGCCTGCACCTGTGGAAATTATGACGCGACCGGCTGAAGCGATCAGTGGCATTCGAATGCGGGTGAAGACTATCCCGTCGCCGTTTCGCAACCTGCGCGAATCGTGGGATTTTGAAGCTAAAGACACGGGCGATTTATTCCCGAATGATGTGATTCGACGCTTTGATATTCCGGTTCATACAGGGCGTGTGAGCGCTTTGAGTACGGGCAAGTGGGTTTATGTTGAGAAGCTGGACAGCGATTCTCCGACCGCGAAGGTGACGGCTGCCGGGTATGTGTGGAGCGACCGCATTACCTATGAGCCGTTGGCGACCAGCACGGGCGAAGTGCCAGTGGTTGTGCCGCCTGCACCACCACCCACTCCACCACCCGTTGAATTGCCACCGCCCCCACAAGAGACGTTACCAGAACCCGCTCCAGCGCCGGAGCTTCCCCCCGCCCCAATCCCTACCATGACGGCAAAGCGTTATTCGCTAGTGATCGAGGCGACGGAAGCCCAACATTCCAAGCTGGAGCAGTCATTGATGGCAGTGATTATGGGACTGGCTGCATTTGGTACTCAACTGGCGCTTGGCTCAAAAGTGTCGCTGGTGACTGAGGCCATGCCATAGCCCAGAGAATCGCGTTTATCAGTAGTCAAACCCCTCCATGTGAGGGGTTTTTAATTTAAAACGAAAACGACCAGCAGGGGGTGGCGCTGGTCGTTTTCGTCTCTTCTGGGACGGAAGAGAGAGCATAGGAAGATCAGCCATTAGTTTCGTCGGTGGCTGATGGTTTATCGCGCAAATCATTCGTTCCCTTGAGAATAGCTGTTATCAGTACTGTCGGCAAATTGTTCCCAGAACGATTCAATTGAAAGTGTCCGGTAGTACCCTGCACATTGCGGATTGAGGCAATCGGTTTGCGACATCGACGGCTTATTCGGATTCCATGACGGCTGCATCCATTGGCGGCGCGTCAGTTGGTGGCAGCAGGGGCAAAGCAAGTCTTTGGTGATTTCAATGGTTGTTGAGCGGGGCATGATTAATTGACCCTCCCGTGGGCGACATAAATGTCACGGATGGCTGCGTCGATTTCGCCGATGATTTCCAGCAGCGCATTGAAGCGGACGAAATAGCGGTCGATCTCGTCATGATTAGCGGTCGCCAGCGCCCGTTTATATTCCCCTTTGGCAACCATGAACTTGATCACGGTGGTGACACGGGCGGCTGCCAAGTCAGCCAGCATCATGCGCTCTTCAAGGGTGAAATCGGTGTAACGGTCATAGTCGGGAATGATAGTCGGCTTCATGCGACACCGTCCAAAGGCTGCTGGGCAGCGACCGGAAGAATAAATTCAACGGACTTGGATAGTAAAGCACGAGATAAGTCTTGATTACGTCCAACATACTTTTCGGTGGTGCCGATGGAGCGATGCCGAAGCTGGGCGCGAATTTCGTCCCATTCGAAGCCGTTAGAGCGCATGAGATAGGCACAGGTACGGCGCATATCATGGGCGGTAACGTTGATGCCCAGCGCAGAAGAGGCGCGGCGTTCGACGATCATCAGAATGCCACGGGCGGAAATGCCGTGTTGAGCATCATGATCGGTGGGGATGTGGCTGCCACGCATGAGCGCTTGAAAGATGGGACGGTCAGGGGTAATGAACTGCCCTTCCCCTGCAACGTCATTCCACGCTTTGACGTAATTGACGAGCAGGCCATAAGCCACGCTGTCAATGCCGATAGGATCATGGTTGGAGCGTTTGCCACGCACACGGACTTCATAACAATCTGCGCCCTGACTGATGTTCGCAAGTGTGAGACGAGCGATTTCAGCCGCCCGTAAACCGGACGTGATGCCCAGATACAACATCGCTAGATCGCGCTTGCCGGCAAGGGTGTGCAAATCCACATCAAACGAACCGAAGAGCGCATTAACCTGTGCCAGTGAAAGGCGTGTGCCGTGCTGTTCCAGCGCTGGACGGTTAGAGGTGCGGTCAGCCGGTGGGTTCTTGACACGGGCGGCTAGATCAAGCTGGCGTTGGGCTGCCATGATAAACAGGTAGTCGCCGCCTGAAAGTGGGATGACTTCCTGTTCATGCAAGGCACGGAGGAACAAGCGGACGGCAGCCATATAACGAACGATGGTGCTGCTGGCGAGGTTATTGCGTTTGCAGTGGGCGATGTAATCAGCGGTGTTGGCCTTGGTGGGCATCGACATGTTGTGCCACTGGAAGGTGTAATTCTCATCACTAAAGTGGATGACACGAGCGCCAAGGAAGCGGGTGTAATCCGCCAGCGAGGAAAGGTAAGCCCGCATGGTGTGACGTTCGGCACGGCTGCCGGGTAAGGTCTCAATGTGGTTGATGACTTGATCAATGGCGGCTTGAGGGTTGAAAAACTCAAGCCAACGGTTGGACTCGACCTGTGGACGCGAATCCATTACAATTTGATTGGGAATGGGAAGTACCGCAAGCATTCTAAGTTCCTTTCGGATAAGTGACATTCTCGGATGTTAATGACCGATCAATGCGCCCTCTACTGGTCATAGAGGGCGTTTTGATTCTCCGTTGCGCTATTGCGCAACCTTCTACTATTATATTGAGAAGCTTCTCAATAGTCAACACATTAAAAACGAAGATTTGGTTAGAATTGGTTAGAATTTCGTTTCAAAGTATTGCAATATTGCAGCATCTTGAGATATAGTGTCAAGTATTGCAATAAAGAAGGATGAACACATGGCGAAATACTTCATTATCCATCTCAGCAAAACACTCACTGCCGCGCTGAAAGTCCCTGAGACAAAGACGATATACAAAATTGCTCAAAAATCTGGGGCATCATTCAATACGGTAAAAAAATACGCCGCTAGCGATGTTAAGACACCGTACTTGACTGGCGAAGTGATGCAATTGTGTGAGTATTTTGGTCTGGACTGGCGCGACCCAGCAGTTGTGGAAGAAGTCACATCAGCGGAAAATCAATCATCGGGGCAATTAAAACCCTACTCGCTTTAGCCTGAACAACTTTGCGAGTAGGGTTCTGAGATTGAGATGTCCAGTTGAACTGTACATCTGCTGAATGCAGAGGTGGGTTTCATATCCACATCTGCGACGCAACTTAACATGAACATACCGAATACAGACAATTTAGCGTAGGTCAAACGGCCTATTTTCGATATTTTCCATTAAACAGTGTTCGCAACGGGTGCGAATGCTGATAGAATGGCGAGACAATTTGAAGGGCGATTTCAGCGTCTCGCGTTCATCGCCCAAATCAGATTGACCGCTTCAGGCGGCACCAACATCTCGTTGGTGACACAACCAGTGCGTCATTCACTGGTTTGCAGTGGGTGGGATTG
>JBBSBS010000560.1:0-4025 GCA_038251045.1 Aggregatilineales bacterium | reverse complement strand
GATCATCAGCACTGCCATAAATATCAGTGCGGCGATGGTTAGGCCATTCCATACCCGATCGGAATGTTGAGCAGCGTGTTTCTGCTTAATTTCAACTTTCACTGATGAGTCGGTTGCTAACTGGTCATATGTACTCATAGTTGCTCCCCTTAATCGCCGGGATTTTCGTAGTAAACGCGGCTGCCGAGATATTTAAACACGACGAAGGATAGAATCAACAAAATAAAGAACAACACCCAAGATAGAGCGGCAGCGTAACCCATATTCTGGCTGCGAAAGGCGGTGCGATAGATATAAAGTACGAGAAACAGGGTGGAATTCTCCGGCCCACCGGTTCCGTTGGTTATTAGGTATGAAAGCGTAAAAGACTGAAAGGTATTTATAAAGCCGAGGAGCAAGTTAAAGAAGAAAATCGGTGACATCAGTGGAAGGGTTACATAGCGTAGTTTAGCCCAGCGGCCTGCACCATCAATTTCGGCGGCTTCATAATAAATATCTGGAATACCCTGCAAGCCAGCTAGAAAAATAATCATCGAACTACCTGTTCCCCACAGGCTTAAGATGACAAAAGCTGGAATTGCCCACGAGGTGCTTTGTAGCCATGCAACCTTTGACCCACCCAGCCCCCGGACGATGACATTGATTAAGCCGAATTCAGTATTGAACATCCATGCCCAGAGGAGCGCATTAGCAACCGCCGGAACAATACTGGGCAGGTAGTAAATCGTTCTAAAGAACGCAATTCCTCGAAACTGGCGGTTGATAAGTGTTGCTAGAAAGAAACTTACCACTAAACTTAGCGGTACCGAAAGAAGTGTATAAAGAAAAGTAGCTTTTAATGATTGAAGCAATATTGGGTCATTAAAAAGGCGTTCAATATTTTGGGTGCCCACAAACTGCGGAGGGCTGATGAGATTGTACTTCTGAAAGGTCAAATATAAAGCGACCGAGGCCGGGGCAAGAAACCAGAATATGAAGCCCAGTATGAACGGCATAATGAAAACGTAACCCGTTATGGTACGGCGTTGGGTCGAAGTTAAAGATTTGAACCATCCCGTCAAAAAGGTGAGATCGGGCGCTTTAAGATTAGATTGTGTAGTCATAATGTTCAGTGTCCATAGGCATATTTTGGGCAGCACACAAAGACGAAAGAGGGCAGGGATTTTACAATTCCGAACCCTCTAACAATTTCTATCTGCACAGGAATTCTAGCCAGCCTGAGCTGCCTTTATAATGTCGTTAGCCTGTCGCACGGCATCAGGAATTACATCGGCAACTGGAGTGCCTGCCGCCATTGCCTGGAATGCAGGTGTGATGAAGCTGGAATCGGCTTCGATATAACCCTGCGGAATGCGGATTGAGACACCGTATTTAGGTAAATAATCAGTAACAAAATCAACATAGTTAGCAGGATGAATACCCTCAGTGATCCATTCCTTGAGGCCATCTGGTGTAACCTGAGCGGTTTGACTGGGCAACCACAGGCCAATCTTCATGAACGAGAGGGTATAGAAAGGACTCGCCAAGAATTTCAGCCACTCCCAAGCTTCATCAGGATGCTGAGTTGAGCTTATGATGGAATGGAAATGTGCCTGCATCAGAGCAGCCGGTTTCTTCATTTTGGGAATAGCACCGGTTCCCAATGGGACACTCATCATTGACGGGTTGATATAAGATAACGCCCACGAACCGTCGATGCCCATAGCCAAGCGTCCATTGTCGATCATTTGCGTGTTGGTCATACCGAGATCGGACATGGCTGCGCTGCGAGGGGCAACATGATGCTTATAAATGAGGTCTACAAGATTCTGCATTGCTTCCATGGCCTCGGGGCTATCAATTGCTAGCAGACCATCGCTATTAATATACTCGCCGCCGTTGGAGTAAATAGCAGCAGCGATAGGCATCCACCACAGACCCCAATCGACGGCATACTGTTGAATATTATCCGAGTCAAAACCTGCGTCATCAGGATGGCGACCATTCGCATCCATCGTCAACTGCTTGGCATTCGCAACAAAGGTGTCCCAATCCCAAATTTCGTCATCTTTGAAACCGGGCGGGGTAATCCCTGCTTTATCGAAAATCTCTTGATTGTAGTAGGCGTGGTGCGCTACCCATGTTGACCCAATGCCGTGCCAGTGTCCATTAGCATCGGCACAGCGATTGGTTTCTTGAGGCTCGAAGAAATAATTTGGTTGACTTAACAGAGGATCGGCCTTCAAACGGTCTGTAATATCCATTAATTGGCCAGAGGCACGAAGCGTTTCAAAGGAGTCGGCTGTAATGAAGCTGGCATCCGGTGCGGTTCCAGCGGCAAAATTAGTAAGCAGCTGCTGCATGTAATCAGCGGCGGATGGAGTGAGCTGCCACTCGACAGAAATACTCGGATTTTCTTTTACAAACTCTTGGATGGCTGCCTGCACACCATTATCTTCAGCAGTAGCACCCCACCCACCAAAAACAAGATTGGTTACATCCTGATTCGCAGGGGCAGCCCGTAATATACTTTGGAGATTAAGGCCAGAAGCCATTAAGGCTGCTGATCCACCCGACAAACGCAAAAAGTCACGACGTGAAAGTTTCTTTGAAGCCATTATAAATACTCCTTCTTTTCAACTAAATTTGATTGATCAAACAGACACTATATGTACGAAGTAACGAAATACTTCTCCTTTCACCTAGTTCGTATGCTCTGCCCTTCGACACTCCTTATTGAAATCTGTGCAGTAAATCCGTCGAAGAGAAGGTATGGATGGCATTAAACATCAAAGGACAATGAAAATTGCAGTTGGCGATTACCTGCAAATCGTTGAGTATGGGCGGTTCGAATCGACGACTTACTACCGCGCCCGAATTGGCTTTCATTTTGTCCAATTTGAATAGAAGCGGCTGCCGGTTGCCAAATGTCAATTATCAAGATCAAAAGAAAAGACTCCGGTAAAAATGTATGTTTAATTTTTATTTCAGCCGTAATGGTAGTCAAAAATGTGTTCAGTAAACGGCGCAAGCTATTTCACATATACCCCCATCACGATATTTATGTTTTAGAGTATATATAAGGTGACGAAGTGTTAAACAGACCCCAATTGCCTACAATAGCAGGACAAATCCGACTTCTGCCTACCTGCAAAAGGGAAGTAATATCATGAGGTTATCAATATATAGAGGAATATAAGCGTTGGCCTCCACAATCCATGGAGGCCAAGATTTATGTGAGGTTTGGCAACACGTACCGCTATTATTTACTCGGGTAAAAGTCGCTTCGGCACAACTCGGTTAGCAGCACTCCACCAGCGAAAGGGTTCGGCAAAACGCACGCCACAACCCAAACCATAGAATTCACTCATGACGCGAGCCGCACGGACAATACCGATGTCTTCAGGATCTTTCGGCAGAACAAAACCGGGATCATAGGTTGGGCCGGGCATATGCTGGCTAAGATGCTTCAAAAGCATCTGCACTTTAATATCCCAGACATCACTAATATCCACATAATCCTGTGGAATAAAATCTAGGCCGCCTTCAGCAGCCATAAAGGCGACGGGAACGGTCTTGCGGATGGGAGGGTATTCAGAAGGATAGTTTGATGTTCGCGACACCTGCGCCGCTTGCATCACTAACTGACTGGTTGCAGTGTGATCAGGATGATAATCTTGCGGCGGATGGGTGATTATATAGTCGGGATTAGCCGCACGAATAGTTTCGATGAATTTATGACGTGTTTCATCGTTGACGGTCAAATATCCATCGGGAATACCCAGCCAAATGAGTTCAGCACCAATCAAATCCGCGGCAGCCTGCGCTTCGCCTTTACGAATACGCGCTATTTCAGCGGGATCACCTTTGGGCCGCCCACTACCATCGGTTACCACACACATAAAAACCTTATCGCCCCGTTTGGCATGTTTGGCTAGCGTGCCCGCACAAAAGGCTTCGTTATCATCACCATGTGCGCCAAATGCAATTACGTTCATGAAGTGCCTTTCAAAAATATGTTTAGAGTGAGTGCAGGCAACGCTATC
>JBBSBS010000559.1:0-4038 GCA_038251045.1 Aggregatilineales bacterium | reverse complement strand
TTGCCGAAGCTGCTGTCGAGTTCAAAAAAGCAGTTGAACATAAATCTGATTATTGGATGGCAATCGCTAATGAAGGTCTTTGTTATGCTCGTCAACATGATTTTGATAGTGCAATTGCAATTTACAATCAACTTATTGATAAGAATCCTGACTTCGCAACAGCTTACGGCTTTCGCGGATTTGCCCTTTTTCGGAAAGGTGATTTAGTAGATGCCTTCGCTGATTTAGAGAAAGCCATCGCTCTCAAACCTACCAGCCAAGTTTGGTACAGCAATCGCGCTGAAGTCTATCTTGAACTCCAGCGTTATTCTGAAGCACTAGCAGATTTCCAAAAGTCATTTGAACTGAAATCAGATTACGCCTTCGCATTATGTGGGTTAGCGGTGACACATCATGCGATGGGTAATGAAGATGAGGCGAACCGCTACTGGCAAGAACTGCTCAAACTCGATGCGCGTTATGGCAATATGGACTGGTTGCAAAAAGAACTCAATTGGGCGGATGCGCTGGTGGAAGAAGCCCGCAAACTTACTGCTGAACTGCCACCTTTGCATTGACGACAATAAATGGATAGTCCCATATGGGCAAGCCTGATAAGCTGGTGATTGAATAGATTACTAGCCGAGATGAGGGTATGCGATGATAAACCCAACACCCATTGTTGATGATGAAGCCTGTTACGAAGCAGTGGTCGCCAGAGATCGCTCGCAGGATGGCAAGTTCGTGACAGCCGTTCGCACCACAGGCATTTACTGCCGTCCGTCCTGCCCGGCACGCACACCTCACCGCAAAAATGTGGTGTTTTATCGCACACCTGCCGAGGCCGAGGCCGCAGGTTTCCGACCCTGCAAACGGTGCAGTCCGAATACGCAGGCGTTTGAGGCTGATCTCGCCGAGCAGATCTGCCGTTATGTGGATGCTCACCTTGACGAGAAATTATCGTTGGATGAATTAGGGCGCGTAGTGGTTATCAGCCCACAGCATTTGCAGCGTATGTTCAAACGAGCGTTGGGGATTTCCCCGCGTGAATATATCGCTGTCCGCCGCCTCGACCATCTTAAGTCGCGTTTGAAAGCCGGTGATACCGTGACCGAAGCCATGTATGACGCGGGGTTCAGTTCCAGCAGCCGTTTGTACGAAAACGCGCCGGAACGCATGGGCATGACTCCGGCTGATTATCGCGGTGGGGCGAAAGGGTTGAGTATGCGTTATGTGGTCGCGCCTTGTTCGTTGGGGCATGTGCTGGCAGCAGCGACCGATCGCGGTATCTGTTCCGTGATGTTGGATGATACGCCGGATATGCTGGTGAGCAAGCTGCACGAGGAATTCCCCGGCGCACATATCCAAGCTGACGGCGAAACCTTGCGTGAACCGCTGGCAGGAGTCTTGGCCTACATCGAAGGGAAGCAGCCGCACATCGAACTGCCGTTGGATATACGGGGCACAGCTTTTCAGCAGCGGGTGTGGCAGGCGCTCCAACAAATCCCCTATGGCGAAACCCGCAGTTACAGCGAGGTCGCCACAGCCATGGGGCAACCGGAAGCCACGCGGGCAGTCGCCAGTGCCATCGCCAATAACCACATCGCGGTGGTCATCCCGTGTCACCGTGTCGTCCGGCAGGATGGCACGATGGGTGGTTATAAGTGGGGCGTGGCACGCAAAGAAATGCTGCTCCAGCGCGAACATGACCACAGTTAAGTGGGGCACGGATGCCTACCCCTGTAATCTCTCTATCGGATATGCAAGAAAGCGTAAATCATGACATCACGTGTTGAAAAAGCAGACATTCTCTTGAAGCTGCATCAAAACGGATCAACACTCTTACTGCCGAATGCGTGGGACGTCGCCAGCGCACGCGTGTTTGAGGAGGCTGGCTTCCCGGTGGTTGCCACCACCAGCGCAGGGATTGCGTTTTCGAATGGCTATCCGGATGGGCAGCACATCAGCCGAAATGAAATGCTGGCCCATATCAAGCAGATGGCGATGGCTGTAGAAATCCCATTGTCGGCAGATATTGAAAGTGGCTATGGCTCGACACCGGACGATGTGGTCGCCACCATCAAAGGCGTTATCGACGCAGGGGCAGCCGGAATCAATTTGGAAGACAATAACGGGCTTCCGAATGCGCTGTATGGCGTAGAAGCTCAGGAGAATCGCCTAAAAGCCGCCCGTGATGCTGCTGGATCAGCACTGGTCATCAATGCACGGATTGACACCTTTTTGCATCAGGTTGGTGCAGAGGCGAACCGCCTTCAAGAAACCCTACTTCGGGCAAAAGTTTATCTGGATGCTGGTGCGGACAGCATTTTCGTTCCCGGTGTGGTTGATCGTGCTACGATTGAGACTTTGGTGCGCGGGATTTCCGGACCGCTGAATATCATGGCGGGGCCGGGCGCACCGTCCGCGCCAGAATTGTTCAAGCTGGGGGTAACACGGGTGAGCGTTGGTGTGTCCGCCATGCTGGCAACAATGGGTCTTGTACGTGATATGGCTCATGAACTACGCCAAACAGGGACTTATGAACAGATCGCACAGCATCCTTACAGTTTTGGGGAAGCATCCGCCTTGTTTGCAAAGAAGGGTAACTAATTATTACAGGGAATATTGATATATTTCACTACAAAATTGTGTCCGGATAAGACCAATTCAGAAATCTTGAGTATGTCTCAATTGACCCTTAATACACCTTTGCTGACCAATTAAGTCCACCGCGCAAGAATCGGATAGACTCGCAATCCGAATTGCCCTACACTGTAAATATTAGGAGGGCATAATGCTGAATTTACGCAGTAAGGATAGTTTTGACCTCGATTTGGCTAATCGCTTGGCACGTTATATCCAAGATTGTCCAACCGAGTCACCCACTTTAGACGAAATGAGCGCGGCGTTTAACGTCAGCCCTTTTCATCTACAGCGCACCTTCAAGCGTGTTGTTGGCATTACCCCGCGCCAGTATGCAGATTACAACCGCCTTCAAGAGTTGAAGTGCCGTTTGCGTCAGGGTGAGAATGTCACCAACGCCATGTACAACGCCGGTTATGGTTCGAGCAGTCGCCTGTATGAACACGCGCAGGGCACGATGGGCATGACCCCTGCCACCTATAGCAAGGGCGGCGAAGGTATGTACATCCACTATGCCATTGTTGATTGTCATCTAGGGCGGATTCTGGTGGGTATGACCGAGCGCGGCATTTGTGCCGTACACATCGGTCGGGACGACGCAGAACTTGAAGCTGTTTTGCGCCGCGAGTACCCAGCCGCCATTATCGAAGAGGGTGCGCGTGCCGCCTGTGATTGGGTGCGTGCCTTACTTGAAATCGTGAAAGGTGCACAACCTCATGTAGAGTTACCACTCGATATTCAGGGTACGGCCTTCCAATGGAAAGTCTGGACGGCACTGCTAGAAATCCCCTACGGCGAAACCCGTACTTACGGCGAGATTGCCTCGATGATCGGGCATCCGAAAGCAGCGCGTGCTGTGGCCGAGGCCGTTACTTCTAATCCTACCGCCGTTCTCATTCCGTGCCATCGTGCCGGGTGCAAGGACGGTGCGCCAACCAAATATTACAGCGAGCGCTCGGCACGCGCCAAGAAGGAACTGCTGGCGACCGAGCAGCATCCACCGGGTAATTAATAAATCCCGTTCCTATACCAATTTTCAATGTCAATTCACGCCATCGTCTTTACGGCGTAAGCGTGTGCCATGTGTCAACAAGGAGTCGCATCATGTCTCAACAACACCCGATGATTTTGTATGTGGGCAGCCAAGAACAGGGTAATCAACTGTTGGCTGTGGTCGAACCAATGGGTTGGTGGGTTTACCAGCCGGAAACTGCTAACGAAGCGCTGGGCATGTACGTCAGCTATTTGCCCGATGTGGTGGTGATGGACGCGCAGGCTGTGCCGGATGTCGCCGATGAAGTGTACTTCCATCTGGCCTCGGTACAGGTCGAGCCGCTGATCGTGATCGGTGGTGATGAAGTCTGGAGTGACCGCGTAACCCATCACCTGCCAGCCGATGCCCGAACAGCCGAGGTG
>JBBSBS010000558.1:0-4046 GCA_038251045.1 Aggregatilineales bacterium | reverse complement strand
GCTTGGTTTCCTATTGTCGGATTACATCATGTCGATTTTAAATTCTGGAATATCGATGAGTATGGAGAAAAGGCAATTAGTCAATTATTCGCTGCATTGGGTATGACAATTAATATAACTTCAAATATGTTTCAAGAAGAAAATGCGTTTACAGTTGGACCGAGTGAAATTGGATTTTCAAGCGGTCGATATAACGATCAAGTTTCATTCAAGGAATTTGAAAATGTTCTTGGGGGAATTTCATTATACAAATCAACTGAAGGACAAACCAGCAAAGTTTGGGCACGATGGACACCAAATATTAGCGAAACAGATGGATATGAAATTCAAGTTTTTGTACCCAAAATCCATTCCAATACACGAAATGCTCGCTATAAGGTAAATAATGTCAGAGGTATATCGAGCGAAGTGATAGTTAATATTGATCAGTCACTATATAGCAATGAGTGGGTTACGCTTGGCGACTATGAACTTGACAAATCGATAATAGGAGCAGGAACCATATTCCTCAACGATTTGACAGGAGAAAGGGATGGCGAAATTTCATTTACAACGATCCGTTACAAACGTTTATTCGCACGTGGTTAAAACACTTATATAAACTCCTTTAACTTGATTTTTGCCTTTGACTTTTACGCACTTTTGTTCTATAATTAGTAGTCGAAATTGGCTGATTTTCTGAGGCATAACATGCCAACCGTTATCATCTCACCACTGCTCAAAACCTTCGCAAATAGAGCAGCGACATGCACAAGCAGCACAGCGGTGGCATCAGGCAAGCGATCCGCTGAATTTGTATCATTTCAGCGGCATCAAGCGAGCATCCCGCCGTCCAAAAATGTCAATTCAGCGGCATCAGCCGAACGAGCCGCCCGTCATTTCAGCGGAAAATATGCAAATTCTGCACAACTTGCGAATCATTTGCATCATTTACTGCAATCCATCAATCTTTTCCATAACGAACATCTGACTTTTGTTTTACTCAGAACTTCTTTTTCCTTCCCAACTTGTAACTTGTTTCCGCTAACTTTATACTTCTCCACATGGAAACCCTTACCGGAACAATCGAACGCATCACCTACTATAACGAGGACAATGGTTATACCGTCCTCAAAATGATGCCCGAAGGCAAACCAACCTCCGGCGCTGCGGCCCGTGATGGCACGGTTGCCGTTGTCGGCTCGATGCCTGAGCTTGCCCCCGGTGAATTTGTCGAGTTTTCCGGTGTGTGGTTCAATGACCCCAAATGGGGCATGCAGTTCCGTGCCGAACAGGTGCGCCCTGTTCCGCCCTCTACAACCGAGGGATTGATTAACTACCTCTCCAGTGGCATCGTCCCCGGCATTGGCCCCGTAACTGCCGAGCGTATCGTTAAGCACTTTGGTCTCAAAACGCTGCTTATTCTGGATACCGATCCCCAGCGTATTGACGAAGTGCCCGGTCTCAAAACCTCACTGGGTCAAGCGCTCATCAAAGCGTGGGCAGAAAATCAGTCCGTCCGCCAAACCATGATCTACCTCCAAGGATACGGCATCAGCTCACGAATGGCTGTTCGTATCTATAATGAATACCATGATGAAACCGTCAAAAAGGTGCAGGAGGATCCCTATCGCCTTGCCGATGAAGTCTTTGGTATTGGTTTCATCAAGGCCGATGTCATCGCTCAAAAAATGGGTGTCGATTTCGATGCACCCATTCGCATCCGGGCTGGCTTACTCTTTGCCCTCAACAAACTCGCGCAGGATGGCAATACCTACGCCCCTCGTCAGCTTTTGCTGGATACCGCCTCCGAACTGCTCAAAGTCGATAATCCAACTCGTCTTGCCGCCGCAGTCGATGCGCACGTAGTTGCCGGGGAACTCATCAGCGATACCCTCTACGACGATAAAGGTGAGGCCATACAGGCCGTCTATCTCCCTGTCTATTACTATTCCGAAATCGGCTCGAAAGAGCGTCTCAGCAGCATCGCCACCTCGCCCTCCAGCATGGCCTCCGTCTGGAAGAAAAGAGATTGGCCTGCTTTCCTTGCTGAATTAGCGAAGCAGAACAATGTCTCTCTCACCGACCAGCAGCAGGGCGCGGTCAAGGCCGCCCTCACCAGTAAAGTCTCGGTACTAACCGGCGGCCCCGGCACAGGTAAAACCACCACCTTACAGATGGTCATCAACGCCCTTCTTGCCGAAAGGCGTAGTTTCCGCCTCGCCTCACCAACCGGACGCGCTGCCAAACGTCTGAGCGAAGCCACCGGAGAACCCGCCAGTACCATCCATCGGATGCTGGGCTTCATGCCCGACGGTGGCTTTGATCTCGATGAAGACGACCCCCTTGAAGCCGACATCGTCATCGTTGATGAGTCCTCGATGATCGACCTTATCTTGTTTTACAACTTGCTCAAGGCCATTCGCCCCCACACCCACTTGATGCTGGTAGGGGATGTCGATCAGTTGCCCAGCGTCGGCGCGGGTAACGTCTTGCGTGATGTCATTGATAGCGGCCTCGCCCATGTCACCCGCCTCGAAACTATCTTCCGTCAGAGCCAAGACAGCCTCATCGTCTACAACGCCCACCGCGTCAATCATGGCGAGATGCCCGAACTTAATAACCAGAGCAGCGACTTTTTCTTTTTCCGCGAAGAAGATCCCGAACGCGCCGCCGAGTTAGTCGTGGACATCGTCCAGAATCGCCTGCCCAATAAGTTTGGAATTGACCCCCTAACCGATGTGCAGGTTATCGCCCCCATGTATCGTGGGCCAATCGGTGTCACCGCCCTGAACGATGCCCTGCAAATGGCGCTGAATGGCAGCAGTCGCATCGTCGAAAAGAAGCTGACAGGGCGGCTCTTTCGCGCAGGCGACAAAGTCATGCAGATTCGCAACAACTACGAAAAGGAAGTGTTTAATGGCGATATCGGTCGTATCAGCGGCATCGACCTTGATGATAACCGTCTTGAAGTTATCATTGACGGTCGCTACATCGACTACGAATTCAGCGAGGCCGAAGAACTTACACTTGCCTACTGCATCAGTACCCACCGCAGTCAGGGCGGCGAATATCCCATCGTCGTCATCCCGCTGCTCACCCAGCACTATATGATGCTTCAGCGCAACCTCATCTATACAGCCATCACCCGTGCCCGCCAAACTGTCGTCCTCGTCGGCACACATAAAGCCCTGCACATTGCCGTCGGCAACAACCGCGTCAGTGAACGTTACTCAGGCTTACTAGGTCGGCTCAAACAGTAATCAGTTCCTAATTTTCTGATAACATTAAATCGGATCACCCTCTATCAGTGGCACTTCCGGCGTGATTTCTGGATCGGGAATCTTTCCGGATTCCGCATCAGCTACCGCTTGTGCCAGCACCACCAATGCCGGGCCGCCCTTGTCATAAATATGCCCCTCAACCACCAGATATTGTGCCAGCCCGTCGTTATGATCCTTATAGCGCACACGGATAGCCGGAGTGCCTTGCACCCCCAATAAGTGACCGAGTTCCACATCAATATCCACTTGAAGGTGATCAATATTATCACTCAAACAGGTGATGGCATCCAGATAATCCAAATCGAATTGCTGGGTGACTTCCTTAATCATTTTGACATCATATTGCTGTGCCATTGCTCGTGCATACAGTTCGTCATGTAGCGGCCAGAACACACCCGGTCGCTGGTCCTCCAAACACGCATTCAGGCTGCCGATATAAGCCGTCATTTCGCCGCCTGCTGTTGGCAAATTGCGGAACTCGTAGTTTGCTCGTCCTGTTGCCACATATTCCGTGATGAACTCCTGCATTGTCGGCTCGTAATTCTGGCAAAACGGACAAGCAAAGTCCGCAAATTCAATAATGGTGATCGGCGCATCCGGGTTTCCCAGCACTGGCGCACCATCCTCTGTCCGCGAGAAGGGGATGTCTGCATAAGGATTATCATAGGCCGGTTCAGTTGCTTCTGCGGACGCTGTACGGGGCGTAGCTGTGGTGCTCGGCTTTTCACTAGATGGTGTTGCAGTTGCTTGATCATCAAAACTGCGTGCAACAGGCAGCGTGCT
>JBBSBS010000557.1:0-4085 GCA_038251045.1 Aggregatilineales bacterium | reverse complement strand
GAATAAAAGCAAAACACCCGCGTGTGGTGACGTGGGTGTTGAGAAGGAACTTATACAGTGATTAATGAGGATTATATCAACATGGGGAAAACCATGCAAGTGAACATTTTTCGCGAGGGTGTGCGGTCATGGCTTCTGTTGGTCGCCAATTGGATTGCCGCGCTGGTTGGCCTTCAAGTTATTTCGATTGAACAAGAGTTGGTGCAAGATGGCTGCCGACAAATCCCCAATGGACATCAGAGTTTTGATCCGGCACTTGATGAGTTGGTGCAAGACGGTTGCCGACAAATTCCCGGTGGGCATCAGAGCTTTGACCCGGCACTTGCCGACTACTTCAAAAGTCTAAAGATGCGAAACGGCAAGCATATCAACTTGGCAGTGAGCTATTCCGTGGTGGCGAAGTGGAACAGTAGTAATAAACGGCGCGGTCAATCCGAGTGGACATATGGCAGCGACCGCCACTATGCAGCCAATTATACGGCGGTTGATCGTAAGACGTGGGGCCAGCATATGGACGAGCTGGTGACTCTGGGATTGGTTGCGGTGAGCCAAATCAAAGGCAATCCGGCTTATAAGGCGCTGCCCTATCAAATTCTCAACGACCAACTGCACTTCGTTCATGCGCCGGACTATGGGCATGACGCGCAAAAGGTGGCGCGTGATGCACAGGGGTATGGGCATGATGCGCCACCTATAACAGAAGGATTGGATAAAGAATTATCTGGAAACGGAATTAATCTAAAACCAGCAGCAGCCCCGCGCACAGATGCTGGTGCTGCTGGAATTGACATTCCTCAATCCCTAGAAAAATCTTTGAGTAAAAATCCAATACCTGCTGTGACGATTGACGCGGTGGTTGGTGATGACCCTCGAGGGATTCTCTCGCAACCAGCCAGCCCATCCCCTTCCGTTCCGCCCGTTTCCCCTGCCCAAGTCGATTGGCTGGGCGAGGAGGATTGCCCGGATGATCCACCGGCTGATCTGAAATTGTTTTTCAACGGCTGCCGACCAGCTGAATTAGAGATGATGATCCAGCAATACGGCGTTGATCGCATTTATGCCGTGATCGCAGAGGTTCGAACACAGACCGATGTCAAGTCTCCACCGGGGTTGGTGATAAACAAGTTGAGATCGGGGGCGCAGGCCGCGTGGAAATGGCCTGAAAAGTTGATTACCGAGCAGGATGGCAAGGATTATATCACGGGTGAATACGCACGATTTATCAAACACTGAGTACCGATAAAGTGGTTTCTGGGAGGTGAGGATGCAATCACAGCAATCACGGAGACACGGGCGGCGGTCGCGACGGGCGAAACGGCGCGGGCATATGCAACCAGCAGCCGCGACCAAGATCAGCACACGGACGCGGTTCAAGGGGTGGATCGTGACCAAGAGCATCACACGGTTTCATCGTCGGCAGAGATATTGGGAAGATTACGGCAAACGATTTATCAACTGGAGGGAATGATGGGACGCAATCGAACTGAGGGACCAAAGAATTTAGCCAAGGTGATTGACAATCCGCGATTTATGCGGGTGTTTGTGACCAAGGGTAACAACCGTATGCCGATGAATATTTCGGCGGCAAGTTTTGAGGTGATTGCAGCGGGGTTCGCTCGTCGTGGGTATGCGGTTGAGAAGGCGTGAATGATCGACCTACTGGATCAGCAGCCGGATAGCTGGCACATCGTCGAGGCGCGGGCTTATCCGGCGGCGATTCAGTTTTACTACGGGTTGCAGTTTGGCGAGGCTCACCTGCTGCCGATGGGTAGCCAGTTCGGGGTGGTGTACAGCCCAAACCATTATGTGCATCCGCAGTCGCCGCTGCGTCCGTGGCATTACGTGGTGTTTGAGGTGTCGCTGTACCAGTATCGACGGGGACGCGGGTTGGAGCGCAGTTATAAGCAGATCGGCGAATCGCGGCATACGTTGTCGGTTTATGAGGTGGCGCACTTCGAAGGTTTGTGGATGGACATTTTATTGATGAGCAAAGCGAGTAAACAACTTGAACAAGTCTGACCTTGAGAACGATTATGCGCTGAATGAGCAGCGGATTATTTATTTACCAGATACGGTGGAGGAAGTGGCGTTGGAGAGTGTCGCGTCACAGATTTATTATCTACGGGCGAAGGATGCAGGCGCGCCGATTCACCTGCACATTCGCAGCAATGGCGGCGATTCGATGACCGGACAAGCACTTGTGAACGTTATTCAACGCGATGGGAATGTCTACGGCTGGCTGATGGGCGGTGCGGCGAGTGCTGCGGCGACGATCTGGGCGAGCTGTGCCAAGCGGTTGGTGTTTGCCAGCGGACGGATGGGGATTCATCCGGTGCGGTGGTATGAGGAGCGTGTGTTTTTCGACGCAGCAAAGGCGCGGTCGTGGGCTGGTCAATTAACCAAAGCCGACGAGCTTCAATGTGAGGTTTACGCAGCAGCCAGCAACAAAGCAGTGAGCTGGTGGTGGGAGCGGCTTAATCAGCCGGGTGATTTGAAGTGGCTTGATGCGCGGGAGTTGATTTGCATCGGGATGGCAGAGAAGGCGGAGGATCAACATGTTTAAGCAATCCGAGATTGGGGCGAAATGCAGTTGTGACGTTCCTGAAACGGTTTGTAAGGAACATGCCCACAAGCGCTATCGACTGCCCAAAGGTCATTATGCCGATGGCTATTATCTCACTGGCGGGTATTACCTAGCTTGTTGGTGGACATTGGAATGTGAGCGGTGTAAGAACCGTCGTGAGGATTTTTTTGTATATAAGTGGAGCCGATGCAACTGGTATTTTGTCGATGGGCCAATGCTGCGTGAAGATCAACCGCGACGCTATGCAGAGATTTATCAACGGATTCGGCAACTGATGCCTAAGTAGAATTGGGACATGCCGAGTTCTGATAACCCTTCTTCTGATGGGTGAGTTGAGCGGATGTTCTACTTGGGATATAATTGATTTAGGTTAGTGGGCGGGTGGGAATGCCAATGAAGATCAGCGAACAGGAAGCAATCAACCAACAAATTGAAGCGGCGATGGTGCAGGCGCAGCGGCGATCATGGCGCGGGGTTTTGCCACGCGAGATTGTGGAACTGCTACCGGTTGATCGCGCTGAAAAACTTGTGCAGCAAGACTTGAATCTGTTGTGCAAAATGGGGCGTGTAGTGCGTGTATCCGGCGGTGCATCCAAGGGGTATCGATTAGCGACAAGCGCACAACGGGCGGCCTTTGCGTTGAAGTGGGGAATGCGTCCGCGTGGGGAGATTAGAGTGTCGGAATACACCGAAGAAGTGTATGAATGGATTGAGGAGGCCGTGGCTAAGGTCGTCCGTGATTTACAACGGGGCGCACTGCCTAGAGACATCCAACCCCGGCTGCCTGTTGATCGGGCGGAAGGCAGTCTGAGACGCGATTGTTTGGCGATGTACGCAGCGGGTAGGTTGGTGCGGGTGGCGGGACACGGTGCGCGGCGTGGGTATCGTTTGCCCAGCCGGATGGAGAAGCTGGCATTCGCGCTGAATCGCGGCATGTGGCCTCATGGGACAGAGTTTGTGACGAGTTGGGCGAATTAGGAAGGGAAGATCATGAATACAACTAAATTTGATGTAAAAAACCTTCGGATGTTGTGGGAAGAAGGATTGAAACCCGATGAATTAAGCGTGTCTGGAAGCAATCTAAAACCTGTCACCATATTCATTGACAAGCTGTTGGGCGCGATGGAAGCACAGGACGCGAGGATTAAGGCGCTGGAAGATGGGTGGATAATTGAAGCGCTGGTGCATGTGCCTTATGAGTTGTCTTACTCAATCGGTACGTTCAGAAAAATGGACGAGGCGAAAGAAGCGTGCGCTCGACATGCTAAACAGGAAAAAGAACCCGCTCCTATTTGGTCAGAAGAAGCCGCTGATGAAAATTCACCCGGGGAAAACTACACCACGGAGCCGAGTGGATATAATTCGTTCTTCTTTACATTGAAATGGGATCGAACATTTTAGTTTGTGGTGAGTTGGGCGAATTAGGAAGGGAAGATTATGAGCGTGCTACTGATGATTAATAAACAACCAATACCTGCTGACAAGTTTGAATTAGATTTAG
>JBBSBS010000556.1:0-4099 GCA_038251045.1 Aggregatilineales bacterium | reverse complement strand
TGATCCAAAGCACTTTTAGTGCGCTTAAGTGATAAGGGGTTGCTCAGCGGATTCCATCAGGGATAGAGGCTAAATGCTTCACACAAAATCCCGATGTATGGCTGCAATCTTTACCTTCTCAAAATCATCGATTAAAAGCTTGGCAAAAGTGGGCGTCCATGTATGGATCAAGCAGCATCTGCGAATCAAAAAGCTTTACGGCACCACCGAGAACGCAGTCAAAACACAAATATGGATTGCCATCGCCGTTTACGTCTTGGTTGCCATCGTAAAAAAACGTCTCAATACCGAGGCTTCGCTATACACGATCCTACAGATTTTAAGTCTCACGCTTTTTGAGAAAACACCACTGGAACAACTGCTTAAAAACATGGATCTACAAATGAATACGTCACAAGACGATAACCAGTTGAATTTATTTAATTAAATGTCCGGACATTACTGATGGATTCATTAAACCTGTTGAGCGCTTTTAGTGTCTATAACCATTACGGGGAGGCAGTGATATAACCCGAATGAGGGGTATACTCTTGTAACTGCCAAATCATACAACAAGCAGTATTCTGCATCGCTTCTGAAATGCATAAAGGTTCTGTGTATTTTACCAAGGAATTTCGCAATCCAGAATCAGCCTGAGCGGCAATGTAGATAGTAAAGGTATATAACAAATAGAATTGTAAAATTTATGGGCAAGAATACAAACAATCTGAAGAATTCCAAAAACGCGGATTTTTTGTGGGCGGATGACTTTCATTTCACCCCCCCGGAAAACGGCACGGATATCGCAAAAAGTGAAACACTTGAACTTGCGGCTTTCCGCACGGGCGATTTCAAGCCTGTAGTTGAAAAACTGCTCGAAACCCTTATCAGCAATGTAAATGCGACCTCTGGGGTAGCCCGGATACTTCCCGCCCATGGACAGACCCATCAATTGTTCAGTTCTGTCGGCCTGCCAGCGGAGCTGCTCAAGCTCGGCAGCGAACTCGAGTTGAATTGCGAAACAAGCTGCAAGGCATCCATCGGCCAGGATATTTATACTACCGACCTGAGTGCGTGCGAGAAACGGCCGAATTGCCGCAATGTGGGTTGCCAGATTAAATCGTTGATCACTGCGCCGATTCAAAGCCGCATCCCATCCAAAAAACCCATTGGAATGATCACCCTGTTCTTCAGCGAACCACAGGGACCGTTTGAGAATATTTCCAGAACAGTGTTTTCATTTGCAGACCTGCTTAGCACCCTCGTCGAATATAACCGATCAACTCGCGAGTCCAAACGGTCCGAACTGATCGCCGAACGGCAGTCCATTGCCAATGAGATTCACGATTCCCTTGCGCAATCGCTGGCCTATACCCGGATACGCACGAGTTTGCTGTTTGAATCGATAAGAGCCGTCAATACAAGCATGATTATCAAATACGCGCACGATATCGATGACTCCCTGGAAAGCAGCCAAAAAACCGTTCGGGAACTGATCACGGATTTTCGCTGTTCGGTGGACCCATCCGGACTGCTGCATGCGCTACAGACCATTGCCGAGGAATTCCGCCACCGAAATGACATTGAGCTCGAATATATCAACCTGGTTGCCAACCTCGAATTACCACTTGAATATGAAATCCAGGTGTCACATATAGTGCAAGAGGCCCTGGCAAACATCGCCACCCATTCGGGCGCGACCCATGCCCGACTGGTGGTCGATCTATCCGACAATTACTATGCATTCACCATTGACGATAACGGTAGCGGAGGTTGCGCCTTTACACCCATTGAAGGACACTATGGCATGAGGATCATGCGCGAACGTGCACTACGTATCGGCGGTGAAATAAAAGTTGAAAGCGCTGAGGGTATTGGCACTCGCGTGCGATTATTCTTCCCTGAGCCGATGTCTGACTGGAGAGAAGTTAATGAATGAGAAGTTAAAAGTTGTTCTGATAGACGATCAAAACCTGTGCCGCAGCGGACTCTCCGAACTGCTCGCCAACTGCTACGGCTTTGCGGTACTTGGCGCAACAGGCAGCATTGAGGGATTGCGTGTGCTGTTGAACGAAGAACCCGATCTTTTGGTGATGGATTTGCGTATGAAGCCGATAGACGGGTTGTCCATGCTGGAGCAAATTCGTAAAGAAGGTTGCTCGATACCAGCCGTCATTCTGACCATGAGCGATTCTGAAACCGATCTGGCAAACGCGATACGCGCAGGAGTGCGGGGCTATTTGCTCAAGGACATGGCGCCGGAAGATGTGGTTGATGCCATCCGCCGGGTTGCTGCGGGTGAGCTGGTCGTCGCGCCCACTATGACGATCAAAATGATCGAGATGCTGCGCGGCGATCAACCGGAAGACGAACCGAAGAATTCACTCAAGCTGCTCACCGATCGCGAGCGCGAGATACTGCAGTTGCTGTCGCGTGGAGAAAGCAACAAAGCCATCGCACAAACACTCTCCATCAGCTATGACACCGTAAAGCAGCATGTGCGGCATATCCTGACCAAGCTGAACCTGTCCTCAAGAGTCAAAGCCGCAGTGCTGTTTACTGTCGAACAACAAGCGCAAAACAGCAACGAAGATCAGTTTCGTTAATTCACTCCAGTTGGTGCAATGTGAACATCCATTCACTACTGCCCAGCCTGACGACTCCGGAGTCGTCAGGCGGTAACACCGATTACCAAGAAAAAAGAGCTAGCCGTTAAGCTAACTCTTTGATTAGTTGGTGCGCCATTACCGACGTGTCTGGGAACTGGTCAGAATCTTTCGTTGTTCCTTATGGTCGCACGGAAAAATAACCAGAACAGTTGATGATCTCATCAACTGATGAATCTCTGGCCCCAAAGATGACTAAGAACTTATCCGCAAATAAAGCATAATCACTGCCCATGCGCAAGTAGCGCGTGGGGAGAGATGATGGTGAAGACGAAATCCTGGGAAGTAACGGATAATTTTTGGAAACGCGTGGAACCACTGGTACCGAGACGTGAGCGTCCGGCTGGAAAGGCTTATGTTCGCAAGATCGGAGGAGGACGCAAGCCAAAGGATGCGCGACTGGTATTCGAGGGCATCGTGTATGTGCTGAGAACGGGATGCCAATGGAAGGCGTTGCCCAAACATTTGGGCAGCGCCAGTGCTGTTCACACGCGCTTTCTTCAGTGGGAGAAAGCGGGCTTTTTCGAGAAGCTATGGAAAGCCGGTCTTGCCGAATACGACGATCTGCAAGGTATCGCCTGGCGATGGCAAAGTATAGACGGAGCAATGATGAAAGCGCCGCTGGCGCAAGAGTCTGTCGGTGCTAACCCGACCGATCGGGGGAAAAAATGGAAGTAAGCGTCATCTGCTGGTGGACGGGCGTGGCGTCCCGTTATCGATCATCGTGACCGGAGCCAATCGGCATGATGTTTCGCAGTTGAGTGCGGTGCTGGAGGCGATCATGATCAATAAGCCTCTGCCGCCAATACGCCGCAGCAAGCATCTATGCGCCGATGCGGGATATACGGGTGCGCCAGCGTTGGCTATCATTGAGCAACGGAGCTACATCCCCCACGTCAAAGGGCGCGGACAAGAGGCCGTTGAGCTTGTAAACGACCCGAACAAGAAGGCCAGAAGATGGGTGGTCGAAGTCGCACATAGTTGGTTCAACCGCTTTCGCAAGCTGCTGGTGCGCTATGAAAAGCTGGAGCGTAGCTTCATCGCCCTTAATCAACTGGCCGCAGCCATCATCGCGTTCAGGAAGGTGCCGCTGATGGTGAATATTATTTACAGATAAGTTCTTAACCTTGTTGCACTCGATTCTTGAAACCGCCGAGTATAAAACAACTGGCCAACTACCTGAATTTGGCCACGTTGATTCTAGAACGGTTGTAACACTTAGCGTATCAACCACATTAGAAAGTTATCACAGTTGAATTTTTCTGTTCTTCCAAAGACTCTTATCCTGAATGTTTCACAAACTCTGTTGAAGATCTGAATCAGGGGAATTTACTCCGTCATCAAAACGCCGAGTAAAGCTCCCCCAACCCCATCCTGGAGTGAATTTTGCAGGTTATCGATATGGGTGGAGGGTGGGGTGACCTATTCGCGGCAGGCCGGACGTGGCGTGCTCA
>JBBSBS010000555.1:0-4124 GCA_038251045.1 Aggregatilineales bacterium | reverse complement strand
GGCGCCAGCCTCGGTAGAAGTTTGCGCCACACTCGCCGTGTCCAGTGTTTCGGGAGACTCAAAGGCCTTCTTAACTATCTGGCGATCCGCTGCGGGCAATTCTGTAGCGATCGGAAGCTGGCTGGTTGGCTCCTTTTCCGCGACGGCCATTTGTGACACGATCTTTCCGCTATCTTTGGCTTTTCGAGACTCGACAAAGCAGTATCCCAATATGCCAAAGGCAACAATGACAACTACGATTGGCAACCCCTGAATGATTTTCTGCATTTTATTCTCCCAGCGAGATCAACGTGAGATTGGTTTCTGTTGCGCGGTACCAGCCCTTGTCAAAAACATGGATCAGTACGCCTGTGGTTCCGTACCTATTCGTGGAAGCAGAAAATGCCGCTTCAGCTTTATCGGAAAGGCCGTTAGCATCTGCATCAACACTTAACGGATGAGGATCGACGTTGTCATTAAGACCGTCTCCGTCCGTATCTGACTTTGCTGGGTCTGTGCCCACTAAAAATTCCTGGTAATTGTTCAATCCGTCATTATCAAAATCCATCGAGCCGTTTTGAGCCAACGAACCGAAATGGTTCAACTTCCACCAGTCTGGGACACCGTCGCAACCAGCACCGGCATCCTTCAACGTAATATTTACACTACTGACATTCGATGTCGGCGAAAAAGGATTAAGCGCACAGTTCCCCCACGGTTCACTGCCATTACCAACGCCATTATTATCGGTATCGATAAAAACCCGCACCCAAACAGAACGGCCAGCCGAAATGTTAGTGATGGTATAGCTCCCGGGTTGATTCAGCGTTATTGAATAGGCGCGCGCCCACCCCGCTTCAGTAAGTGCCGCAAGAACAGTTACCTTTCCCTGCTGACTTCCCGAATAGCTAATGTTCCCGGACACGGAAACCATCGCCGAAGCACCAAGCCCAGAACGATCTAGGTCAAAACTAAAGACGCATTTAAGCTGACCGATATTCACCGAGGCATAATCATTGCAAAGCCCATCCGGGTAAGACCAAGGATACTTTCCCGCCCTGCCGACCGGATACGCATTGGTATGATCCGGATAAAGCCGATCATAAAATGGCTGAACCGCCTTTTTTAGTTGCCCGACATTTAACGCCGCATTGTTATCCATACGAGAGAAGTCATTAATTATCCCCCAGACACTCGCCCCGGCACCGCCCGGCAGCCGAAACTCAAACTCCTTTGCACACTGCGTCGCCATCCATTTGAGCTGCCCCTGATTCGCCAAAGCAAAATCATTCGGCGTCGCATTTGTGTTGCTACTGATCACCCCGCGATCCAGCCACCATTGGGGGTAATTATTTGCGAAAGATAAAGTAGAGGAGGCTACCAAAGCGATCACAGCAAGACACTTAAAGATACATTTTTTATGCGCATTCATATTTTTCTGCTTTGCTTATCTGGTGGAGGCGTCGCTTGGCAACTATCAGTTTATCGAACCTTCTTTTGAACAAACAAACCTATTGCCATATTGGACGCTTTGCACTTTAGATAATCTCCCATTCAAGGAGCGGGACAACTATATCCACGTTTTCGCTTAGTCTCACCAGATTTTTAACATTCGGCGGAGCGTGCTAGGCCTACGAAGTTTTTTTTTAATATTCCAAGTGAATTTTCATTGTGTTTCCCCTTTTCTAGAACCCTATGGCAAACCAGCTGGTAGAGGAACATCCCCCTCCACGGTCGGTTGTTACAAGGATTGAAGACAGGCTTGCTCCGTTTTTCCCAGCTGAATTTGAATTAACATCTTTACAATATCCCAAAGCAGTATTCGGAGTTCCGCTCACTATAAAAATCGCATTAACAAAAGTCTTTGGAAGATTGACTGCGTAGGTTCCTTCCAATTCATTGGTGTATACTCCCCACTGCATAATTAGACCACTTGGCAAAACTTGGTAGCCATTGATTTGAAATGAGTGGGTATCGTTAATTGCCATCCCAACATAGCTCTTAATACTTTTTTGAGTCGCTAATGCCGTATCGGAATTGGAAGACATATTGTCTTCATTCTTCACCGCAATTGCTGTTGGAGCCGCATCCTCAGTGCCCATATTCCCCAGAACGGTATGGCCGGCGATTTTATTCATCTTCGCAAACGTAACGGCATTGTCGGTCAATTTTGCGGTTGTTACAGCGCTCGGCGCAATATCCGCAGAATTAATCACTGCCGGAACCGGACGATCCGGCATCGCAACCTGACTGGTGAATTCGCCCATCGAGAGATCGCCGTATTCCGGAACCTGCTGCATCATCGTTTTAACATTTCTCCGACTGGCCGCATCGGCATCACTGCTTGCATCGGCAAGGTTCGTAATTTTATTGCCATTCAGATTGAGGTTGCCGGTCATCGGCCTTGATCCGTCGTGCGTGAGATAATAAGCATCGCCATTAACCACGCCACTGACGTTGTTAAGCTTCTGCTTGTCTTCCGCCGTCAGCAATCCTGCTGAAGCCGTTGTCGCGACAGGA
This sequence comes from Aggregatilineales bacterium, assembly GCA_038251045.1. GTDB lineage: Bacteria > Chloroflexota > Anaerolineae > Aggregatilineales > Phototrophicaceae > CFX2. The sequence goes on along the minus strand of JBBSBS010000555.1, from coordinate 1,625 downwards.
ATCTGCCCGACCGGTATCGTTCCGGTAATGTTTGCGGCTGGCAGATTGGTCAATCCGGAGCCGTTGCCGCGGATGATGCCTTCTACAATCAGCGAACCTGTTACCGCGTTGGAAACGATTTGCTGTGTAAATGCTGCCGATCCAATAATGACTTGTCCTTGCGCCAGTAGGTTGGTTCGCAACGTCAGCGAACCTGTCATTGCGTCACCAGTCTTACTTAATAGATTACTGGTTCCTGCGGTGAACTGCGCCGTGGTGATATAATTGGTTGTCGAAGCATACGCCATCGTTCCAACGCTATTGGTGCTGAGCTTGCCCGCTAAGGCGGTGGTTAAACCGTTGACCTGCGCCTGAGCGATTGCGCCTGTCGGAACCGACAGATTTGCAAAATTCAAATTGGTTAGTCCAGAACCGTCGCCAATGAATTTGCCGGCGGCTTTAACGTTGCCGACTACATGCAGCATTTCGGAAGGCGCATTCGTCCCAATCCCAACCGCATTCTGCGTGAGAATCGACGGGGAGCTTATAAGACCTTCGCTACTGGCGATTTGAAGACTGTGATATTTTGTTGTAGCCAGCTCAATGGCATCCGTATCACCGACCGTCGGATTCATCTGCGGAATTACATTAAGCTTCCAACTGCAACTTGGTTCGCTTAGATTGAGTACTTGATCCATGGATATGCCTAAATCCGTCAGCGCATTTTGCAGATATACATCCAGAAATACGTTGGCTGTATTAGTAACATATGAAATCCGGATCTTACTGAGAATCGGATTGTTGTATTTCAAGTTCGGCCGTATAATCAAGGCGTTACCGGCATGATATGCCCCTGCTATTGCATCAACCGTCAGTCTTTGAAATGCGTTCGCTCCCGCCACAGAAAAGCTGAATGTTCCGACTCCTCGCCCGGTCGCCGTAGCAACCCGATACCATCCTGAAGTAGCGATGTTAGCCTGAGCGATAACAACCGACTCCTGCTTGATCACGCCCGTTAAGAAATTCGATGCAATGATCGTGCCCTGCACCGTCAAATTTGAATTAACCGTCAACACGCCGGTCAGCACATTGGAAGTCGTTGTTTTGTTGAGCAGGTTGCTAATGCCCGTTGCAGGAACATACGCATTGGTTGCCGCATATGCCATTGTTCCAAGGTTTGTGCTCCATGACGTACTGAGCTTGCCAGCCAGCGCGTTAGTTAATCCGCTCACCTTGGCTTGAGCCATAGAGCCGTCGGTAACCGACAAATCATTATAATTACCACTGGTTGCGACAGCAGCCAACGCGGCGCTATTCGCCTTGCAGGACAGAATACTCACCAAATCAGACTGATTAGTCAGTGGCCCAGAAATAGCGCCCCAAGCTATGTTGGTCGTCGTTCCGCCGCCGAATTCGGCAGGAAGCTGATTGGTGGAAATCGTGCCTACGATATTTGCTGCGCTTACATTAGTCAGACCAGAGCCGTTACCGACAAACGAACCGGCTGTGACCGATTGTGCTTTCAGGGGAAGCAGGTTGGCGGAATTGGTGATGACGGCTCCGGTTTCTGGATCGACCCCGCAGAGTTGTCCTACACTGATCGTAACATCTCGCACCCCGGCATTTGTAAATGTGTATCCATTGGT
>JBBSBS010000554.1:0-4127 GCA_038251045.1 Aggregatilineales bacterium | reverse complement strand
TCATCTGATCGGCAGTCAGGTAAGTCGCCAGCTTGGTCAAAAAAGCTTCATTGGTAGAATATGGACGGGCGGCTATCAATTCGTTGGCGATAGTATCATCCACACCCGGTATTTGCTTGAGTGTTTCCACATCCGCCTCATCAATCTGGATCGGCACGAAAATATATGGTTCCCATGCCGCAACCTGTTCATCACCCACATACTTGCCAATTTCCTGACGGAACTGCAACACGCTCACATACGGGCGGTATTCCATGTACTCGCGCACCATGCGGTTGTTCATATCGGGAATAGTTAGAAAGTCATCTGCCGTAGCCGTATTGAGATCAAAACGGGTGAAACTGGTTTCGGCGACAGTAGTAGTGGCTTCTGGCGTAGCTTCTTGAGCCTGCACAAACAAAACGGTGCTCGACACGAAAATCGCGACGACCAATACCACAAACAAGCGAATACGGCTGAACATAGGTCTGATTCCCTTGGCAATTAGTGAAAATTTGTCCTTTGAGCCGGGGGTTAGCTTCGATGAAGATGCGATTAACTCAAAGGACATGGGGAACTTTAACAACAAAATATGGAGAACTGGTGAAGATTACCTTTGTGCTGCCTGAGAACATCAAGAACCGTCGCTACTTCGTTTTAGGCTTGAGCTTATAGGTATCGACCAATCCGCCGCCGATGGTAATAAAGCGCAGCGTCATAACCGTATCGGTCGTATCCACCAGCAGCGCTCCAAAGTTACAGTTGTAGCGAACCTCGCTCCCTTCAACCGGAGTCTTGAAGTTATAGAGGCTTTGACCACCCGCGCCATCAACAATATAGGTTATGCCATCCTGCATAATTCGCTCATACACATGGTCGTGCCCATTCAGCACCACATCAGCACCCCAATCCGCAAACGGCCACTGCATCCAGTCACTCGACCCATGTTCAGCCGAGGAATAAACCGGATGGTGAAAGACGACCACTTTGTAAACGGCTTTCGAATCCGCCAGCGCTGCTTGTAGCCACTGACCCTGTACCGATGTGCTGCTCACGCCATCCGGCTCACGGGTATCGCTGTCGAGCATGAAAAACTCGACCGTACCCTCCACAAATCGGTAATAGCGTTCGTTATCGGGCAGGGTGAAGTAATCGAGGTACGGGTCGATGCTGCCCAAGCCCCAATCGTGGTTGCCCAGCGCCGGAAAGAACCGATTCTCGGCGCTGCCTTCGCCATAGTTCCCCGTGTAATCACCAATATAAGCATGATAATACTGACCGATATTGGCATCAATCGTCATGGCTAACCCCAACGTATAGTTGTTGTCGCCCGTCGTCACGATGAAATCCGGCTCCCAACTCGTGACCATATCCGCGACCGATGCTTCACTCTTGTCAGCAGAACCGAAATCACCGATAACGGCAAAGCGCATCGCGTCATCAGGCCGTGCTTCAGCCACATAATTTTCTTGCTCGATGGCACAATCGGAAGCAGCGGCAGCGGTGACAGCCTGCCCGACCATCCCTACGCTCAATGCCAACAAACTGACAACACCCATCCACTTTGCAATACGCATCATGTACTGTACCTCTTTAGATTTCCCATCGATGGTATTGTATATAGTGTCGAACGAACAGGTCTTGTTTCAACCTCTCGCTTGATGGACAAATTGCCATAAAGGGGTATCCTCGAACCATTATCCAAAAGTATAAGTCAAGTGGGTTATCCCAAATTTTCAGAGTCAAATTTGTAGTGTAGGTTCAACCGATCATGTCACCAGACATCATAAAAGACCTTTCCCCAATCGTCCAAGCACTATTGGCAACCCTTTTTACATGGGGGGTAACCGCCTTAGGTGCTGCCATTGTATTCACGACACGCGAGGTCAGCCGCAAGCTGCTGGATGTCATGTTAGGTTTCACCGCCGGTGTGATGATCGCCGCCAGCTATTGGTCGCTGCTTGCGCCTGCAATCGAGATGTCGGAAGGTGGCTCGTTGCCATCGTGGTTCCCTGCTGTCAGCGGGTTTTTGCTCGGTGGTGTCTTTTTACGGGTCATCGATAGGCTGCTGCCGCATTTACACTTAGGCTTCCCGTCCAGCGAAGCCGAAGGACCGAAATCGAATCTGCGTCGCTCTATTTTGCTCGTGCTGGCAATTACGCTGCACAACATTCCGGAAGGCTTAGCCATCGGGGTAGCATTTGGTGCTGCGGCAGCCGGAGTTCCATCAGCAACCCTGTCGGGCGCGGTGGCGCTGGCAATCGGTATCGGACTACAAAACTTTCCTGAAGGCATCGCGGTTGCCGTTCCACTGCGGGGTGAAGGGATGTCCAGACTCAAAAGCTTTTGGTACGGGCAGTTATCGGCAGTTGTTGAACCCATTGCCGCCATAATTGGCGCAGCGGCAGTTATTGTCATGCGCCCGCTGCTCCCGTATGCACTGGCCTTCGCAGCCGGCGCGATGATATTCGTGGTCGTTGAAGAAGTCATTCCCGAATCACAGCGCGGGGGTAATACGGATCTGGCAACCACCGGAGCAATGGTCGGTTTCGCCGTCATGATGCTGTTAGATGTAGCATTGGGATGATGACCGCTCTGCCGTGGCAGTTGGCTCACCTTAAACTGACAGAGATCACTTTCTGGTGCTGTCGCTTTGTGTTAGAGTCTGCCCAATCAAGCATGAAGGAGCGCTTTTATGACGAGTCAAACAGATACAGCAATGTGGATTGAACAGGATCAGGCGCAGCTTCACCCGCTGCAACATCCGGCACGCCACACCAACCCTTTGGTGATCGACCATGCCGATGGCATATATCTTTACACCACCGAGGGAAAGAAAATTCTGGACGGCATGGCGGGGCTGTGGAACGTCAACATTGGCTACGGCAACACTGAACTGCCGGAAGTCGCCCGCGAGCAAATGCTCAAACTGCCCTTCACATCCAACTTCGCCGGCATGACCAACCTCCCCGCCTCCCAACTAGCCGATAAACTTTCCGGTTATGCCTATCCCAAGCTGAAAACAACCCTTTTTACCTCTGGCGGCTCGGAGTCAAACGAGAGCGCATTTAAGACAGCCTTCTTTTACTGGCAGCGCATGGGCAAGAAAAATAAACTTAAAATTATCGCCCGTAACAGTGCCTATCACGGCATCTCGATGGCAGCCACCAGTGCCACCGGCATCAGCCGTTATCATACGCCTTTTGGCCCACAAGTTCCGGGCTTCCTACACATCCCCGCGCCCAATCCCCACCGCTATGAAGGTGACATCAAAGCCGGTGAAACCGTCGGGCAGGCGGCAGCACGGGCGCTCGAAGAAACCATATTGCGCGAAGGTGCGGATACCATCGCGGCCTTTATCGCCGAGCCGATTCAAGGTGTCGGCGGCGTAATCGTGCCGCCGGATGATTACTTCCCTCTCATACGTGCCATCTGCGATAAATACGATGTGCTGTTCATCGCTGATGAAGTAATTACCGGATTCGGGCGTACCGGAGAAATGTTCGCGCTCACCCATTGGGGTGTACAGCCGGATATTCTGACGTTCGCCAAAGGCATCACCAGCGGCTACATTCCTCTGGGCGGGATGCAAATTTCGGACGCAATCCGCGAGGCCATCTGGGATGCGCCCGAAGCCGAGTCCTATATGCACGGCTATACCTATTCCGGTCATGCCACCGCCTGCGCCGTCGCCCTCAAAAACATCGACATTATTGAGCGTGATCATCTGGTGCGGAATGCCCGAACCAGCGGTGAAATCCTGCTGGAAGGGCTGGCAGCCTTGACCGAGTTCCCGCAGGTCGATAACGCCCGCGGCAAAGGCCTGCTGTGCGCCATCGAGATCGTCAAAGACAAAACGACCACCCGCACACCGGACGCAGCCACGGCCAACGCCTTGATGGGTGCAGCGATGGATGCCGGACTGCGGACGCGGGTAGTCGGTAATGCGCTGGCTTTCTCGCCGCCCTTGATTATCACCGCTGAAGAAGTCGAAAGCATCATCCAGACAATGGGCGATGTACTGGTCAAGTTGAATTCAAAGTAACCGGCCTGATATATCGTGCGGTAGTGGTCAGACGGCAAGTGATAGATCACAACAAATTGCATTATCGTAGGGGAGGGTCTGAGACCCTCCTATCTGCCATCCC
>JBBSBS010000553.1:0-4133 GCA_038251045.1 Aggregatilineales bacterium | reverse complement strand
GGGTGGCATCTTTGAGGACAATGCGCTGCTCCACAGTTTGAGCGGCAATGTTTTGAAGCCTATTCAGTGTGTTAATGCTAGTAGCCGCATCGGTATCAATTACTGGCAGCGAAATATCTTTTGATTCGAAGGGAGTCAATGCTGGTTGGGAGCCACAGGCAGCGAGTATGACGGTGGCAAAGGTCAGCAAAACGAGAAATAGTCTGATTTTGTGACGGTTCAATTCAGATACTCCTGCTCGAAGAATTGAACTTCGGATTATAGCACGAAAGCGACCAGCAGAACTTTCACGATCTTAACATGCAAATCCGTCAGCGGCGGTGTATGATTACCCTGCTTGTGCGAACGACGGTTTTTACTTCACATAGGAGTCAGTTATGTCGGTTCGCAAATTGACATTCCGACCCCCCATCTCCCACCTACGATTATTTAATATCAGCGATGTGGTCGCCCTGCTGCTGATCGGTGTATTTATTTACCTCGGTATCCGGCTGGCTTTTAATACACCGGCGGTTGTTCGCGGCCCGGACATCAGCCTGTCCGGTTCTGCGCTGCCGTACTACGCGATGCTCTCACTGGGGCGGATGCTGACGGCTTATGTGCTGTCGATGAGCTTTTCCATATCCTACGGGTATACGGCTGCCCGCCGCCCCGGTGCAGGACGCTGGTTACTGCCCGTACTAGACATCCTGCAATCGATACCGATTTTGTCGTTCTTGCCGGTGGTGCTGCTGGCATTGATCGCTATCTTCCCGCAGCGCGTGGCAGTTGAACTCTCCGCCATCATCCTGATATTCACCAGCCAAGCGTGGAACCTGACCTTCAGCTTCTACCAGTCGATGACGACCATCCCGACAGAACTGCGGGAAGCTGCCGCTGTGTTTCGCTTTAGTCCGTGGCTGCGCTTCCGCCAGTTGGAACTGCCCTTTGCTACGCTGGGCTTGATCTGGAACAGTGTGATGTCGTGGGCAGGCGGTTGGTTCTTCTTGATGGCGGCGGAAATTTTCACGCTGGGCGACCGTGACTTCCGGCTGCCGGGTTTAGGCGCATATCTGCAAACGGCGGCCTCTGAAGGCAACTCGCAAGCGCTGCTGCTGGGCATCGCCACATTGGTGTTGATTATTGTGCTGCTCGACCAATTGGTATGGCGACCGCTGCTGGCATGGGCGGAACGCTATAAAGTGTCGCAGGTGGCGAATGATAACCCTGCTACTTCGTGGTTTCTGGATGGTTTGCGGCGGTCACGGTTGGCACATAACATCAGCAAGCGTGTTTTTAGCCCGCTGTTCAATCGGTTGAACACCGCCCTTAACAAACCGCAGGTATATGTCCCCAGCCTTGAGCCTGCCACGCAGTCGTCCCGCCGTACACCGATGACGTGGCTGCTGATGATTATCCTTGTGCTGGTGGTCGGATACGCGCTTATCGAGGCGATTCGCTTGCTGCTGACGCTGCCGGTTGATATGTGGGGACAAATTGCACTCGGAGCAGGGGCGACGCTGCTGCGGGTGGCGCTGGCTATTGGTATTGCGCTGTTGTGGACGATCCCGATTGGCGTGTGGATTGGGACGAGCGCCCGCGCCGCCCGTATCTTGCAACCCGTCGTGCAAATTCTGGCTGCAATTCCGGCAACGGCGCTCTTTCCGGTGCTGCTGCTCGGTTTGTTAAGCGTGCAGGGTGGCGGGAACATCGCCGCGATTTTGCTGATGCTGCTGGGTACACAGTGGTATTTGTTGTTCAACATCATCGCCGGAGCATCAGCGATTCCGCAAGACCTCAACTACACCAGTGATCTGCTGCAACTCAAAGGCTGGCGGCGCTGGCGTACATTGATTCTGCCGGGGTTGTTTCCGTACATCATCACTGGCTTGATTACCGCCAGCGGTGGGGCATGGAACGCCAGTATTGTGGCGGAATATACCAACTTTGCCGGAAAAACCAGCCGCGTGATCGGGTTGGGTTCGCTGATAACAACCGCGACTGCCGAAGCCAATTATGCACTGCTGCTGGCTTCGACCCTGACGATGATTATGATTGTGGTGCTGATTAACCGCTTCTTCTGGCGGCGTTTGTTTCATATCGCGGAAACCCGCTACCGCATGGATCAGTAGATGAGAAAGGCAGTTTCACATGACGGCTGAAATTTTGCTGGGGATCGATCATGTGACCCGCACCTTTGGTCAGGCGGATCGGCTGTTCACAGCAGTCAAGGATATTAACCTGACGATTCACAAAGGTGAATTTGTGGCGCTGCTGGGGCCGTCGGGCTGCGGTAAAAGTACGCTGCTGCGGATGATTACCGGATTGATTGCGCCCAGTGAAGGCACGGTTTTTTATCGCGGTAAACCTGTGGCAGGTGTCAATCCCTATGCCACGATGGTCTTTCAGAGTTTTGCACTGTACCCGTGGCTGACGGTGCTGGATAACGTCAAGCTGGCGTTGGAAGCCCGCGATATACCCGCCGCCGAACACCAGACGCGCGCCGAAAACCTGATTGATCTGGTGGGTATGGACGGTTTCGAGTCGGCTTATCCGCGTGAGCTTTCCGGTGGGATGCGCCAGAAGGTAGGGTTTGCGCGGGCGCTGGCAGTTGAGCCGGAATTATTGTGCTTGGACGAGCCGTTCAGCGCTCTGGATGTGCTGAGTGCCGAGGCGCTGCGCGGTGAGTTGATGGAGCTGTGGTCATCCGGTCAACTGCCGACCAAAGCTATCTTGATGGTCAGCCACAATATCGAAGAAGCGATTTCGATGGCGGATCGGATCGTCGTTATGGGCAAAGAACCGGGGCATATCGTGGCGGAGTTTCATGTTGACCTGCCACAGCCGCGCCAGCGTAAGGATGCAGCCTTTGAAGCGCTGGTGGATCGCATTTATGGGGCGATTGCCGGACGAACTGAACCCGAAGCTAAAGAAGTCGGTACACCCCCCGGCGCACCGGGTATGACCCGTATTCTGCCGCGTGCCTCGGTTGATGAGTTAGCCGGTATGCTCGAATTTATCGATCAGGAATCGGGGCATTATGACCTTTACCGGCTAGAAGACGACCTCGGTATTGAGATGGCCGTTTTGATGCACAGTGTCGAAATGGGTGAAATGATGGGCTTCGTGGAAGTGAAGGAAGGCGATATTCATCTTACGCCGTTGGGGCAAACCTTTGCTGAAGCCTCGATTTTGACCCGTAAAGAGATATTTGCAAGCCGCGCCCGCCGCCTGCCGATGATTCGCTGGGTGATGGATATGCTCGAATCGGCATCTGATGGTACACTGCCGTGGAAGTTGTTTTACACCGCGCTTTCGCCGGAATTTCCGGATGAATTAGCCGAGCGCCAACTGGATATCGCTATTGATTGGGGACGCTACGCCGAACTGATTGATTATAATGACCGTGACCAGACTCTCAGCCTCGACCCGGCAGGTGGGAAAAGCACGATCAATCTCGAAAAGACAACCTGAGGAACAAGAACCATGTCATGTCCACATTGTCAGGGAGCCGATAAACTGTTTGATGCCAGCATCGCACGCGGCGAATTAAACGGATACCGTAAGAAGGGGCCAGCCAAGTCAACCCGCCTGCTGTTGGATGCCATTCGCAACGGTCTGAACACGGGTTGGACGCTGCTCGATATTGGCGGTGGTGTGGGTGCTATCCAACACGAACTGCTGGCGGATGGGGTGGAGTCGGCGGTACATGTCGATGCTTCGACAGCCTATTTGGGGGCATCGCAGGAAGAAGCTGCCAAGCGTGGTCACAAAGAGCGCGTGACTTATTTACATGGCAACTTTGTTGAACTCGCGCCGGAGATTGCCCCAGCTGATATTGTGACGCTTGACCGCGTATTGTGCTGCTATCCTGATATGCCCGCGCTGGTGGCTTCATCAACCGCCCACGCACGACAGTTCTATGGGATTGTTTACCCGCGTGATACATGGTGGATGCGTTTGGGTGGACGGTTTCTGAATGGCTGGCTCCGGATTCGGCGCAATCCGTTTCGCTTTTTTGTGCATCCATCTGCGACGGTTGATGCGGCGGTGCGAGCCAGTGGGTTTTCCCCGCGTTTCCAGAAAAACAGCGGCATGTGGCAGGTTGTGTTATACGGGCGCTGACGTTCTCGCCCCTATTACACAGGTAAAGC
>JBBSBS010000552.1:0-4137 GCA_038251045.1 Aggregatilineales bacterium | reverse complement strand
ACGGGAGAAACTTCGGAAAATTCTTCAAATTCGGTATTTCGGTTTTGTGTCGTCGTCGTCGGCGACACAACGGCTTTGGTCGCCACAAAATGGTGTTGTTGAGAATGGTGGTTTTCGCATCGCAATTCACAATCTTTAGAGGAACCGCTGGCAAATCGGCAGCAAATTCAGCAATGGCAAAGGTCGGGTTTATGCCAATATTGCCATTAAAGTGAGATGTTAAGGTGCGTAGACGGAAGGGGTCACACAATCCCACGCTTAGACAAGCATAATCGATATGGTAACGGATGGGGTGACCATTTGGTCGGACATTTGGTAACTCTTAAGCGGAGTTGGCGCTAACTTTGCAGGCGAGTAATGAAGGTATAGAGTTTATCAATGGTTGGAAAATGGTTTGCCGACAAACCTAATATAAACTTTTGTACTAATATGCTTTGGGGTGAATGTTTATTCTTAAGGGAGGATACACAAATCCTCCCTTAAGAATGTGTTAGGTCACGTCAGCCACAACAGAGCGTTCAATAACACCACCACCCAGTACAATGTCACCGTCATAGACCACAGCAGCTTGACCGGGTGTAATATCACGCAGAGGGGCATCAAATGAGATCGCCATACGGAAATCGGGCAACGGCTCGATGAGGGCGGGAACAGGTGTGGACTTATAGCGAATCTTGACCTCGGCACGGAAAGGTTCGGTTGGAATGACATCACTCACCCAATTGACACGCTTGGCTGTAAGTGAAGCCTTCCCCAATTCATCCGCAGTACCGACGACAAGCACATTCTGCTGCGGATTAATGCCGATGACATAAAGCGGGTCATGACTGGATAAGCCTAAACCTTTGCGCTGCCCAATAGTATAATTGACCAAGCCGCCGTGTTCCCCGACGACTTCGCCACTCTTGCGAACAATGGGGCCGGATACCATCACCTCGGGGGCATGATCAGTCAAGAAGCGGCGATAGTTATTGTCACCAATAAAGCACAAATCCTGACTATCCTGTTTGCTGGCGGTGGGCAAACCAAAACGCGCCGCTAGTTCACGCACTTCGGGTTTGGTATATTCACCAACCGGAAACAAGGTGTGACTGAGCTGTTCCTGCCCCAATACACTGAGAACATAGCTTTGATCTTTATGATTATCCACCGACTTGCGGAGGATAAATTGTCCATCATCATTTTGTGAAACGCGGGCATAATGACCGGTGGCGAGATATTGGGCATCCAACGCGAGCGCGTTCTGTAGCAGGTAACGAAAGCGAATTTGACGATTACATTCCATACAGGGGTTGGGTGTTACGCCCTGCCGGTGCTGATCGACAAAAAATTCGACGATGGTGTTGCGGAACACGTCTTTGGTATCCAGCACATAGAAAGGAATGCCCAGCTGTGCCGCGATTCGGCGGGCATCCGACATTTGATCGGGTGTGCAGCAGCGGTTGTGCGCACCGCCGGCGACTGTTTCTTCTGACCAGAGGCGCATCATCATGCCGACGACATCATAGCCCTGCTCGACCAGCAACGCTGCGGCTACCGAGCTATCGACTCCGCCGCTCATTGCTACGACTACTCTTGTATTTGAATTATCACTCATAGCGCCATTTCTCGATTCAATTTTCGCAGTTTCATTACGACTTCGCTCAAAACATCTACGGTGTAATCAATATCTTCCGGCGATGTTTGCAGCCCGACGGTTAGACGCAAGCTACCCAATGCTTCTTTCGGGGTGTAACCCATTGCCAGTAAAACAGAGGACGGTTCAGGGTTACCCGTTTTACAGGCCGAGGCACTACTGGTAGCCACTCCGCGCATATCCAAATGGGTCACCAACGAATTTCCATCCAAGCCATCAAACAAGAAGCTAGCGTGGGACGGAAGGCGATGGGTAGGATGACCCGTTAAGATCACATCCGGAATACAGCGTAAAACACCTTCGATGAGTTGATCGCGCAGACCGGTGAAATACTTAACACGGTCGGGTAATTCGGCATATGCTAACTCAAGCGCCTTTGCCATGCCGACGATGAAGGGAATATTTATTGACTCCCCAACTTGTTCATCATAGCGGTCGAATTCGATTCCGTCGCGCACAAAAAGTATGCCAATGCCTTTTGGCCCATAAAATTTGTGGGCAGAAAGACTCAGCATATCAACACTGAGTGATTGGACATCCAACGATAATTGTCCGGCGGCCTGTACGGCATCGGTATGAATTGGAATTTGATGCGCGTGCGCCAATTTCGCTAGATCGGCAATTGGTTGAATTGTACCAACCTCATTATTGACCAGCATGACACTAACGAGGGTTGTATCGTTACGATGAAGCTTTTCAAAATCATCGGGATGCACTCTACCGAGATGATCTACAGGCAGAAGGCTGTGTTCAAAACCCATTACAGTCGATAATTGTTCAACCGTTTTGATAACGGCACTGTGCTCAACCGGACTGGTTATGAGATGCTTGCCCTGCTCTCTGTGGCGTGCAGACCAGCTTGTGCCCCGTAAAGAAAGATTATTCGCTTCTGAGGCACCACTGGTAAATCGAATTTCATGAGGATTGCAGTTTAGCACCCGCGCAATAGTAGCGCGGGCTGCATTAATCGTATGTTCAGCTTTTCGGCCTAAGGCGTGAGATGAGGCAGCGTTACCGTAGTCAGTCGTAAAATAGGGCAACATGGCATCAAGTACACGGGGATCAGTTGGCGTGCTGGCAGAATAATCAAGGTAGACTCTGCGCCTAGATAGCATTATGTTAAAGTCTCAATTGTCATCACTTGTCGAAATTATAAATTAATTACAGGCATTTTGACAGTTTGCAGGTGACGAGTTGGACAAATCGGTATATCATTATGGGTTGCAACCTATAAGACAACTCACAACGGCAATCAGGTGACATTTTTCATTCGTCACGCTATGGTTCAACTAACCACACAGGAGATTAATATGTCGATCATTGAACATATTCACGGACGTGAAATTTTAGACTCGCGTGGGAATCCCACTATTGAAGTTGAGGTTCGGCTGGCGGATGGGGCATTTGGGCGGGCAATCGTACCGAGTGGCGCATCGACTGGCGAGCATGAGGCATTGGAACTGCGCGACGGCGATAAGATGCGTTACGAAGGTAAAGGGGTACAGCGGGCAGTCAACGCCGTAAACGGGCCACTGGCTGAAGCGCTGCGCGGTATGTATGCCCAGCAAAAAATCGTGGATGAAACCATGATTGAACTAGACGGAACCCCTACCAAATCAAATCTGGGTGCAAATTCCATTTTAGGCGTTTCATTGGCGGTTGCTCATGCGGCAGCAGACAGTGTCAATTTACCACTATACGCCTATTTGGGAGGTGTACACGCCCACATACTGCCAGTACCCATGATGAACATCATGAATGGTGGCAAACACGCAACCAACAGCACCGATTTTCAAGAATTTATGGTGATTCCAGTCGGCGCCGAATCGTTCCGCGAGGCGCTGCGCTGGGGTGTGGAAATCTTCCAAGCACTCAAAAAGATTTTGCACAAAGCAGGACACAGCACGACTGTGGGTGATGAAGGTGGTTTTGCTCCAAGTTTGGGTTCAAACCAAGCGGCGCTAGATGTCATCATCGAAGCCATTCAGAAAGCCGGTTATACGCCCGGTGAACAGGTTCGGATAGCGCTTGACCCAGCGGCATCGGAGTTGTACCGTGACGGCATGTATCATCTGGACATTGAGGGGCGCGTGCTTTCGGGCGAAGAAATGGTGGAATTCTGGGCAGATTGGGCAGCACGTTACCCGATTATTTCATTGGAAGATGGACTGGCGCAAGATGACTGGGCTAATTGGTCGAAGCTGGTTGCCAAAATCGGGGACAAAGTTCAAATTGTGGGTGATGATTTATTGGTCACGAATGTTGAACGGGTAGAACGCGCAATTAAAGAGAAAGCCGCGAATTCACTTTTGTGCAAAGTCAACCAGATTGGCACGCTGACCGAGGCTATGGCTGCAAGCGAATTGAGCCAACGGCATGGATGGACAGTTGTTGCAAGCCACCGCAGCGGCGAAACGGAAGATACGACGATTGCAGATTTGGCGGTCGCGATGAATGCCGGTCAAATTAAGACAGGTGCGCCTGCCCGATCCGACCGTGTT
>JBBSBS010000551.1:0-4156 GCA_038251045.1 Aggregatilineales bacterium | reverse complement strand
TTGGTGGAAAGGTGTCGTTGCAGATGTACTAAAGTTCAGTTGGAAAAATCCGCCTGAAATATGAAGGTCTACATTTTGCCAATGCTCTTAGAACCTTGGGAAGTTGTGCATGCCGCCATATGACTGGCCTGCTTGAGAAGGAACAATCCCACTGATAAAGACCGCATTCACAATTGTGCGACCAGCGGGTATAAGGTCTCCTCCTCGCTTATCGTAGAAATCGTTATTGCTATCTGAAAATTTGACGTAATTATTGCTAGGAACGGGGGAGTCGTTGGAGGCTTGGATGACGCCACCATTGCGATCTACAAGGATCGGAGTTGTGACATCACTTGGATTGGCATGTCGCCAGTAACTAGCATCCTTTGTTCCATTGTCTGACAGGCGATTTTGATTTTGATAAGAGCTGACACCCGTACCAGTTGAGCTTTGGTTGCGCAGTAGCGTAAACCCATCTTGAATATTGCCGTCGACAAAGGCGTTTGATAGAACACCCACAGCATCTCCAACAATTTCTACTGGCCGCCATTTGTCCATGGCAGGCGCAGAAAAATTAGCCCCATTGATCTGGTTAACAGCCCGACCAGTGTAGAAATCTATACTACTGCTGAGACTGCAATCGTTCTGAATTAACCTGGCGGTAAATTCTTCAAGGAGGTTGCTGCAAGCAGTGCCAGAACTCGTGCCTAATGCCCCAGTTGAGGTGTGAAGGTTAAAGTCTCCCTTGACGTAGACCATATTGTCAGTGACGAATGTCATTCCTGACAGTACGCTGCTATCCCTGTTTAAGGTGGAACCGTTGATCAATCTAAAGCCGTAAGGACGGCGATCAGGATCAGCATAGAAGTCAATAGGCTTTGTGTTGACTTGCGACCCAGCCATCAGTGGGGGATCTTGCAGGTAGGGAGCACCTGTCAGTTTTTTCAGGCGGCAGTCTCTATTGTTGCCAGTGACAGGAGAATCGGCACTACTGCTGTTGGTATAGACCTCGGCCCAAGTATCGCAATCTGCCCAGTTAGCACCACTCGCTGCTTTTGGTCTTACGATAGCGTCTTCTCGGATAGCATCTTCTCGAAAGGCGTAAACGATGCCATCTATGTTTGAAATCCAGCGATCGCTCACGTTATCGTTATTAGCTAGCTTTGCAATATCAAGATCCAACATTCGCAGGCTCATCATCTCGCGGCCGTCGTACATACCCTTGTCTAGCAGCGTAATATCACGGCCAGAAGTCCCCATGGTGATTCTGAAAGGCTGAGCATTTGGATCAGTGAGAACAGTACCTGTCCCAGATGGTGGATCCGCCGTTGGCAGCTTCCAACCGGTAAAGTCGGTGGCACGCGGTGCGAATGCCGTCGCCAAAACTGAAATATTAGCGTCAGAAACAGCAAGGAAAGTGTTCTCACTCGTGTTGCTATTCTTACTCACTACGTAAGGATCAGCCACATATTCTTCTGTAGGTGGTTGGGTATGGTCGAAGAGAACGCCCGGTGTCGAAGTATCGTCCGTCCCGTTGTTGTCATGCGGAAACGGTGGAAAGAGATAATAAAGCGACGGGTATTTTACTGTTTTGCTGATGTTCTGACAAAGTGCCAGCGCCAGTGCTACTCTATCTTCAGCCTGGGAGGAAGGGAAGAGGTTTGGATCGCAGCCGGTGACCAACTGAGGCTGTCCAGCAGGGGCGTTGGCGACGCCCGTCCCGCTATTCCAACTAACAATACTTGCATTGTTGAAGGCAGGCAACCCACCGGGTCTAAAGCCTGATAAGCGGTCTCGCTCAATTTGAGAGCCTCTCTCCAATATCGCTTGTGCGGCTAAGAACTTAGCCTTGAGAGCAGCACCTAAACCTGGTTTTTCGTCGAGTGCCCGATAGAAATCGGTCGCCGTAAATTGACCGTAATAGTCTGCCGCATCGCAAATGCGGTCATAGGCAGCAGCGCCAGTTCCCAGACTATCTGTAGTACAACCCACTCTAAAATTCGAGCCAGCCACAGAATTATTGACAGTATCTGTCCAGTTTCCTGCACCAAAACCGTCTCGGCCCTTAGCGCTGCTTTGAATGACAGGTTGCCCGTCACTACCATTCACACCAAAGAAAGTATCAATGTCGACATTAGCACCAGTGCCTCCACCATCAATCATTTTCTCAATATGATTGCCTAGCGCCTGTACAGATGCGTAGTTTGCGTCTGACAGTTGAATCTCGTTGTTCAGGCTATATGCCAGCATTCCAACTGTGCAGGCGGCGGAATGCAGCGTTGATTTGTCTGCGGGGCTTAAGCCAGCATAGCTAGTACCTGATCCAAAGATACGACGGAGCTTTGAAAAATCGCCCCAGGCAGCCATATAAGGAGCAGGATGAATATCCCCATCTTGGGTCGGCAGGAATGAGGGCGCTCCTCCTAATGGATCTCCCGCGAAGTTACCCAAGTTTCTGAGCACTTTTCCTAGCGGCTGGCTAGCGCCGATGGCGGTAGTAAAGCTCGTATCGGTGGTGTAGGGAAATGCAAACTCCCATCCGTTGGTTCCGACACCGTTGAAAAAATCGATATTGAGCTTTGTATTCGTCCCAACAGCCATTGTGTTGAAGGTGCGACTTTTAACAATCGTATCTGCGGTTCCTGGATGAGCGGTAGAAGCGATGCAGGCAAGCGGAAATCCACCTCCGTAAGACTCTCGGTGATAAACCACCATTCCTTGTACAGCAGCTAAATTATCGTACAGAGAGCGTCTCTGCCGCGCTTCAGTTAAAGT
Organism: Aggregatilineales bacterium; assembly: GCA_038251045.1. Taxonomy (GTDB): domain Bacteria; phylum Chloroflexota; class Anaerolineae; order Aggregatilineales; family Phototrophicaceae; genus CFX2. Next base: position 1,402 of record JBBSBS010000551.1, on the reverse strand, counting down.
GTTGGTTTTTGTCGGATATAGCGGATCTTGCTTATCTGGATTACTCTCGGTTACACCTTTCCAACCAAACTTGTTACCTAGTTCCAATCGCTGGCCGACGATTATTCTCAAACCTTGCCCAATCGCCCGCCTTTCCCAATAACCATCCAAACCATAGATGTTATTGGCTGGGTCTATTGCTGTGAGCGCTGTGTTGCTGGTGATGGGCGTTCCGACTGATGTACCAACAGGAACTGCATGGCTTTTATCATATACAGGCTTTGGCCCATAGCGGTCGTCAGCCCGATAGGTATCGTCTAAGTAAGGCGTCGCCGAAGGATTATTGAAGATTCTTCGGTTATTCCAAGTAGCGTCCCGGCTCCAACCAGTCTTGCTGCGATGCGCTGAAACATCTTTTGTAAAAAGTTCAATCGGATCTAGCAAAATGTTTCTGAGATCGGCTCTGTCCGCAGTGACAGAATCGTTAGCAGTATCGATTCTAGTATTTGTAGTGGGCGCTTGACCATTTGCCGTAAACAGGTGAACCGTAGGATTGCTGCTGTTATTAGAAGTATTGAGAAAGTCATTCTCACGGAGCTTTGCAGATAGAAACTGCCCCTCAAAAGTACCCGTTTTAGCGAGCGTGATTTCTGAAGCAGGTTCGTTGTACAAACAGGAATTGTGAGAACTAATCATGCGAGCTACGTATCTATCTCGCATGAGGAGGTTACCTTCAGTGTGCATAGCACCATTCCAGAAGAAGTCTCTACTAGCACCTGGATAAAGCTCCAAATCATATTTAAACCAGGCTCCCCACTTGTTGCCTCTATCGGCTTGGCGCACCTGCTGAAGTTCTATAGCGCTGACCGTGCGGTTAACACTGTTACCATTGGTAACAAAAGCAGTCACCTGAAAATTTTTCTGTAACGTAGCTGCGTTAATGACCTGCCACCCTCCTTCAGGTGCCCGCGCAGAACCGCATCCTGCTGAGGACTCGCTCGTATTGATAGGGCCGTTGCGAGTGACCAGAGCCTTTGCTTTATCAGGATCCAAGTAGCTCTTAGAAAGCGCGATATCTGTACCCGCTACCGTCGCTGTATCATCCATCAAAACAGAATAAGCAACCAATTCGCCTGGGGCTATTGTTCCGTTGCCATCAACATCAGAAGGAAAAACCCATGCGTTGTCGCTTTTCTTCCCGTCAGGGTCAGGGTTGATGTCACCGTTGATGTTTACTCTTGTTTCATCTGGGAAGGTGTAGGGGTCGTTTGCGGTAATTTTTGGAATTCCGTTGGTATTGTTGTTCAGCATCATGCTGGCGACAACATCGCTTGAAGGAATGCCGCCCGGAAAGCGGCTATCTCTAGAAAACAAATACTCCAGCTTGGCTTTCGCCCGGTCGATAGCAGGCGCTGCGGCACTG
>JBBSBS010000550.1:0-4157 GCA_038251045.1 Aggregatilineales bacterium | reverse complement strand
TGCCGATGTCGATGGTGATGGAGATTTAGATATTGTGGTCAACAATCTGCGCGGGGCTGCCCAACTTTTTGAAAATCAATTATGCGAGGGCAATAGTCTGGAAGTGGATTTGTTTTCGCCGGATAGCGGCAATACGCGTGGTCTAGGTGCAAATCTCATACTTCAGGCGGACACGGGAACATATTATCGTACCGTTAAAGCGGCAAGTGGATATTTGTCCGGCGACTCTGCGCGCATTCATTTTGGTTTTCCCGGTACTGCTCACTTGCAACAACTGGAAATTCGTTGGTCAGATGGGGCAGTATCAATGCTAAAATCGCCAATCGCGGGAGAAGTGACTAAAGTTACCCGAAATGCCGATTAATTCCACACTGTAATTGATATTTGCAAGGGTAAAGTGGATGAACGATAATGTCCAACAATTACACGCATTGGTCTTTGGTCGTGTGCAGGGTGTAAATTTTCGTTTTTACACGCAGCAAAAAGCCAACGAGCTTGGTTTGATAGGATGGGTACGCAACCTACCCGACGGTTCGGTTGAGGTTGTTGCTGAAGGGCCTTCCGAGCAACTGGAAGAGTTGTTACTGTTTTTGCAGAGAGGCTCTGCATCAGCCATAGTATCTCATGTTGATTACCAATGGCATGCAGCGGATGGCGAACTTGTAGATTTTCAAGTGCGATAATCATTAATACGAATTGAAAGCGGTGGCTATGGAGCGAATACCTCCTGATGAGCTTAATCAGATTGTGAACGAAATTGCAGCGGGTTTGGGGGAGACAGAACCCTTTCCCATTAAGCAAATCAAACGGATTGTGCTAGTCTGCGGAATACCGTTCGCTCGCGAACTGTACGAGGCGACAATGGCAATCGAAGCTGAGGGCGGTATGATGCTGCCAGATAATTCGCGTCGTCGTACCACTGGTGGCATCTACTATCATCTGGCGCGGACAAAACTGTCTGATGAACAACGTAAACTCATATTTCCACCCCCCAAACGTAATAAAGATAAAAATCAGGGAAAGATTGTTTCCAAACCCTTGATTTCATGGGTAGGGCGCATTGCCCTGATTCAATCACTACTTTCAGAACAAGGAGAAATCAGATCTATGAAAGTAACACTTGTAGGTCGCCCCGGTCGTATTGCAAAACGGCCTGAAGTAGTGGTAACCACTATGTCATATGCCATAAAAGGCGCAAATTTACCCAAAGGCATCCCTACACCACCGGATACGCCCACCCTGTATACGATTTATATGTCTCCCAAACAGTGGGCGAAGATTGAAAAAGCGATTGCAGATCCGTCGGATAATCTTTTAGTTGAAGGCCTATGTACCTTTGACCCCCAGACCAATAGTATGGCAGTTTTTGCAAGTTTGGTACGCAGCGAGCATCTCGATTTGGAAGCCAAGCAGAATGCTGCAAAGAAGCCCGCCTCTCCGGCAAATGCTCCCGCAGAAAAGGCTCTTGCTGCTGAAGTTGCTACCCCATCAAGCGATTTGCCTACACCGAAGGTGGTGAGTTCTACACCACCTAAAAAATCTCGTATTGCCGCGATGACCGCTGAACCTGTGGCAGCGCCTGTAGTGCCGGTCAATCCGGATTTGCCGCCGGATGCAGCCCGTAAGATGAGCGAATTACAAGCCTCGGCTGTCCTATTTCGCCAAAAAGTCGCGACCATACAGGGAAAACCGGCTGGACAGCAGTTTGGGTTGGAAATGACTCAAAAGTTGCTCAAAAATGTTGAAGATGAGATTGCAGCCCTAGAAAAGAAGCACGCCAAGTAAATAGGGTTAAGAGGCGGGGTGATTTTGAGGCAGCGTTAGGCACGCTACCTTGACTTCATTTCGCCTCGACCTTATAATCCCTTCACTGTCGAACAATGAACTGAGGAGAAACATCCCGTGGGTCCGCTGCCAAAACGAAAAATTTCTTCCACTCGCCGTAATAAACGGCGTGCACACGATTTCTTGACACTGAATCACCTTGTTGTCTGCGAAACCTGTGGCGAATATCATGTCGCACATCATGTTTGCACCAATTGCGGTACATACAAAGGTGAAACGGTCATTGAAGTCAAAGAAGCGTAAGCATAATCGCGAACGTTTGTAAGAACCGTCCTGTGGTGAACAGGGCGGTTTTTGTTTTCCGATAACAACTGACTTTGTATCGCCATGCGCATAAACGTGTTCTAAATAGAGACTTAATTTATTAAGGGAAAGTATGATGGACTGGCATAATGTAGCTTTTGTATTTCCGGGGCAGGGGTCACAAACCGTTGGCATGGGCAAGGATTTGGCAGAAGCCTATCCGGTTGTGCGTCAAACATTCCAGCAAGCAGATAGCATCCTCGGATTTTCGCTTTCTGATCTGTGTTTCAACGGCCCCGAAGACGCGCTAAACGACACCCTCAATACACAGCCTGCCTTATATACAGTTGGTGTTGCGATTTTGCGGGCGCTGCAAACGGAGCTTCCGGCTGCTGTGCCTGCTTTTGTCGCAGGGCATAGTCTGGGTGAGTTTACGGCCTTAGCGGCGGCGGGCGCAGTCTCATTTGAGGATGGGCTGCGGTTGGTACGCGAACGTGGTCGTTTGATGCAGGCTGCTGGTACACGCAGCCCCGGTGCGATGGCAGCCGTGCTGGGATTGGATGCGTCGCAGGTACGAGAAGTCTGCGCACAAGCCAGTCAGCAAACCGGTGGCGTACTAATTTTGGCAAATGATAATTGCCCCGGTCAGAGTGTGGTTTCGGGTGATGAGGCGACCATCGAAGCAGGTATCACGTTGTTGACCGCAGCGGGTGCAAAGCGCGTTGTAAAGTTGGCGGTAAGCATTGCTGCCCATTCACCGTTGATGGAAAGTGCGGCTGTAGAATTCCGAGCGGCGTTGGATGCCACTCAATTTTCGCTGCCCGTTGTTCCCATTTACGGTAATGTGGATGCTGCACCATTAGCCAATGTGGATGCAATCCGGCGTGAACTTGATCTGCAACTGACCCATTCGGTGCGGTGGACAGAGTCAGTGCAGGCCATGATTGCCGCAGGTGCGGAAACATTTGTCGAACTTGGCCCGAAGGATGTACTGGTGGGTTTGCTTAAGCGGATTGACCGTTCAAAGTCTGGCAAAGCGATAAACAGTGTGGAAAGTTTGCAGAAGTGGATTGCAGACAACCAATAAGGCACTCTGCACAACCATTCGTGACTTTCATTCTACAACCTGCCACATTGACAGATGCTTGTGGAAGAGTCACAATATTCGCATCGAGGATTAGACGGGATCAACACAATATGTTGACGGTTATGACGACTAATACGGATACTATGTGCATAACATGACCCGGTAGGGGGCTTGTCTGGTTCGTTTCGTCAGTTGACACAGCACCCCGAAAAGGGGTGTTTTTGTTTGTTTAAGCAGAATATTGGAGGTTATTTTTGGTTACGAAAGAGCATTCGATCACAAGTTTAGAGACACCACAATTTGTAGTGCCGCCTGCCAACCGTATTCCGGTCAACCATTATCCGGCGGATATGCTTGCCATTCCACCATCACGAATGTTCCTTATTCGGGATGCCTTGAAGAAGTACAAGGAAGTTGCCGGTGCTGATGCACCAACCTTTGATGCATCACAGGGCGACGGCGGGGCAAGTTTGCCGGGTGTGCCAGTCGAGATTTTACAGCGGGCAACTGAACTACAAATCAAGCATGGCACGGCTTACGACCAACCGTGGGGAACACCAATGTTTCGCAAGGCGGCGGTTGAGCAGTACTGGAAGCTGGATTCAACGACTGGCTGGGGCGAGGCGAATATCTGCTTCGTGCAGGGTGGGCGTGACGGCTTACAGAAGGCTTATGCGGCGATGGTGGCATTGGGTAATCAGGAAACTGGCGATGCGTTGGTCGTCAGCCGTGTACCGTGGATTACCTACAATTGGGGACCATATATGGTCGGGCTGAACGTGTTGTTGGCTCCGGGTAATCCGGCTGATGGCTGGCGTTATACACCGGAGTCGATCAAGGCGACGGCTGAATATGCTGCTAAAGAAGGACGTAAGGTAGCCGGTATTGTCATCACATCACCAGATAATCCAACCGGACGTACGATACCGGTTGAAGAGCAGATTGAGCTGGCAAGAGCAGCCTTGGAAAGCGGTTATGCGTT
>JBBSBS010000549.1:0-4167 GCA_038251045.1 Aggregatilineales bacterium | reverse complement strand
GTCCGGTGTAAGTCCGGCGCTGTCCCGCAACGGTAACGGTAGTTTGAGCCGAAGTCCGAAAACCCCATTTCATGATTAGCTTGTGTACGACCTTCGTGGGAAAAGGGCGACAAGTTTACGTAAAAGATCATTGTTTGCGTGAAGCCCGCCCAAAGCGGGCTATTTGTTTATATCTAGAAAGGTAAATTTCGATGAAACGCTTAATCTCACTGCTTATTATGCTCACTCTGACGACTGGTTTTGTAGTCCATGTGGCTGCTCAAGATAGCGTCAAACCATCAAATCTAACGGATACCTGTGTCGATAAATATGATGCAACTGTTGATTATTTCCCGGATAAGGTAACAGTGGAATATGCTAAGAACTTTTCAGTGAAGTATTTCAAAAATTATAAGATTGTATCGATGCTGCCTTGGACTGGTGCTGATGCTGAAATGAAATATCTGCTCGTTCAATGTGGTACGCCTGTTCCTGAAGACTACAAGGACTTGCCTACCTTCGAGGTTCCGATCCGGCGTTTTGTGAGTATGTCAACCAGTATCCTGCCCCACCTCACGGAACAAAATGTGCTCGACAGACTTGTCGGTGTGGACACGACCTTGTTTACGAGCAATGAGACTGTGATCAATTTAGTTAAGGATGGCAAAGTCACAGAAATTGGTGGTGGGGGAACCGGTGGTGAGATCAATTTTGAATCGTTGTTGAGTTTAGAACCTGATCTTGTCATGGCTCAGGAATTTTATTCGGGTGGAACCACCCTGAGTCAGCTAAGCGATGCGGGTATTCCCGCCGTGCTGAATTCGGATTATGCGGATACTTCGCCACTTGGTCAGGCCGAGTGGGGTAAATATGTCGCACTGTTCTTCAATACCGAGGCAAAAGCCAATGCAACCTTTGATGAGGTGGCAAACAAATACGCAACCTTTGCGGCGTTAGCAGCCAATGTTACAACCCGTCCGACTGTGATTACTGCTAGCCCTTACGACGGCACGTGGTATATGCCAGCAGGAGACAGCACAATTGCCCAACTCATTAAGGATTCGGGTGGTGACTTTGTGTTTGCTGGCGAAAGTGGAACGAGTGTTCCGCTTGATTTCGAAGTCGTTTTGGACCGTGGAAGCGATGCTGAATATTGGGTGAATGTTAACCAATTCTGGTCAACTCAGGCGGATATGTTGGCTGATGACGCACGTTTCGCGAGCTTTCGTGCAGTAAAAGAGAATCGTCTATGGAATAACAATGCCCGAATGAACGCGAACGGTGGGAGTGATTACTTTGAGAGTGGGGCTGCACATCCAGAAGTGATCTTGGCTGATCTCATCAAAATCTTTCATCCGGAACTGCTGCCAGAACATGAACTGGAGTATTACCAACCACTTGAAGCGAAATAATCGAATGACTGTGCTGAGGAGCTATCGCTTGCTTTCCCAGCCCAAACTGCTGGATGAGAGAACATTGGACTAGTGGAGAAATAGCTATGGCACAAGGGATAATCCGCGAAACCGTAATTTGCAGCGATCCGGATACACGCAACTTGTCATTATTCAATTCAAAAATGGCATTACTGTTCGGGATGCTGGGAGTCTTAGTAATGATCTTTTTGGTGAAGTTAGCGGCAGGTTCGGTGACAATCCCGCTAGATGATGTTGTCAGGGTACTGCTTGGCGGTGAAGCGCATAAGGCTGTTTGGCGAACTATCATTATGGATTACCGCCTTCCACAAGCTGTGACTGCCATCTTAGCTGGTGCTGCGTTAGGCGTGAGTGGGTTATTGATGCAGACTTTGTTCCGTAACCCTTTGGCAGATCCTTTCATTCTCGGCATTAGTTCGGGTGCAAGTTTAGGCGTTGCCATCGTTGTTTTAACGATTGGCTCGGTTACGACGACATTCTTGACGGGGTTGGGCATATTTGGCGATTTGGGGCTTGCCGCCGCTGCAAGCACCGGGGCAGCTATTGTGATGCTTATCGTACTGGTGGTTGCCCGTCGCGTCGCGAACGGCATGACGCTGCTCATCCTCGGCTTGTTGTTTAGTTATATGACAGGCGCTGTCGTCAGTTTGTTACTTTACTTCAGTATCCCGGAGCGCATACAGGCTTATATTAGTTGGACGTTTGGAAGTTACAGCGGTGTGACGTGGGATCAACTACTGATTATGCTGCCGACAGTTATGGTTGGTTTAGCAGCAGCCTTTATTATGAGCAAATCATTGAATGGACTATTACTAGGCGAAGAATATGCATGGAGCATGGGTATCAATATCAAGCGTCTACGATTTGTCATTATTTTTACAACCTCCATACTCGCAGGTACAGTCACAGCTTTCTGTGGTCCCATTGGTTTTATCGGTATTGCTGTTCCGCATCTCTGCCGCAGTATGTTCAATACTTCTGATCATCGTCTGCTCATCCCGGCGACCATACTCACTGGGGCGGCAATTTCGGTCGGTGCGTCGCTAATTGCGGGATTACCCGGTAGTAATATCGTCTTGCCGATCAATGCCGTCACTGCCTTTATCGGCGCCCCAATCGTTATCTGGGTCATCCTAAGTCGTCGGAATATAAAGGACGCAATAGCAACATGACTAACCCAATCCTTGCTGTTCAGAATTTGACCGCCGGTTATATTCAAGGTGTTGGCAAACCGCCAATCAACGTCGTCAAAGATGTATGCGAAACTCTAAATGCTGGTGAATTAGTTTGCCTCATCGGTCCTAATGGAGCAGGCAAATCAACGCTGTTGAGAACGATTGCTGGTATGCAGCCCGCAATCAAAGGGTGTGTTTTATTGATGGGCAAAGACATCAGGGCGATGAAAGCCACTGAGCGTGCCCTACGGCTCAGTCTCGTATTGACGCAAAAAATGGATGTCGGTTTTGTTTCCGGTTACGATCTGGTAGCCATGGGACGCAGTCCGTACACAGGGTGGATGGGGCAACTCTCAGCACATGATCATGACGTCATACAAGAAGCGATAAGGCTTGTAGGAGCACAAAGTCTCACTGGTCGGATCTTCGATACTCTGAGCGACGGCGAACGTCAGAAAATTCTTATTGCACGCGCATTGGCTCAGGAACCAACACTGATGATTCTTGATGAGCCAACTGCATTTCTCGATTTGCCCCGGCGTGTAGAATGTATGTCGCTGCTCAGAGACTTGGCACACCGCACTAAACGTACAATATTGCTCTCAACCCATGATTTAGATCTTGCGTTACGTTACGCGGATCGCGTGTGGTTGCTACCTTACAATGGAAAACTGTGCATTGGAATGCCTGAGGACCTCGTTCTTAGCGGCGCGTTCGAGTCCACATTTGAAAACATGGGTGTGCAGTTTGATATGGGCACTGGTACGTTCCAAACAGTACATCAGACAAATAAAAAAGTCGTGCTTTTGGGTAGTGGCATACATCATTTTTGGACACAACGTGCCCTGGAGCGTGAAGGTTTTAATGTACAATCAGAATATACTTCTGGACTAACTACTATTGATCTCGTTGAGGAGAATAGCACCTACCGATGGATTATTGACAAAGATGATCGTACTCCATGCACTTCGGTAGCACAATTGATCAAAGCCTTATCCATGCACGATGTATCTCAGTAAATAGGTGTCATTTTACTCTTTGTAATGACGGCTATTACATTTAATTTATAGCTTTATTTTGCTGCAAGCCATATATGCTGGTTTCAGGATGAAAAGCTGCCCACGCAAACCAGAAATTAGGAACGCCAAATCGCGGTTTTAATTGGTCACCTTTCAATTCACCATCGACGGCTGTTCCAAAGATGTTCCAGATGCTTTTCGTCTGATCATCTCGGATTAGCCCTTCTGCATCTGCTGTGAATGTCAATACTTGATTATTGAGTTTTCGACTATAAAGGGCTGCCATGCCAACATCTCGTGATGCGTCAATTTGTGTTTGATCGAGAGCACTCGTTGCTCCCTGTGCTGGATACTTAGCCCATCCTCTCTCAGTCCTAGAGGTATGTTTAATAAACGTGCAACGAGGTAGTAATGGATTAATGTGAGATAAGTAAGGTGTTCAGCGCGTACAATATCGAAGGCAGCGAGTTTTGATGTAGGAGTCCAAGCTAGAGATGGAACTGTATTTCAGGTGTGGGTCGAGATGTGCTTTGCAGATACACCTAAGTGTAGTAATTCCCT
>JBBSBS010000548.1:0-4184 GCA_038251045.1 Aggregatilineales bacterium | reverse complement strand
TTATTACAGCCGAGGCCGATGTGCTGCGTGATGAAGGTGAAGCTTACGCCAACAACCTTCGCGCGGCTGGTGTCCGGGTTACTGCGGCGCGCTTTCAGGGAACCATACATGATTTCGTGATGCTTGAACCACTGGCAGACACGACAGCGGCTCGCGGGGCAATCACCCTCGCCACAAACTGGCTGCGAGAGGGATTTTCAGTTCCTGCATTGGATGGCGCAATCGCCTCATCCTGATCTTCCGCATATGCCCCTTCTCAGTCCAGATTCAAACAGCATTGGCCAGGAGGTGGCATAAACCGGGTGGGATTACAAGGAACACGGATGGTATCTTCAGCCACAAGTATATTTGTCAAAAATAGGTGTTATCCCTGACGATAAAGGGAACAGGAAGTTGTAAGATGCTTGTACATTGGCTGAGGATTTAACGTCAAGAAGCGCAATTGGAAGGTATTGCAGAATAGGAATAAATGTCATGATTTCACTTAACGAAAATGGTGCTTCAGGAATAGGTAGTAACAGCAGGATCGGTTTGACGACCGGCAGAAAGTTTCATAGCCACCCGATTGAAGCCTTACGCAATGGGGATGATGCGGCTTTTTCAACACTGATGAGTCTTTATTATACCGCTATGCTCCGGACAGCCTTGATATATGTGAATGATCGCTGTATCGCGGAAGATGTCATTCAGGAAACATGGGTTGCAGTGATACGTGGGATTTCCCGTTTCGAGGGACGTTCATCCCTCAAAACATGGATATTCAGTATCCTCACCAACCTCGCCATAACCCGCGCCCAGCGTGAGGGACGTTATGTGTCGCTGTCTGCTTTACTGGATGCTGAGCGAGACGAATATGAGCCTGCGGTGTCATCGAACCATTTTGATACACCCGGTCATCTTGAAGGGAGCAACTGGCAGGTTGATTACCGTGCTAACCCGTGGGATGTCATACCGGAGGACAGCCTGCTTACTCAGGAAACACTCGCACACATTCACGCTGCTATCCGGCGGCTGCCCGCCCTTCAGCAGCAGGTGATTTACATGCGTGATGTTGAGGGTTGGAGTGCAGTTGAAGTTTGCCATAGTTTAGGCATTTCCGAAATCAATCAGCGGGTTTTACTCCATCGGGCGCGTGCCAAAGTGCGACAAATCTTGCACGGTTATCTGAGTGTTGACTGACCAAAAAACACGGATTGGTTCGAGCCGCCTTTTTCGCAATAAGCACACGAAGAAACTATTGTAATTTCACCCTAAACGAACAGCTTAACCAGAGATAATCGATTAATCCGACAAGTTTTACTCGCACGGCAGCTTTTGCTTTCGCTGACGAAAATGAGTGTAATCTCTCACGACAGAGAGCATGGCAATCCGTAATATGTCATTATCGACAACAGGAGGGAGCCGATTGTTATGAACTCACTTGAGGGAAAAGTCGCACTGGTAACGGGTGGCAACAGCGGGATTGGTCTGGCAACTGCCAAAGCCTTTCATGCACATGGCGCTAAGGTCGTCATTACCGGACGCAACCGTGAAACGCTGGACGCGGTCGCATGGCAGTTGGGGGATAATGTTCTGGCAGTTCCAACCGATATTTCGAAACTCGCTGATATTGATCAGTTGATGAACCGGACTCATGAAACATTTGGTAAGCTGGACATTCTGTTTGTGAACGCAGGCATGTACAAGGGTGCGCCCCTTGAAGAGATTGATGAGGCCGCCTTTGATGAGATGATCAACGCAAACTTTAAGGGCTCTTATTTTACCGTCCAGAAGGCGCTGCCCATTTTGAATGAGCCAGCGTCGATTATTTTCAATGGTTCGGTGAATGCCCACACCGGTATCGCCAATAGTTCGCTTTATACGGCGGGCAAGGGTGCGATTCATGCGCTTGCCCGTGCGCTGGCGGCTGAATTGATCGGTCGTCATATCCGTGTGAACACTATCACGATTGGTCCGACTGCGACCCGACTGCTGGATCGGTCGGGGTCTTCGCAGGCTATATTAGACGCGCAGGATGTGGCACGCATCAGCCATTCACCTGTCAAGCGGCTGGGTCTTCCTGAAGAGGTCGCGAACGTGGCGGTATTTCTGGCTTCGGATGACTCGTCTTTTGTGGTGGGGTCAGAGATCGCCGCAGATGGCGGGTGGCTCTTAAATACGATGTAGAGGCAGGGTTTAAACCTACCTCTACGAAAGATCTTGAACGAATTTACGACGTGGCAGTAAAACTAGCTGGCAAACTGCGAGTCAAGCGCACGGATGCCAGTGAGAATGTCTGCATCGCTGCCATGACCCAGTTCCAGCCATTCAAAATTCAATGTGCTGCCGTCCTGATTAACCTTTGCCGCATATAGAGTACCGGCGCTCAGGTCGCCAGCCGCATCTGCGACGAACTTGAACATAACACGGTCGGTGCCGTCGTCACCGAAATAGACGGTTTTGTTATCAGGCATGACCACGCCGACTTCCTTGCTAAAGCGTCCCATGGCGTAATGCTTGATAACCTGTGTACCGCTTTCCGAGGGGATCAGTTCAACGTTGTAACCCTGATCAAAAGGATTGGCTGATTTTCCCAGTTGCGCCGTTAGAGATGCACCCTGTTCTTCTAACCAGTACTGCCAATCTTCTTCATTGTCCGCCGGATATTCTTCGGAGGTCATGGCAGTACCCCATGGGGTCACGCTGGCACCGCAATTGTTGCTGGTTCCATTGACGGGGATGAAATCGACCATTTCACCCTTAACTGCCGCCCAATCGCCATTTGCACCGCGCTCAAGCCACAACTTGCTCACACCACCAACACCACATTCAATGTTGGTGTAGAGAACAGCCTTGCTGGCATCGGTTGAGAGGAACATATTGCCATCGGGGTCATTGCACACATCCAAAGTGGTATTGTCGTGGGCAACGATTGCGCCCAAAACAGGCGCGTCGGCTGCTGCGCCGGGGAATGCATCACCCACACGTCCCAAAACCTGATACTCACCTGCCGCTACTTTGACCGTGGTCATATCCGCATCGGTCGTGGGTACAGCCAACGGTTCGAAGTCGTCGCCAGCTACATAACCTTTGATAACGCCAATTGTGCCCACGGTGAATGGGGCTTGATTGGTGTCGTCGGGATGTTGGACGTTCATGAAAACCGTACCGTCGGGTGTGATGTGCAAGCCAGTAACTTCGGCTCCCAGCGGGACGGTGGCAAAGCGCTTGAGTTCTTTGCTAGTCGCATCCCACATCCACAGTACGTTGTTCTTGTGACCGTCGGTGTCTTCACCAATCCACAAGTTACCTTTGGGATCAACATACAAGTTATCAGGACCGGCGATGGCATCCACCGCGCATGGATTGTCGGCGTTGGCTTCGTCAAGCACCCCACCCATAATCACAGGTGTAACCGAAGCAATATTCATATCGGCATCCAGATCACCCACCAAAATAGCGCCACAAGCCACTTCATCCATCTGAATGTCGCCTTCGCCATCGGTCATGCCCTTCGCCAGATTGCTGATGGCAAAATAGACTTTCTTGTTGGCGGCATCCAAAGCTGTCCATTCCAGCTTGCGCCATTCAGCCGTTGCACCTTTTGAAATCGCATAGTTGTAGCTGTCGATGAACGCGGCATAAGGATTATCTGTTGGAACGGTGGGAACGGCTGCCATATCCTGCGCTTTTCCCGCCGATACAACCAGCATCATGGTCAACGCGACCAATACACCCACTAACGATAAACGTTTATTCATGTGTTTAAATCCTTTATCTAGTTAAATGAAGAAGACGAGGGTGTGCCCCGACAAAATCACTTTAGCGATAGCCTGTTAAATTGATCGGGCACTAACTTTAAGAATCGGCGCTAATTATTTCATAATTGCTTTACCGTTTTAGTCCGAACGGCTCTTTTTAAGGATTGGTTTGGTATTCGCTAGAAATGACGTGGAACGCCATACTATTAAGTGGCTGAACTCATTGGCGTAAAGACTAAACAGAAACATTGTCAGCCCGAAAGGTAACCATGACCGGAGACTCTTTATTACCGCGTGTCCATATTGGTCGGAGCGAGAAATATCATTTACCGTTGGGAATGGGAGGCTCGTTTTACGGGCTGGATCATGCGAGGCATCAAGGTGAGGCCGAAATCCTGACAGCGTTGGAAACAGCCTTTGACAACGGGATTACGCATTTCGACA
>JBBSBS010000547.1:0-4186 GCA_038251045.1 Aggregatilineales bacterium | reverse complement strand
GGTCAGTCTGGCCTTTTGCAGCACTTCCCAGAAATACCGGTAGGTGGCGCGGTCATGAAGTTCGCCTTCATACTGGATGGGGCCCAAGTCGGCCGCCTGGGCCGCCAGCAGGATGTTGCCGGCGATGGTCACCTCGCCGTAATCCGGTTTCATCGCGTCCACTGCCTGGTGGACGAGAACGATGCTGTCAACACCGTTCCCCCTTCGGCGCACACTGATGTCAATCAGGTTTCAATACAAGCTTGCGACTGTGCTGGACTTTCGCTCAGCAGACATACGGCGAGCCTGCCATCTGAGTCTGGTTGCTGATGAAGCGCAACTACTGCTGGTCCAGTCTCCCCATCTGTAAAACCCGTGCCGGGTTCCGTGAGTCTCGATCCGCGTCTGAAGCGAATGGAAATAGCCTCAAAGTAGCAAACAAAAGGTGATTTGCACCCTTATTCCAGTATTTCAGCCATAAAAGATAGGCTAATCTTTTCAAATTAATTGCCGATATAGTCCTTGGGTAATTTCTGCCTAACAAGGAATGGCAGAATTGTGTATATGAAGGAAGACGAGCAATCATGAAAATCAAGCACAAGATACTAGTATTGCCAATTATCGCCGCCGTAATTTGTGTTTCGGCTGCGATAATTGATTTCGTCTATTCGAAAAAATCATTAGCCGACATGTCTCATGTCGAAAAAGATTATCCGGTTATTGCCGAGATCGATTTGATCATGTCGGGCCTCGACAAGATCAATAGTGATTTTAAGACGGCGGTATCGACTACAGACAAATCATGGCTCGACAATGCAAAGTCGGATGCTGATGAGTTCAACAATAGAGTGACTAGCCTGGCACGCGATTATCCCGACGATGCAGGAAAAATTGGTGTTGCGTTCGATCATTATTACGATGCTGCCGGTAAAACGACACGAACGATGCTTGGTATCGATCACGGCGATGTTGCTGCGCTTGTGCCGCAAATGCAGGGTGGTTTGATTGCCGCAACGGACCTGATCCAATCCATGAAAACCACAGCCAAGGATACTCTTAAGACTCATATGAAATCTGCTCAGTCATCAATTAACGCAACGGTTTTCGCCGGCGTTACTTCTGCTGTTCTTGCGATCGTCTTATTGTTCGGCATTTCCATCGGAGTTATCCGGTCGATCAGTGTCAGTCTGGATTCGATATCGACCAGGGCACATGACATAGCAAGTGGTGATGGAGACCTGACGCAACAAATTATTGTGAAGAGTGCTGATGAAACAGCAGAAATCGCCGGAAACATCAACAAATTCATCAGTAATCTGCGCAGCCTGATATTGAAAGTGACAGGCATATCCAAGGACGTACAGGCATCATCTGAGAAAATGGCGATAGGAAGTCGCGATTTGTCGGATGTGATGAAAGCGCAATCAGCGGGCGCACAGAAAATATTTCAATCGATTTCGGCGCTATCCAACGATATGTTGTCTGTATCTAATAGCGCTGCAAATGCAGCGCTAACGGCAAAATCTACAGTTGTTTTGTCAGAAGATGGGCGGAACATTATGAATGATGCTGCTACCAAAATACGCGCTGCATCAGAAGCGGCGCAGATTGCATCAAATCTCGTCTCTGAACTTGATAGTAATTCTCAAAAAATTGGGTCGGTCATCAAGGTCATTAAGGAAGTTGCCGAGCAAACCAATCTGCTGGCATTAAATGCGGCGATTGAGGCGGCACGAGCAGGTGAGCAAGGCAGAGGGTTTGCCGTGGTAGCGGACGAGGTTAGGAAATTGGCCGAACGCACTGCTGGGGCGACTACAGAGATTAACGGTATCATCGATATCATAAGGGAGGGTGTTGCTGTAACTGTCCTGCGTATCAATGACGTGCGCGATGCTTCTGTTGCAGCAGATGAGATTGCCATCAATGTGCAGGATTCGCTTATTAAAGTTGCCGATTCGATCCGTGAAATCGACGGCATCATCAGCGCTGTTGCAGTGACTGTGGCATCAGCTTCGGAAGTGGCGAATGAAACCAATCACCAAGCCAAGAACATTGCAGCGGTCGCAGAAAATGCGCAGTCGGCATCTTCGGATGCTGAACAGCGCAGCGTGGATATGGCAACTTCAGCGAGAAACCTGTCCAACATCGTTGGTGTTTTTAAGGTGTAAAGTTTGTTTGGTAATATTTCAAAATTTCTTTGATGCCAATAGTGTACTTTCTTCTTTTGGCAATATCGAAACCTGCAAGTTGGAACAGGTCTAAAAATCCACTACAACTATTATATGGAGGGTAAATGAAACACATAAAATTTAAAATGATCATAATACTTGCAGTGGTGTTCGCTATGGCAGGAGCGCAAGCTGACGACAAGTTTTCCATCAATGGTTACGGGTTTCAGGACTATCGCCAAACTAACTCCAATTTTTTTGAGGGCGCAAGTCAGCGCGGCACATGGGATAACAATTTTATTGGCATCGTCATGTCGACCAGATTTACTGCCCGCGATACGGTATGGGCACAGTTGCAAGCGAATTCAACTGAGCAAGCCCGGTTTACGTGGATGTTTGTCGATCATCGTTTCAATGATAACTTGTCTGTACACGTTGGTCGGGTGAAATTCCCCTACGGTTTATACAACGAATTTATTGATAATAAGTGGCTGCAACTCTCGGCCGTTTTACCGTCTGCATACAGCGGCGCGGCAGATATGGGCTACGATGCCTATAGCGGTGTCGGTGTTGACTGGACATCGGGCAGCCTGTTTACCCAGGTATACGGTGGCAATATCTACGTACCGGATCCTGCCGCCGATGATCATGCCGATCGCCGCTTGATCGGTACGCGGCTTACCTGGAACACCCCTTATGACGGGTTGCGTTTTATGATTTCGGCTAATGAAGCGCAGATTGAATACAACGTTAACGTTGGCACTGGCCCGTCGACTGCGCTGACGCAGTTGGGCAGGGAAGACCGTGCGATGTTATCCGTCGACTACGTCTCGGATAGATTCGACATCAAGGGTGAGTACAACTATCACAAAGTGCCATTCTTACCACTTCTTGTAGGTAGTTCCAACCAAATTTCGAATGCATGGTACGTACAAGGCGGCTACAAGATGGGTCTTTGGACGCCCTATGCACGGTTTGACAGCTTTCAAGCCGATCAGCTTAATACATCCGACCCGAGCAGTTATCAAAAGGACTGGGTAATCGGCGTGAATTACAAGATCAATGACAACGTGAATGCACGTATCGAAGATCACATCATTCGTGGTTATGGGCTACCTGTTGGCTCTGGGGAAGTTACTGCGGGTTCCGGCCAGAAAAACTGGAACCTGATGGCGACTGAAGTCAACTTCCTGTTCTGATCGGGACTGGGTCGGCTTAATAGCGTGCCGACCTTTTTTGAACTCGACTAATGTATTTATTGAAAGGATCAAGTCAATGAAACAACTCAAAAAGTGGCTCATGCCATCCATTTTAATTGTGGCATTCTTAGCATTTTCTGGCAGTGCGGTTGCAGGGATTGTGGCTATTGTGAACAAAGCGAACACGACTGCTGACAAGGCTACGGTAGGCAAACTATACACGGGGGAAGCCAAGTCCTGGCCAGATGGTTCCCTAGCTAAGCTCTATGATTTATCCGGGGAAAAAGATCGCGAAGCATTCTGTCAAACATATACCGGGAGAAGTGCAGGTGCCATCAAATCTACCTGGGCGCAGGCAGTGTTTTCGGGTCGAGGTGTACCACCCAAGGTGCTCGATTCTGATGCTGAAGTAAAAGCAGAAGTCGCAAAAGATAAGAGCGCCGTCGGCTATGTGAACGAATCTAGTGTGGACGGATCGGTAAGGGCTGTTCACTAATGACAAATGATTCATTGGTTCGGAACTACGGCAACAGCTATCAAGTTTGAATAGCTGTCGTTTAGGAGTCATACCTATAGAAAACTTCGACTGGGGATCTATAACTTCCTTTTTGCCAGGGATAAGTCGATCTTCATCGATACCTCGTGATAATCACCCTGAAAAATATTTCTGGTTATCAACCATGGTGATATTTTATATGTGCAGCCCGGATTTGGCAGGGCATTTCACCGCTGTCTGCTAACGGATTACATGGGTAAAAACCCAGAGCATGAAATCTTGATGGCCATATGTTGGTGAGCTACCCGAATGATCGCAGGAGATTGCTCTATGGCAATATTGGT
>JBBSBS010000546.1:0-4244 GCA_038251045.1 Aggregatilineales bacterium | reverse complement strand
TTCTAAGAGGCCATTTGAATATTAGGATGGAAAACGTTTGAGCAAGGTATGAATAGAGGCAATGTAAATCATGCCTTCACTGCTGCGGATACATTCCTCGTAATCCTTGCTCAAACGGCGATAATTACTTAACCAAGCGAAGGTGCGTTCAACCACCCAGCGTCTGGATAAAACAGTAAAACCCTTCTGGGTAGGTGGCGGTGATACGATCTCCAAAACGGTCTTCAAAACCTGCTCACACCAGTCAATCAATGCCCCTCTGTAGCCGCCATCAGCCCAGATTTTCAGCAAACGGAGGCGGAGGATAGGCAGCAATGCGAGTAACAATACCTTCGCTCCATCGCGATCTTGGATGTCGGCTGTCAGTACCACAACCTTCAACAGATGACCCAAAGTGTCCACCAATATATGACGCTTACGCCCTTTGACTTTTTTACCGGCATCATAACCGCGTTCGCCACCCACTTCGGTGGTTTTTACACTTTGGCTGTCCATGATAGCGGCGCTGGGATGTGGACAGCGTCCAACCGCCCGTCGTGCTTGATGCGTCAAATCCAAGTTCACCCGTTCCCATGTCCCATCCAAACACCATTTCCGGTAATGGTAGTAGACACTCTGGTATTTGGGAAACTCACGAGGCAGGTTTTCCCACTGACAGCCTGTTTTTGTCACATACAACATACCATTCACCGCTTCGCGCATGTCAATTTCCAGAGGTCGTCCCCGTCCATTTTCCTTGATCGGCAGCAATACCCTCAGCTTTTCCCACTGCTTATCGCTCATATCACTGGTGTAACGTTTCCTTTTGTGACACACTGCCTTTTATTCCTGTTTGGTTTTGAATGGTTTGGTTGGTACCTCCATTCTACCGAACAGGAATATTCAAATGGCCTCTAAGAAATAACAGTGCTGTAAACGCGATAATCCTATGGTTTTTTCAAAGGCGGCAGGGTGCTGTCTTCTTCCTGAAGAAAGGCCAGCGCTTCGTCCAGTGAACCGAAAAAGCGCTGACGTACTTTGAACATCGGCACAAACAGGGAACTCGCGAATTTTAGAAATTTGTTATTGGTGATGATGATCGTCCAGCCCAATTTATCGCGCACATCACTGAGGTCAGTTGACATGAATTCGGAAGCCGCCTGCAAGGGTGGCAGTTTATCCACACCGGTCATATCGACAATGGAGTGAGTCAGGGGGATACCATTGCGCAGCATGGCGTTGCCTTCTTTGACCTGCCCGCGTGCATCTTCCATTGTGAGGATGCCGGTATAGCGACTAATCAGTACACGATTTTCGACTAACCATTCGACCTTATAAGGCATGAACGTTACTCCTTAAATCAAACTTATATCACTATCCTGTAAGTGCAAATAAAGATTCTCTGCTCATTATAGCATCAGGTTAGGGATGATCAGATGATTAAGGTTTACATTAAGGAGATAACTGACGATCCAATACGCGATCAAAGAGGTCTTTGAGGGTTTTTGGAAATCACTCGTCACGCATGAGGAGTGATTTACGTTTCCACTTTTCGATGACTTTGGCGGCTTCGTCGGTGTTGATGCGCAGGAGCGAGTCCATAGCCGCATCACATACGCGCTTGCCCGTCGTGCCCGCAAAGGCCGTGTCATCAAGACGTTTGCCAAGATCAGCAACCGCTTCTTTACTCTTGATTTGTCCCAGCGCGACAGCCACGGTGTAACGCACCTGTGGATCACCGGAATAGAGGGCGTTCAGTAAACGCTCGGTCGCGCTGCCGCCGATTTCGCCAAGCATCCACGCGGCTTGATTGCGTTCCAATTCGCTGGATTCATAGAGGGCATGAATCAGCGGATCAATGGCTTCTTCGCCAATTTGTTTCAAGATTTCAATGGCGGTGCTGCGGCTGGCGGGTTTTTCAAAAGCAGACATAACCTCTAACAAATGCGGCACGGCAACCGCGCCGATGCGCACGAGAGCGACGGCAGCGGCGGTTTGTAAGGTGGTGTCGTCGGTTTGAAGCGCCATAATCAGCAGCGAAACCGGACGCGGATCACCGATTTGCCCCAGTACGGCAATCGCCAAGGCTTGCAGTTGAACGCTGCGGCTGCGGGCGGCATCCATCAAACCGGGTACTGCTTTGTTACCGATCATGAGGAGTGTGGCAGATGACAGTGCCCACAGATCGTGATTATCCTCGCTGAGCAATTGGATTAAAGCGGCGACAGAGGGTTCGCCAATGAGTGCCAGTACACGGGCGGCTTCGACAGCGACACCGCGACTGCTGGTACGCATTACTTCAGCAAGGGGCTGGACCGATTGTGGACTACAATGCTCGCGTAGTTCAGCTATCGCCACACGCTGGACGATGGTACTGTCGCTGCGTAATTTTTCGATAAGGGACTCGATATCAGCGATCATGCTCATCATAGAAGGATGCCTCAAAGTTACAATTAACATTAGTGTAACCATTGAAGACTAACAGCGGCTAACAATCGGGATTCACAAACCATAATTTCACAAAAAATTCATAATCAGCCGAGCGTACGCATAAAGGCCATCAGGCTAAGGATGGTGTAATCGTTAGCAGGCTCGACGGTGGGCCATGAATTGACACGGTCTACGTAACGCCATGTGTAATTATTGAAGGCGGCAAAGGCATCCATACCGTTGGCAGGACAAGGCCGCTGGGCATCCCACGGTTGTTCGTTGTTGTCAAAGAATTGGGGATCATTCGGCCCATTGACGGTCGCACCTAGCAGCAAAGGTGCGGTAGTGGAAGTACCATCAAGTGAACCGCTGAGATTGGCAGTTGGATGATGCAGACATTGGGGAAAGGTCGCCCCTGCCCCGACCACAAAACTGCTGCCCCATGCATTGGCTCCCAACCCCCAATTCAACCACTGATGCTGCATGTCGCGGTAGGTATCGGTTTGGGTGAGTTGGTCGTAGAGGCTGGCTTGTATGGATACACCGAAGGCATGAGCGGCGACATCCGATAATAAGGTTTGACCAAAAGGCGGCGTGATAGTGGCGAAACGGTCGAGCTGATTTTTCATGTTCTGCAATAGGGCGGCTTGCAAATCCGAACTGGCCTGGCTGATGGCTAGGGCTTGATAGAATTCGGCATGAGCTAGCGCAGAAATATCGTAGAGGGTGAAGGTGTCTTGATCGGCAGTATTGAAGTAGCGGCTGGCTTGAGCAGCGGCATGGCTGAGGTAAAAGTTAGAATCGGGATGGATTAGGCCATCGGGTAAATCACCCGCAAGCATGACGCGATAAAGTTCCGCTGCAC
The DNA here is from genome assembly GCA_038251045.1 of Aggregatilineales bacterium. Classification (GTDB taxonomy): domain Bacteria; phylum Chloroflexota; class Anaerolineae; order Aggregatilineales; family Phototrophicaceae; genus CFX2. The sequence goes on along the minus strand of JBBSBS010000546.1, from coordinate 970 downwards.
CGAGTTCCATGTCATCAGCGAGTTGAAATTCAGGATAGTACACATAAGGCGAGGTGGTTAATAACCGACCGGGTAAATTGGTATCTGCCAGATCAAAGATGTCCTGTGCATCACGCAGGCAGGTTTCAGCATAAGCAGGATCGGTACTGCGAAAGACTTGATAGCAGAGGGCAAAGGCGGCGGTCAAACGTCCGGCAAGATTGGGGCTAATGCGCGCGCCGGGTTCACCAGACCGCAGGACAGGACGGTATTTGATGTAATAGTTGGGATCACCCACTTTGACCTGTAAAGCATCATCAGATTCAGGCAGCCGCCAATAATCGTGATCGCCTTCAATGGTGCTTCCGTTGCCATCACCGATGCCCACCTGAAAGTAGAGGGTTTTGGTCTGGCTATCCCACATCTTATTGAGCCAATCAAGACCATAACGGGCTTCGTCGCGGTAAGCATCGGCACCATCCCGCACCATAATCAGCATCAAGATGGTGACAAAGCTGCTGGTTTCCACGAACTTGACATGATCGCCCGCATCAAACCAGCCACCGGAAACATCAACTGGAGGGGTATCAACAGCCTTAAGGTCACCGACCAGAAATCCGTCGATATTGTAGGTTAAGGGTTCGTAGACGGCGGCTTGTTGGTCGGTCAAGTGAGAAGGTTTACGGTTGAAAGCACCGGATGGCACATCAGCACCATCCCGTTGTGTTTGGAAGTAGGTCAAGCCATTGGCTAGCAAATCGCTGTAGAGGTTTTTGGCGGTGTCGATTTTGAAGGCGGGTGACTGTGCGCCTCCAGCTTCGATGATGTACGTGCCAGTAGTGGTTACGGTAGTGAAGTCGAGTTGATAAACATTCGGGTAATTATCGCTCCAATGAGCGACAGGATCACCCGTTTTGCCGGTGAAAATAAGTGTGCCGGAAGCGGCATCTTTGAGAACGAAGTCGGTGACCTCCACGCTGCTCATGACGAT
>JBBSBS010000545.1:0-4278 GCA_038251045.1 Aggregatilineales bacterium | reverse complement strand
TCGGGGACAACGATCTTGTCGAATGCCATAAGTCCAAAATCTCCTTAACCTGACTTAACGGTAAGTAAAAACTGGGAAATTATACGCCTAACGAGCCGTTTCATCTATCGCCATTTTTCCAAAAGGGCATCTGGTGCTACACTACACCTTCGATAATCGAAGCAAGATACGGCAATCGTGGATCGTATCTGCTGCAATATGGAGCAATCGGAGTATGGCACCTATTATTCAGGTTGCAATCGGAATCTTATTCGTTTTTAGCCTGCTGAGTCTGCTGGTTACACAAACCAACACCTTCATTTCCAACCTGCTGAACTGGCGCGCTGAAAACCTCAAAGAAGGCGTGCTGCTGCTGGTCAGCGACAAAGAGTTGCAGGCTAAAGTTCTGGCACATCCGCTGATTCAATTGGTCGATGCCCGCTTACAAACGTTAGCATTGGCTGAACCCACCGCCCAAGAAGATAAGGGTCAAAGCGCGATTTATGACGACATCATCAATTCGCCCACGACCAAAGTGACCAGCATTCAGCCCAGCACATTTGTGGAGGCGCTCATCAGTATCCTTTCCACACAGGGCGGCACGGCGATTTTTGATCTGGTTGAACAAGGTATTGATTCCCTGCCCAATGACGAAGGGAAACTGCGCCTGCGGCAGCAACTGCGTGATCTCAAAAGCTTCAGTGATACTGATACTACGAAGCTGCGCGAAACCATTTTGCAAATCCCCGATGAAACCCAGCGCACGGTGTTGTCATATGCGCTTGAAAGCGCCGAGGATGCGCTTGGCCGGGCAGCCGTTACGTCCGGACAGATGATTCCGCTGTTAGAAGGCATCAACAAAATTGGCGATCAACTTTTCCGCGATGCCCTCAAAACGATTTTGACGACTGCTCAAAGTCTGGACGATGCGCGTAAAAAGCTCGAAAGCTGGTTCAATGACGGCATGTGGCGTACCAGCGAATTATATAAACGTAAAATTGCATGGGTATCGTTCGCCGTTGGCCTGACGCTGGCTGCCCTGCTCAACATCGATACGATGCAGCTCGCCCGCACCCTCTGGAACGACCAGAGCTTGCGCGAGTCGGTTTCGCAGATTGCCCATACGGCTGTCGAACAAAACACGCTGGTAGCACCTGCCCAACCAAATCCGGCGACACCGGATGCACAGGCCGCGACTATACAATCGGCGCAGGATTTGCAGAAAACACTGTCGGACTTGCTGGCGCTCAATCTGCCGATTGGCTGGGAATACACCAACGTCAATGACCAGATGCGGCAAGAATGTGTAGTGTCCTTCGGGGCGATAGCTGCTGATGACGCAATGCTTGATGCCTGTGTTCAAAATACCATTCAGACACGGATTGACTCTGGTCTGGGTGATCCGCGAGATAATACGCGCAACTTCTGGACGCTCCTCCCCGGCAGTGGCAACTGGTTGACCAACCTCATCTGGAAAATAATCGGCCTGGTGGTCACCGCGATTGCCGCCGCGCAGGGCGCACCGTTCTGGTTCGATCTGCTCAAACGACTGACCGGAGGCAGTGGCAGTTCGCAGGCTGCTCCAGTGATCAACTTTAGCGCACCTGCCCCTTCCGCACCGATTGTGAATGTGACCAACACCATTCCACCGCAGGAGCAATTGCAGCCCATATACCGCGTAAGCAGCGACATTCTCATGCCGGACGACACGTCAGGCGGTTAAACCAGACTCAAAAGGGGGCGTTCTGCCCCCTATCCGCAACACTGACTCGGAGCTACACGCTCGAACCTAGGCCATCACCTTCTGACCCAAATCGACACCCATCTTCAGCAGTGCATCACGCATATCAGCCGTTCGCGCCTCGGCATAAATGCGCAGCATCGGCTCGGTTCCGCTGGGACGGATCAGTAACCAGCTGTGATCAGCTAGATAAAACTTCACGCCATCCATCGTATCCACTCTGGCGATGCTCTCGCCGCCAACCTGCTTTGGCGCGGCATCCACGATCCGCTGCACCATCTGTTTCTTCGGCACTTGATGGGCTAACCGTACATCGATGCGGTCATAGAGCGCCGGACCAAAAGTCGTCTGCAAATCGGCAACAATTTCGTGCAGCGGCACGCGCTTTTCTGCCATAACTTCCAACAGCAGCAGACCCATCAGGATGCCATCGCCTTCCGGTATATGCCCGCGCACACTAATGCCACCGCTTTCTTCGCCGCCGATTAAGACATCCTTTTTGCTCATCAGATCGGCAATATGGTTAAATCCCACCGGCGTTTCATGCAGCGTCAGCTCATGTTTCTCACAAATGCTGTCAATCATCAACGTGGTCGATACGGTTTTAACCACATCGCCCCGCTGCCCTTTGCTTTCAACAAGATGGCGCAAGACCAGCGCAAATACGGTATGCGGATCAATAAAATTACCTAAAGCATCAATCGCCCCGATACGGTCAGCATCGCCATCAGTTGCTAGGCCGACATGAGCCTGTGTGTGCTGTACTGCCGCGACCAGATCTTTCAGGTATCGGGCAATCGGTTCGGGATGTATGCCGCCAAAACCGGGATTCAGCTTATCGCGTATGGAGGTCACGTGGCAGCGTGAACGGGAAAGGATGCTAGGAAAAGCACCGCGCCCTGCCCCCCACATGGCATCGGCCACGATGTTCAGTTCCGAGGCGGAAATTTTATCAAGGTCAACTAGCGTACCCAGATGTTGATAATATGTCCACGATGGGTCAAATGTGCGGATAAGGTCTTTATCCAGCGCCTTCTGGTAATCCATCAAGTTCGGGCCGCGCGCTTCCCGTTCCATAACTTGCAGCGCTTCTTCGACCTGTGCGCAGTCCTCGGCAATCGCGCTGCCACCATAAGCTGCCTTGAGCTTAAAGCCGTTGTAACGTGGCGGGTTATGGCTGGCTGTGATGACGATACCCGCGTTCGCACCTTTTGCCTTGACATTATACGATACGGCAGGCGTAGGCGAGTCGGTACGGGTCAACCACGCCACAATGCCATTGCCCGCCATCACCCGCGCGGCCTCTATCGCAAACCGGTCGGAAAGAAAACGCGTATCGTAGCCTATTACTACTTCCGGGAGGTTATTACCTTTATGGTTGGCATTCACCCAATCGGCGACCGCCTGAGCAATCAACCGCAAATTCGCGAATGTAAAACTATCTGCAATAACCGCCCGCCAGCCATCCGTGCCAAATCGAATCATGCTGTAATTTTTCCTTTTTGAGAATTGAAAGCGCATCTATTCAATATATCATCCTACAACCAGACAAAAATAAACTAAATAAAAGGACATGATCGATTGGGTCATGTCCTCTCTTACTTATTTTAATTCAGCATCGAATGATCGGCACAACGTACCTATCCGTGTACATCAAGGCCGGTTTTCGCCATTACTTCACTGATTTTCTCGTCAGTCAGATTAATTTCGTTGAAAATGCTGTATGGCAAATCATGCTGCTTGACATAACCGGGCATATTCTTGAGTGTTTCGCGTACATCAGCCGGCTTCAGTTGGTCAAGTCGGATACCTGCCGACTCAATCGTATCGCGAATGGGACCCATATCCTGACCGTGGAGCGCCGATGCAATCAGAATGCCCGGCCCTACCAGATCGGCATAGGGCACACCATAACCACTGGCGGTTTTGCCTTCAATCGCATAGGCGAAATACTGTTCACTGCCTTCTTGTGGGCGGTTGTGATTAAGTTGATTAGTCAACGCGACTTCGGTACACATCAGGTCAAGCAAATTCCGCAGCGACTCGATTTTCCCTTGCCCAACACCCTGAGCAATTTTGAATGCCTGTTGGGCGATACCTGCCGCCAAACCTGCAGCCCACGGTTGAAAGCGTGTTTCCTGCGTCGTTTTATTGCGTTCGGCGGCATAACGCCAGTCCAGCAAACCGGTAACGATGCTCAACAATTCACATATACCCGTACCACGCAGATTCGGCGGTGCGCTGCTGATAATGTCCCAGTCAATTATAACGGACTCGGCAGGGCCAGTCGTCACATAATGTACGCAGCCATTCTCACGCACTGCGACCAAACCCGTAAAAAAACCATCTACACTCAACGCGGTTGGTACCGTCACCACCGGCAGCTTGTTTGCCCAGCCGATGTACTTGGCACAATCCGAAACCAACCCACCACCGACGGCATATATCACCTCAACCTGTGGCGGTAAATCGGCTGCCAGCGACTTAAAAAAGTCGAGATCCGCTTTGTGCGGTTCTGCCTGTATCACTAATGGTAAATTGAGGAACTTAGCTCCCAC
>JBBSBS010000544.1:0-4281 GCA_038251045.1 Aggregatilineales bacterium | reverse complement strand
TTGAGTGACCGTGAGATGGATGTGCTGCGCTTAGTAGCCTGTGGCTTATCCAACCATGCGATTGCCGCTCAATTAATCGTCAGCGAGAACACCGTGCGCACCCATGTCAGTAATATCCTTGCCAAGTTGGATTTACGGGATCGCACCCACGCCGCGTTATTGGCGCTGCAAAATCATTTAGTCGCCTTAAGTGATATACAACCTTATTTATATGACGAATAGAATCCGCTTTTTTCTCGCGCTTTTAGGACTCGTCTGTTTAGGATTAGCCAGCCAAAGCACGATACGCAGCGCACCCATCGAGCCAACGGAAACACCGGTTTGGAAGCCATATGACTCAACTCAGGTCAGCGATACCGTAATCGAGGATGCCAACCCCGACGGGCCAATTCCGGCGACCTGTATGCCACCTGCCGCCAAAAGCCGCTACATTATCGGTATGTCTCAGGCCAACCGTGCCGAACCGTGGCGCGAAGTTATGGATAAACAGATCGCGGAAGCAGCGCAGAATTATCCTCAATTAGCAATAATTTTTGCCGATGCGCGGCAGGACAACGTCAAGCAGGTCACGGATGTGAAAGATTTCTTGACGCAGGGCATCGATCTGCTGATTATCTCACCGAACGAAGCGGATCCCTTAACAGAAGTTATCCGCGAGGCTTTCCAACGCTGTGTTCCGGTGATTGTGCTGGATCGTGCGGTCAATGGCAGCCAATTTTCGATGTTTATTGGGGCTAACAATGTGTCGATTGGGAAGTCAGCGGGCGAATATGTTTCGAAGTGGTGTATGGCGCAGCAGCGAATACCGTGCCGCATCATCGAACTGCGCGGCTTGGAAGGCTCGCCGCCTGCCAAAGATCGCGGCGATGGCTTCCGCGAAGGGATCAAAGGTCACCCTGATGTAACCATTATCGCCAGCCAAAATGCTGATTGGTTACGCGAATTGGCGCTCGACCGTGCCACTTCGCTCTTTGAGCAAAATCCGCAGGTCGATGTAGTCTATGCCCACAATGACCCGATGGCTGAAGCCGCCATTATCGCCGCCCAAAACCGCAAAATGGATGTCAACAATATTCTATTCGTCGGTATTGACGGTCTACCGACAGCCGAGGGCGGCATCGCCTCGGTCTTACAAAACCGCCTCGGCCTCACCTTTGTTTATCCGACGGGTGGCAAACAAGCCATTGATTGGGCTGCCCGTATCCTGCTCTACCATACCAATCCCCCACACAAAATCGAGCTGTCATATAGCGAGGTGCAGGCCGATAACGCACAGGCCGTATGTGACTCGTATCACTGTCCACAGGCGACCACCACGCCATAAGTTAACCAACGATTCACTTGGGTTTATTCAAACAAAAAATCCCCACTCTTCCGTGAGGATTTTTGATGTGTCCGGGTTACGACCTATAAGCCGCCTTCTGTACCCCTTGCGAGGTGGCGATCATCTATCTGTCCCATCCGTTACCAGATGGAATCGAGCAGCACACCCGATGCTTTTTACGGGACGAGTCGCCCCAATGCACCTGCTTGGCCTTGCTCCCGGTGGGGTTTGCCTGGCCGCAGACATTACTGCCCGCGCCGGTGGTCTCTTACACCACCGTTTCACCCTCGCCCATTGCTAGGCAATATACCTCTCTGTTGCGCTTTCCGTCGGGTTACCCCGCCCGGCTGTTAGCCGGCACCGTACCCTGTGGAGGGCGGACTTTCCTCCCCCTGCCGAAGCAGAGAGCGATCACCCGGTCAACCCGGACACACCGCCCATTATAGGGTGCATTCCCGCCACTTTACAGGGCAAGCCACCCGTCATCCCGTCCGTGTCGTAGCCACCGCCGCAATCGTCACCAGCCCGATGCCCAGCACCTCACGTGGCCCCAACGCCTCATGCAGCACCACAAAGCCGATCACCGCCGCCACCACCGGCTCAAGACTCGCCAGCAGACCGAACACACGCGGTGTCAAATAGCGGATCGCCGTGAAATCCAGCGCGAACGGAATCACCGACGACAGCAGCGCCACAACCAGCGCCACCACGATCAAACCGGGGTCAGCCAGCACCTTCACCGACCCGCCGATCCCGAACGGCATCGCGATCAACGCTGCGACACACATCGACATCACCAGTGTCGTATGCCCCTCCAGCAATCCGCTAACCCGCTTAGTCAGCAAAATATAAACCGCCCACGAACCGGCGGTTATGAACGCAATCGCTACGCCAACACTATCCAGCGCCACATTCGTCAGCGGTGACAGCAATATAATCCCGACCGCCGCCAGTGCCACCCATGCGAAGTCCATCACCTTGCGTGATCCCAGCACCGCCACCAGCAGCGGCCCCGCAAACGCAATCGCCACCGCCACCCCCAACGGAATCCGGTTGATCGCCGCATAAAACAGCAGCATGTTCGCCGCGATTACTATCCCATACAACCCGATGTAGAGGTATATTTTCCGGCTGTATCCCCGCCATCGTGGTCGCCAGATCACGATAAAAATAATCGCGCCCATCAGTGTGCGGATAAATACCACCCCCGCCGACCCACTGACCTCGAACAACTGCTTGGCAACCGCCGCCCCAATCTGCACCGAAATGATACCCGTCAGCACCATCAGCCACGGCGGAACACGACTCACAATGCCATTCCGCGACGGTTCATCCAGCGCACTATCCAGTAACTTGACGGGTGGGGTCATTGAGTAACATCAACTTTCATTTGCAAGAAATAATCGTCAGACAATAGCCGATCACATGCAGTTCGGGCAATAACCACCTATCCCGCCTGCCTGATCGCTGTGCTTCAACTAAATATTTTGTGTTTGATGAGAAGCGTCCCGTAGGAGGGTAACCGTCAGTTGCCAGCACCCATCGTTATCCGTACAATGGGCATATTGTCAGGGGAAGGTTCCACATTTCCCCACTATCTCAGGTACTTATGACCAGTATCCCCAACTCTCGCTTCTCACTCAACCGCGTTCAACGCCAGTTCAGCCAAACGTGGCGCACCCTGTTTGCGCCCGGTGACTTGATGACGCTCATCATCGCCTTCGTTCTGCTGTTCATGCCGGTGCTGGCACTCTCAGCAGCCGGTTGGCCGCTTGACCTGCGTACGATTATTCCGATTACATTCCTCAGCCTCGGCTTTGGTTTCTTGCTAGCACGCAGCCAGTACAACGAATTGTTCGCGCTCATCATGAGCGGCATTTACGGTGTCGCCTTCATCGTACTAATCGCCTCCATCAACGAACCCGGCGGCTTAATCGAGGGCTTCACCAGTGTCGTATCCCGTGTCTTCGAATGGAGCGTCGCCGCCGCCACCGGTGGACTGAATCAGGATGATCTGGTCTTTACTATGCTGGTCGGGATGTTGTTCTGGTTCCTCGGCTATAACATCGCGTGGCATCTCTTCCGTGTAGATCGCATCTGGCGCGTCATTCTACCCCCCGGTTTGATACTCGTCACCAACAGCTTATATTACAGTGGCGAGGCCAACCTTGACGGCTACCTCATCATCTTTATTTTCCTATCGCTGATGCTCGTCGCCCGTTCCAACCTCGATGCCCGTGCATGGGAATGGTATACCAACGGCATGCGCGTTCCCCGTGCCTTGCGCCAGCAATTTTTGCGTGTCGGCGCGACTCTGGCACTCATCGCCTTGCTGTTTGCCGGTGCGATTCAGGTCAATGACCTACAGGAACGCCTCAACCGTTTCCGTGAGTTTATGCAAGCCGAACCGCTGACGCAGTTGAGCGAAATCTGGAATCGCCTCTTTTCCAGTGCCGAGACGCAAGGCCCGACAACCAGTGACTATTATGGTGGTGACTCGCTGCAACTCGGTGGCGCAATCAAGCTCGGTGATCAAACCGTATTCTTGGTACAGGTGCCGCAGGGTCGCCGCTTTTTCTGGCGCTCGCGTGTGCTCGACATTTACTCCAACGGACGTTGGTCGCCCGGTTCGGATGTCCGCTTGACCGTGCCCGAAGCGCCCCTCGATATCAAATACAACACTGACGAATTAAACGCCCGTTCGCCCGTTCAACAGCAGTTCACGATGGGACTCAGCGCCTCGCGGCTAGTATACGCCGCCCCGCAGCCGCAGCAGGTCAATCTGGCGACCCGCGCCGATTTGCTCTACATCATGAATGCAGCCGGTGAACGGGACAGCATGAATATCTCGGTCATCCGTCCGCTTCAGGTGCTCAAACAAAGTGATACCTACACCGTCACCAGTTTGATGACTGATGCCACTGCCGCCCAACTACGTGCCGCGCCCGCCACCTATG
>JBBSBS010000543.1:0-4284 GCA_038251045.1 Aggregatilineales bacterium | reverse complement strand
CTGTCGTTTTTCCCTACCCGATGCGTTCAAAGTGGTCTACACTACCATCCACACACCTTCAATCCAATCAATCAATTAAAGTAACCTATTGTTGAGGACAATATGACCCTTCAAACGGAAATTGTGCAGGCGCTTATCGAGCGTTTGCAGGACGAAAACCACATGGTGCGCAGCGCGACGGTGCGTGCATTAGGACGTACTGGCGACTTCGCGGTGACTCCGGCATTGTTAACAGCCCTGCGCGACAAGGGTGGACTAGTATATGACTTCACCATGCACGCACTGGGTGAAATGAACGATCCAGCAGCAATCACGCCATTATTGGAAATGTTGACCGATTCGGATGCGGACTTGCGGCGGGCTGGTGCGGTTCTGCTGGGCAAACAAAAACATGCGGCAGCAGTTCCGGTGTTAATCAAATTGCTGAATGATGAGGTGCTGGCAGTTGGGCACGCCGCCGCCGAGGCATTAGGGGATATTGGCGATGTTGCTGCAGTTCCGGGGCTAATCGAAGTGCTTTCCAGCCCCCACACCGATTGGGCGATGTGTATTAACGTCGCACAGGCGTTGGGCAAACTAGGCGACGCACAGGCCGCTGTGACCCTGATTAATGTATTTCGCCGCCGCTGGGATCCTGTGCCGGGTATGAATACAACTCCCCCTGTGCGTAAGCATGTGATGGAAGCACTGGTTAAGTTGGGCGCGGATGCGCTCCCGTATTTGCTAACAGCCTTAACCGATGCAGACGTGAAGGTGCGGCATGGGGTAGTCGAGACACTGGGGCATCTTGCAGGTGGAAGCGAAGCGGGCGGCTGATTGAATCGTAGGCATGACTGCCGCCTCGCCGTGAGAATCAGCGGTTGAAATGCTGAAGGTTGTTCTGTTGGACAGGAAGTGTGAGTCCCGGGCTGTAGACACGGGTGCCGCAGTGGGAGCACACTTTTTCATTGCCAATTTGCTGCCACATAGATGGACGGCGGCAGTATTGGCAGCTATCCTTAGCATGTTCTTCGTACTGCTTTGGTTGGTGACGATCACTCATCATAATCTTATACCTCTCTATCAACCGTTTACGCGTCGATTTCTTGAATCTATGCAAAACACCTTGCACGCTCCTTACGTTATATCAGATACCTGTTATGAATAATGCCATATTTGTTTAAGAAATAGCTTGTATTCCTGTATAGTTTTACTAATTAGTAAGAGTTCTCTCAAACTTCACCAATTTCTCCCGTAAGAAATTTGTGGAAGGTTGACAAAGATCGCTCGTATTGGACATCAGTAAATCAGATTGGCGACCCACGATACTAAATATGCAAGAGTGGTTCTTACCATGAAATGGGACTGGAATTGATGAGCGCAACCGTTCAATCTGCATTGCAAACTGCCCGCCACCGCATCCAAGTTGCATCCGAATCTGCCGCATTGGATTCACAGGTGCTGCTGGCTTATGTGCTGCGGGTTGATCGTGCCCATTTGCTGGCACATCCCGAACAACGGCTAACAGATGAACAGCAGATTCAGTTCGATAAATTGGTAGAACGGTGTGCAATCGGTGAGCCGCTGGCATATCTGCTCGGACGACGCGCATTTTATGATCGTGAGCTCATTGTTTCCCCTGCTGTCCTAGTGCCGCGCCCTGAAACCGAGATGCTGTTGGAACGTGCTATCGCTTTTGCTAACGGACGCAAAGCCATAAATGTGGTCGATGTCGGCACGGGCAGCGGTGCATTAGCAGTGACATTTGCTGCACATCATCCTCAAGCAGCGGTTTATGCAACCGACATGAGTGCAACCGCGCTTGAAGTCGCCCGTCAGAATGCAGTGCTGCATCATGTCAACATTACTTTTTACGAAGGGGATTTGCTCCTGCCTCTGTTGGAACGCGACATTCACCTCGACCTGCTAATGGCGAACCTTCCCTATATACCCACGTCCGAAGTGGCCGGGTTGGCGGTCAGCCAGCATGAACCCTTACTGGCACTGGATGGCGGTATCGATGGGTTGGTACTGGTGCGGCGGTTGCTTACGCAAGCGGCAAGTCTGCTCAATCCCTCTGCATTAACTTTGTTGGAAATTGGGGACGGGCAAGGTGCGCTTGCCTCTGAATTGGCACAGGCGACTTTCCCTTCAGCAAATGTGAGTGTTGAACTGGATTACGCCGGGCATGATCGTCTGGTTGTCATTGACCATAAATGATGCCGCCAGCATCTTGCGACGCTGGCGGCATACCGTTGGGGGAGTCGGGGATATAGTTAGGTTGAAGATTAAATTGTTTCTTTAATCTGTAATTACCTTACATCAATAGTCTGTCAATTAATAATTAAGAATGTTTGATTTTGAACGAGATTTACTTTTTATGGGGAAATTTCATATTATAGATTGTCAATATTTACGTTTCGCAGCCAGAATCTAAAAGGTTGGCGATTTCATTTAGGTTTATGATATGTCCTAACAGCACAATTCAATTCAAACAGATTTGTGCAAGCTCACACACAGATAGAAAGGTGTTTATGGCGTTCATTCATCCCAGTGCAGAGGTCGAAGCTGATGTGTCCATCGGCGAGGACAGCAAAATATGGCATCTTTGCCATATTCGGCGTGGTGCGCAGATAGGTAGTGAGTGTGTAATCGGGCGCGGCGTGTTCGTGGATGCGGGTGTGCACATTGGCAACCGCGTCAAAATTCAGAACTATGTCTCGGTATTTCATGGTGTGACGATTGAAGATGGGGTGTTCGTTGGCCCGCATGTGTGTTTTACCAACGATATGTTCCCGCGTGCAGTAAATCCCGATATGTCACTTAAGGCGGCGGATGACTGGGTTTTGAGCGAAACACGCATCAAATCCGGTGCCGCGTTGGGGGCAAATTCAACAATTGTTTGTGGTATTACCATCGGTAATTGGGCAATGGTGGGTTCCGGCAGCGTAGTCACCAAAGACGTGCCAGATCATGCACTGGTCGTCGGCAATCCGGCGCATATCATTGGCTATGTGACGGCATCCGGCAAGCGTGTTGCTACTCAGGAAGAAGCGGTGAAGGGCTAACACTTGCTTCTAGGAGGCTGGTCGTGATTCTGGAAAACCTATTGGACGGACTGCAACATACTAATATCCTTCAACGACTCAATGCAGTAATTGTGTTAGGTACGGTAGACGAGGTGGACGCGATTTCGACAATGGTTGCAGCATTCAAAGTAGAACCGGAAGCTGATGTGAAACAGGCAATGGCTTGGGCTGGAAAGCGGTTACAAGCCGCCCGACAATCAAACCATTCAACGCTGGAGGCGATTTTTCAGCACTTCCGCATTGTCCGCACACTGGCAGCCGATGAAGAAGAACGAGAACGTCGTCTCATCGAGCAAATGAAATTTAAGGCCGATATGGAACACCAACAACGACAGGATGATAATCTGAAAGGCGCGGTTGCCACTACGATTGTCAGCACAGCGATGTTTGGTATTACAGGATTGATGTCCGGCATTGGCGGGGCATCACCCAGTGGGGCGGATTATATCTCATCAAATCTGGGCGAAGACCGTCCTAAAATTGGCAGGGAGCGAATTATGCCCACCCGACCGGGCGACAGTGATATTCGCCAGTCCGTTCGCCGCTTGCGGGATGAATCTGACCCGTCCAATCGAGCCAGCGCCGCATTGAATCTTTCCCGTCTGGTGAATAATCCGGACGCGCTGCCTGAACTGGCATCAGCCTTCATAGATGATCCCGCGGCTGTGGTCAAAGTGGCTGCCCAGAAAGCGGCAAAGGAAATCTACTGGAATGTAGTCTATTGGGAAATGGAACAGGATGGGCGTATGGCGGCGGAAATCGCCCGACGGGGCGGCAAAGCAGTAGACAGCGCAGTCTCCCCTGTCACATCCGTGCAAGATGCGCCGAAACCTGCCCAGCCATCTCCCGGCGAAATTGCCGCTATTTTGAGGAAAGCAGAAGCCAAACGCGAGAAGCGCAAGCGTTTTTAATTGTGCTAGAGAACAAGGTTGTATAAATGCAAATTCCAATCGCAAAACCCTTTATCGGGGAAGAAGAAAAACAGGCTGTCGTTCAAGTATTGAGCAGTGGACAGCTTACATCCGGACCAAAAGTGGTCGAATTCGAAAAAGCCTTCGCGGCTTATCACGGCGCAAAGCATGGTGTTGCAACCAGCAATGGGACAACTGCACTTATGGCAGCCATGATGGCTCATGACATCGGCCCCGGCGATGAAGTCATTATCCCCTCGTTTAGTTTTTTCGCGACCGCTTCCTGTATCCTCAGCACAGGGGCG
>JBBSBS010000542.1:0-4286 GCA_038251045.1 Aggregatilineales bacterium | reverse complement strand
TTCGAAGATAGCTCCGGTGAGGCCAATCGCAAGAAACGCCAGAATGATAACTTGGATGAGACGTGTTCCAGTCGGTGCAGCAAAAATTCCGCTGGAAACCGCATTGACCAGCGCGAGGATAGCCGCCAGAAAAGCCGCTATTTTAATGCCTGTTTCCAGCCAACCTAACGGTGACCAGTTGGCGATATGCCATTGTTTTGTGGGTGATGTATTTGCCATAGTGAAATGTCGCTATCCATAACAATAAAACGCGAACGAAATTAAACGGTATAAGCACCCTTGAATTGCAACAAATATTTCGGGAACTTGATCCGCAGTTCTCGACGAATGACAGCCGCATGATCGAGGTAATGGTCGAGTGCCGCCCATAAGCAGTGATATGCCGAAGGGTACGAACTGCCCTCACCGCCATAAGGATCGGCCAACATATCGTCGCCGATGGCCTCCAATTCCGTAATCAAAGCACCCCGCGCCGACATACAATGATCCCATACGCGTTTGAAGGATTGCTTGCGACTGGCGACAACCAATTTCTCATTGAGGGCATTGCCATCTCCTTCATCAACCCAACCGAGTTTTTTGGTGGGTTCGCCGATCATGGAATAAAAAGCATTCAAATACCAATCATCCCAATCAGCAAGATGGCCTAGTACATCCTTGAGTGTCCAAGTACCGCAAACAGGCAGCGATTCACGCTCATCAGCCGGAACAAGCGCAGCAGTTGCCAGCAGATCATCGCGGGCAGCTTCGAGGGCTGCGTGCATAATCACCTTGGACGGTGGAAGAGGTATTTCGGGAAGACTCTTTCGCCAGCCATTAAGATCATCCATATGTCCGGCATCGTGGGTATATCGCCACTGCGCCCATGTGTTAATCGTACCTTGACTGCGACCTTCCTTATTGCCAAACTTCCAATGGAAACGTTGTTTCTTTTTGAGTTCGTCATCTGGAACGTTTAGAAACACCTTCACAAACTCAGCACGCGCATTTTGAAGTAAGCCGACAGATTGTTCGAGCGACCATCCCCCTACACGATTAGGGAGCAAGTGGTCGCGGATGTCGGAGTAATCAACACCACCCTTCGACAATTCACCGGAAAGCGCGTCACGCACCATCTGGGCATACAGGGTATCATATTCACCTAGATGTGCCAGAAGATTGGCAGCTGTCCAGTCACCATACAGTCGCCCCGTCATCAAGGCATCTTCGTCAATATTAATCAGGGCGTATAACAGTCGCGCACGAATGGCAGCCATCCGTGCTACGATCAAGTCTTTTTCGATAGACATAAATGTTGCCAATGAGCAAAGTAAACACGGTTTAACAACTACAGATTATCAACCAAGAGTATAAAGTGAAATCAATTCACTTGCCAATAGATCGGTAACACGATGATAACAAGTATTCAAAACGACAGGGTAAAGCTGGCGAAGGCGCTGCAAGGGGCGGCGAAAACACGGCGTAAAGAAGGTCTCATTGTGCTAGAAGGGACTCGCTTGGTACGCGATGCGCTCCAAAGTGGGCATCGCCCGGCATTTTTACTGACCACATCTGCGTTTGAAGATCAGGCCATTTTCGGGCTGGCGCGGGCGGTGGGGATTGAACCGCTGATCGTCGATGAGGCGGTGATGCTGCATGTCAGCGATACCCAACAACCGCAGGGGATATTAGGGGTGTTCCCTCTTCCGAGCGCTACCCTACCCGCCCTGATGTCTCACCTTCTGATACTCGACTCAATACGCGACCCCGGCAATCTCGGAACAATTCTGCGCACAGCCGCCGCCGCCGGAGTCCATGCCGTCCTTCTCTCACCCACCTGTGCCGATCCGTATAATCCGAAAGTTTTGCGCGGAGGCATGGGGGCGCACTTCCGTGTTCCACTGGCGGAGTATGACTGGGAACAAATCAAAGATCACTGTGCAGGCAAGCCTGTTTATATTGCAGATGGAACGGGTGAGGCACGCTATGACGGGGTCAATTGGGCAGGCGATTGGGCCGTCATTATCGGCAGCGAAGCCCATGGCACGGGTGATGCGGCTCGCGCATTAGCCACCAGCCGTATTCGTATCCCGATGGCAGCCGATACCGAGTCGCTGAACGCAGCCGTTGCGACCGGAATCATTCTATTTGAGGCCATTAAACCGCGACAGTGACAGCCCCAATCTATTCGTAGATTAAATGGAAACGCGAGTCTGCTTTATGACCGGTTATTAGTCGCGCTGACTACTGAATAATCATCTATTCGATGCTTCTAAAATGAGCCGCTGAACAAATATTGCTCGCTAATATTAATGATATTGCATTATTGTTACTATTAAACCGTCAAATAGTTCGTTCCTTTACAAAATCTTTACAATTTTCATTTGTTGAAACTTCTCATCTAGCTATAATCTAATCTTCGTTTAAATATATTTCGGTTAATTTTGGGGAGGGATTTCGTTATGAAACGGTTTGTCGTTTTGGCAGTACTGGTAACGATGTTGGTCAGCGCCTTTTCGTTCACAGGTGTTGCCGCCCAACGCGCACGTAAAGAATGGATTGTGATTTCAGCCTCAGATAATGTTACAAGCATGTCGTCACTTGCAACCTCCCAGATCCAAATTGCGGGTGGGCAAATTGTCCGCAATATGCCCCAAATTGGAGCAATGGTTGTTAGTACCTCCGATGCCAATTTCTCCCGTAAAATGAGCGCTGTCGGCCTTTTGGCAGCCCCAAACCGCATTATCCCGAACGCTAGACCGACTCGTTTGCAGCGGTTAGCCGTTACCCCCAGCGCGGCTGGTGGCGCAAGCAATCCATTTGCCGTTTACCAGTGGAGCTTGCAAGCCGTTCGCGCACAGGAAGGCTGGATCGAAGGCCGCAGAGGACAGGGTGCTACCGTCGCCGTTCTCGACGAAGGTTTTTATCTAAATCATCCCGACCTACAGGCAAATTTTGATGTCGCCCATGCTGCCAGCTTTGTACCGGGTGAAACTGTACAGTGGACAGCCGGAACGGGCTTCAGCCACGGCACACACGTTTCGGGCATCATCGCCGCCGTTGATAACAACATTGGTAACGTCGGCATCGCGCCGGAAGCCAAAGTCATTCCGGTAAAGGTTCTCAGCGAACAACTGGGTTACGGTGAAGATTCTTGGGTTATCTCAGGTCTACTTTACGTTTCTGAACTCCGCGCATACGGCCTGTCCAACGTCAGCGTAGTCAACATGAGCCTCGGTGGCGAATGTGACCGCAGTGATCCGGACTGCCGCGCCATCAAGAAAGTTTACGATGCCGTTGTCAAATTGTTAAATAAACGTGGCATCTCGGTCGTCATTTCAGCCGGTAACGAATCGCTGAACGCCGATGCGAACCGCAACATCATTGTGCTGCCCGCAATGGCAAAAGGCGCACTCGCCATTTCCGCCACCGGCCCGCTGGGTTGGGCAGTTTATCCCTCCGCGAACCCGCGCCGTCCTGCATCCTATTCAAACTTTGGTAAAACATTGGTGAGCTTTGCCGCACCCGGTGGTGACTTCGCTTATCCCGGCGATGAACTTTGCACCATCGCTGGTCGTACCCTTCCCTGCTGGGCATTTGATATGGTTCAATCACCCGCCGAAGCCAGCAGCGACGGTGTATTCAGCTACTGGGCAGCCGGAACAAGCATGGCAGCACCCCACGTAACCGCAATACTGGCCCAATATGCCAGCGGCAAACGCGGTACAATCACGCCCGATCAAGCTGAAACACTGCTCGATCGCTATGCCCAAAACTTATCGCCCATCGCCTTCTATGGTGATGGCTTCGTCAGAGCCAACTAATCGCCGTCAACCCTTGACCGCGTAAACGAATGAGAGCGATGTTAGCAATGCTGGCATCGCTCTTTTCTTGCCAGATGAATAAACTTTGAGCAGCACTTTACGCAGACTAACCGTATAATTCACCCTATGATCGACTTACACACGCTGATTATCGTCATCCTCATGTTGTCATTTGCCAATATCGGTCTTGGTTATTCCCTGCCCTTTGACCCATCGTCGGTCATCAAGCTGGCAGCGGATATTGCCGTATTCGCCAGCTATCTATATCTGCTGCGTACACTCGTACGGTTGCCCATCGCCGCCGTGATTACCATGCGGCGGACGTGGTATGCGCGTAAGCACTACAAACTCAACACCATCGAAAGTCTGCGTGACGGTTATGTACGCGGCTTTTTGGATACCCGCCGTTGGACAGTTGAGCCATTAGCGCTGGTTGACCGTCTCGCAGTATGTGGTGGCACGCTGTTAGCAGCGACACCCGGA
>JBBSBS010000541.1:0-4290 GCA_038251045.1 Aggregatilineales bacterium | reverse complement strand
GCTACCAGCAGCCTCAAAGCCATCGGTACGGGTAGTATCGGATCAATACTCGGTGGTGCAGTGGGCGGTGGCGGTGCGAGTGCCGGAGACGGTTCGGTCTTTAACGGCGTAGCGGGTGGCGGTGCGGCAGGCGGCGCAAGCGGCGGTGATGGTGCAAGCGCGGGTGGCGCGGCTCAAGGTGCAGCAGGCGGGGCAAGCGGTGGTGCGGCATCTGGCGCAGGTGCAGGCAGTGCAGCCGGTGGATCAAGTGGTGGCGGTGGTGGCTCCAGCGCGGGTGGTGCAGCGCAAGGCGGCAGCTCGGCTGGGCAAGGGCAGGTCATACGCGGCGTATCAGCTGATGCTGGTCAAGCCGGTGAAGCATCCGGGTTGGGTAACGCGGCTGGATTTGGCGGCGGCGCGGCAGAATCATCTGACGGCGGATGATCGGGAGGGTTACCCATTCCATGCGGGAGCACCGATGTGTGCTCCCGTACGAATACGTTCAATGCATTGTTAAAGAATCTACGTTTTACTGCGAACCGAGTGTGACGGTTTGGGTTAGGGTTTTGCCGTCGCGCACGATGGTAATATCCACCGGGTCACCGGGGCGGTAATTTTCCTCCAACACGAGCAGCATATCATTGCGACTGGCAACGGCTTTGCCCCCGACAGCGGTGATGATGTCGCCGCCTGTGACGACGTAACGTCCCCGACTCACGGTAATGGTGGCTGCCTGCAATCCGCCCTGTTCTGCCGCGCCGCCAGAATTCATCTGCACAACCAATAACCCATGCTGAACGCTGGCATTATTGGATGAGACTTCAGTGCCGATTTCAGCGACCTGTACCCCTAACGAGGGATGGGTGTAATGCCCGTCGGTGATGAGGCTGGGGACTACCTGTTTGATAATGTTGACGGGTACAGCGAAGCCGATGCCGACCGAGCCGCCGCTGGGTGAATTGATGGCGGTGTTGATGCCGACAATGCGCCCGTGCGCATCAAGCAAGGGGCCACCGGAATTACCGGGGTTGATGGCGGCATCGGTCTGGATGGCTTGACCGATAGCTGTGCCTGCGTCAGTTTCGATGCGGCGACCGAGGGCGCTGATGACACCGGTGGTCAAGGTGCGGTCGAGGCCGAAGGGATTACCGATGGCAATTACGGTTTGCCCGACTTTGAGATTATTCGAGTCTCCAAGTTCGAGTGGTGAAACCGTTCCGGCAGGCAAATCCACCTTGACGACTGCTAGATCATAATACGGATCAGTGCCGACGACGGTGGCAGGCAAACTTAGGCCGTTCGACAGCAGTACATCCAGTTGAACTGCGCCGGAGACGACATGATTATTGGTCACAATATGCCCCAGATCATCATACAGAAAGCCTGAGCCTGTGCCTTCCTGTGGAACGGTACCGTAAAAGAAGCTGGGCACATTCTGGCGGCTGGCGATATGCACCACCGATGGATTCACGCGGTCGTAGAGATTAATCATAACCTGATCGCGCACATCCAACTCGGCATAAACTGTGTCGGGAAGTGCCGTGGGTGTGGGCACAGCGGTGGGTGCATCCTGTGCTGACGCGACACGGAGCGAAAGTGGCTGCATGATGAAAGCGACCACGCCTGCCCCTAAAACAAATGCCATAATTAGCATCCCAGCGATAAACAGACGGTTTCGCCGTCCCATGATAACAGCCTCCTACTAGGTTCCACATCACATCAACGAGTATAACAATGCTCTGGATAATCGTTTGTAGAGAAAACTATGAGCATTGGCTGTGTACCCACGCAATACGAACGGTTGCCCTACCGCCGTGCGACGCTTGCTTGCTCTTATTGTCGGGACGCTGTTATAATCAACCTAGCTAATTACTGAATTCGCTTCTATGAGGGGCGCTACACCATGCAGAGCAGCGAGAATTTCCGTCTGGTCGTCCGCCGGGGGCCGCAGCCAAACCAGGTCTACGATCTAAACAAAGACATCATCACGATTGGTCGCGACATCACCAACGACATTACCATTAATGACCCGGAGGTCAGCCGTCATCATCTGCGTTTTACACGCGGGGCGGGTGGGTTCACGCTGGAAGATTTAGGATCTACCAACGGTACGTTCGTCAATGGTCAACGCCTGACAGGAGCCAAACCGCTTAACAACGGTGATATGCTCGGTCTGGGTGAAACCGTCACGCTGGGTTACGAAATGGCGCGGGGGATGGCAGGTGCGGCAGGTGGCCCGGATATGGCGACGGCTGCGCCACAATCGCCGCTGCGTGCGCCCACTGCACCTATCGGACAAGGGCAGCAAGGGGGATACAGTCCTTACAGCCCACAGGCGGCACAACAGCAGCCGCAACAGCCGTATGCCCAACCACAGCAGGGTCAGCCGCAGCAACCACCACAATACGGGCAGCAACCGGCTTATGGGCAGCAAGGCCAGCCGCAGTATGGTCAACAGCAGGGGCAGCCACAGCAAGGTGGATATAACCCGCCGCCCCCACCGGGCGCGGCTTATGATTATGACCCGTACGCCGTGCGTGAGGAAGAACCACGCAGCATGACACGCTGGATTGTCATCGGCTGTGTGGGGGTATCGATCCTGTGCTGCTGCGGTACAATCGCCGGTTTGTTTCTGGTGGATGCCTTGTGCCTGTGGAGCCGCGTGCCGCTGCTGGGCGATCTGGTCAAGGCAATTGGTTACAATATCGTCTGCTCGTAACCGGCTGCAAACTTCAAAACGTTATACTTTCTCAAACAGGCGGGCGCATACCCGTCTGTTTTGTTTAGAGATGAGGTGTTAACGATGCCTTTTTTAGAGACAACACGGGGTTCAATGTGGTATGCGGATCACCGCGACCCGACGATACACCGTCCGGTCACGGTTGTGATACACGGCGCGGGCGGCACACATCTGGATTGGCCGGCTGAAATCCGCCGGATGCCTGAACTGAATGCGGTGGTGGTTGATCTGCTGGGACATGGGCGCAGTCCCGGTGAGGGGCGATCCAGCGTGGCGGCCTATACCAGCGACATTTTGGCGCTGATGGATGCGCTCAAGTTGGATAAGGTGATCCTTGCCGGACACAGTATGGGCGGGGCGATTGCCGAAACGCTGGCGCTGCAACAGCCAGAGCGTGTGCTGGGGTTGATATTGATTGGAACCAGTGCGAAATTAGGGGTGCATCCGGACATACTCAAGGGCATGGTGAGTGAGTTCACACGAACGGTATCTACATTGGTTAGCATGTATTACGGCACCAGCGTCAACGACTCGATGCTGCGGCGGAGCAAACAGCGGTTGGGCGAGTTTAATCCGATTACCCTTTTCAATGACTACACGGCTTGTAATACTTTTGACCTGCGTACACAGGTCGAACACATCCATGTGCCGACGCTGATCATCGGCGGTTCGGAAGATAGGATGACCCCTTACAAAGCCAGCAGCTTTTTATATGAGCATATTCAAGGTTCACGCCTGATACAAGTTGAAGGTGGCGGGCATATGATGATGCTCGAACAGCCAGAATTTACGGCGGAAGCCATCCGAAGCTGGTTGTTAGAGCAGTCGTTTTGAGCTGATTTGGGAGATGCGGCAGATGCAGATTACATATCCACCGGATCGGGATGATATTTATCAACAGATGGCTGAACTCTTGGTCGAAGGCTTTAGAATCCACTGGAACGCATGGGAGACAACAGACGAAGCGCTGGAAGAAATCCAGATGATCCGCGAAAAAGGATTTGTGCGCGTGGCGCTGGATGATTCTGGTCAGCGGGTGCTGGGTTGGATTGGCGGCTTGCCTGAATACGACGGTCATGTGTGGGAGCTGCATCCGTTGGTGGTCGACGGTAATCATCAGAAGCAGGGTATCGGGCGGGCGCTGGTGGTTGATTTTGAGGAACAGGTGAAGCAGCGCGGCGGCTTGACGATTCAACTGGGTTCGGATGACGAAGATGATATGACATCACTTGCCGGAAGCGATCTGTATGAGAAGTTATGGGATAAAATCGCCCATATTCAGAATTTTAAGGGACATCCCTACGAATTTTATCAGAAATGTGGGTACAGGATTATCGGGGTAATCCCTGATGCTAACGGGCGGGGGAAGCCCGATATTATTATGGGGAAGCGGGTTGAATAGGTCTTAGTGGTTTACGGGCCAGATGAGGCGGAAGATGCTGCCCTGACCCAATTCACTTTCGACCTCGACGCGCCCACCGTACATTTCCATGATGCGGCGGGTGATGGCTAGCCCTAAGCCTGCGCCTCCGGTTTCCGCTTTATCTTCACGTTCCATTTTATGAAAACGG
>JBBSBS010000540.1:0-4300 GCA_038251045.1 Aggregatilineales bacterium | reverse complement strand
TTCAGATACGTCAAAATTTCAGGCTGGGTGGGCGAAGTCAACCTTGACGATTTCACTGGTTGCGTACTTTATTCACGGATGGACATCGTCGGCGAGGTTGAGACATCTAACGAGAAGGTCAACCAACTTTTCAAAAATGCGATGTGGGGACAGAAAGGCAACTTCCTCGACATCCCAACCGACTGCCCGCAGCGCGATGAACGGTTGGGATGGACTGGCGATACCCAAATCTTTTCCGGTGCGGCCTGTTTCAATATGGATACGGATGCCTTCTTTTCCA
Organism: Aggregatilineales bacterium; assembly: GCA_038251045.1. Lineage (GTDB taxonomy): Bacteria > Chloroflexota > Anaerolineae > Aggregatilineales > Phototrophicaceae > CFX2. The sequence continues at coordinate 4,020 of JBBSBS010000540.1, read as the reverse complement.
AATATGCCTACGACCTCGGAAAAGAACAATCGAAGACCGGCGGCATGGTTCCTCACATCGTACCGATGTCAAACCTAAGTCGCGGCGGCTCCAGCGCTTGGGGCGATGTCGCAACCATCTTACCGTGGAATGTATACGAGTTCTTTGGTGATATTGACATTCTGGAACAGCAGTTTGAGAGTATGCGGGCTTGGGTGGATTATATCCGGGACATTGATGAATCATCCGGTGGCAAACGTCTGTGGACGACCGGTGTTCATTTTGGCGATTGGCTGGCGCTGGATGCCGATGATCCAACTTCGCGCAAAGGTGGTACACCAGAGGATTTCATCGCATCCGCATTCTATTATTATTCCGCGCAGCTAGTGGCGAAAGCCGCTGCTGTCCTCGGAAAGTTGGAACATGCTGATGCTTATGGGCGACTATCGCAAGAGGTCAAGGCAGCCATTCACGACGAATATTTCACTGCAACCGGACGGTTAGCCATTGCAACGCAGACAGGATATGTACTAACACTGTTCATGGATCTGGCACCGGATGCACACCGCGAGCGGGTAAAGAATGATCTCATTGCACGGCTCAACAAGGATAAAATACATCTGCGAACGGGCTTCGTCGGCACACCTTATCTCTGCCGTGTGCTTTCGAATATTGGAGCCAACGACCTCGCTTATCAATTGCTGCTCAACGAAGATTATCCGTCGTGGTTGTATGCCGTCAATTTGGGGGCAACGACGATCTGGGAACGCTGGAATTCACTCAGCCCCGATGGTTCGATTAGCTCGACAGGCATGAACTCGCTTAACCATTACGCCTACGGTTCTATCGTCGAGTGGATGTACCGCGATATGTGCGGGCTGAATCCTTCCTCCGGCGAGGATGGTGTTACGGGCTTCCGTCATGCGCGGATTGCACCCAAACCGGATAAATCGCTCACATGGGCTAAGGCGCGGTACCGCTCGGCAGTTGGCTTTTACGAAAGCGGCTGGCGTATCGACGAAAATGGGCATCTCACCATCGAAATTACTATTCCGTTCAACGCGTTGGCACGGGTTGTCCTTCCCGATGCACAAATGGGGGATATATCAATCAACAATCACCCGTTGCACGAAGCAGAACAGATCGGTAATAACGTGGAATTGACACTGGGCGCGGGCTGCCACAAGATCGCGTATCTGCCACTTAATTCTGCCGAAAACAGGCACTGAGTCGATCTTTATAAGTTAAATGTAGATGGGACAATCATTCCGTTTGCCCATCTGCGGCTCTGTTCTCCTCACATTCGTAATCGGCTGCGAACGCACGCGGTGATATTGGTATCAGTCAAAGAATATAAGCAAAATGCGTTTCTTGACAAAATCCTTTTCAATCATTATTATCTGCATATGGTAAGCGTACCATAGATCAAAAATAATCTTTTTTGTAATCTGATCTTACAGTTGAAGATAGTTAAGCAATTAGTATTTTGAAGTCAGTAAATGACATAGAAATTTGCCAAGGTTACACATTTATATTTTGCCCATTATGTTACGCGTAACATAATTATTTAGTGAAAAATAGATCATGACCATAATAAGTGTAAATTCTTTTCAACCTTTTTTGGCCTCTTCTAAACTATTGATCATTTATACATCCCCCAGTGATGTGTTTTAACGCCTTGTTAAACACATCATTTTTGCTTGTCCTGAATACGGTTGTTATCAACGTTGGAAAGGAGCGATCACAGCCAAAAGGTTAATCAATCAAAGTCGCAGTGAAATTAGTCTATTAAAGAGAGGAATTATGGAAAACAAGAAGTTAAGTCGACGTGATTTTCTCAAAGCGGCGGCTGCCTCTGCGGCAGGCGCGGCAATGTTCACCCCACTGGGTCATATCGCTACAACCTTTGCTAGCCCTACTGCCCAAGATGCCGTTGTCATAAAATTTGCTGTACATTGGGAATTGGCTTTCCAGCCCACACAAGAGGCGTGGGACGAAATGTACACGGCAGAGCACCCCAACGTTACAATTGAAAAAATTTATAACACATGGGCAGACCACAATGCCATTGTATTGACATGGGCTGCTGCCGGCGAACTGCCGGACATCGTTTATGTACATGGTAGCCGTGCGGTTCCATGGGGCAAAGGCGAAATTCTGTTAGATGTTAAGGATCGTATGGAGGCTGATAAAGCCTTTGATTGGGAAGGTGTCTTCCAAGAAGCTCTGCGGCTCTACAATGTTGATGGGCATCAATTTGCCATCCCCTATGACCACGGCCCAGTTCTCTTGGGTTACAACAAAGATGCGTTTGACGCAGCCGGAGTTGCCTACCCGACGGAAGAGTGGACGACTGAAGACTTCGTCACGGCGGCAAAAGCACTCACTATCCCCGGTCAGCAATGGGGTTTCGGTTCAGATGTATCCCTTGGGAACGAGGCGTATCCAGCCCACCTCGGCATCTTCGGCGGCGCAACTTTTAATGAAGCGGAAGATGGTCTGCTGCTCGATACCGATGAGAGCCGTGCAGCGCTCAATTTCTGGTTTGATCTGATGCATAAAGACCACGTAATTAGTGACGCAGCGGAAATGGCCTCGATCGGTGCCGGTGGTGCAGATGCGCGCTACAGCGGTCAATTCGCTATGTTCCGCATTGCGACGTGGGACATCCCATCGTTCCATGATCTTTCGACATTTAAATATGATGTCGCGCCGTGGATCTCTGGTCCTGCGGGCCAACACACAGGCTCATTCGGCAGCGGCTTTGGTGCCACGTCGACCACGCAACATCCAGATGAAACATGGGCTTATCTCAGCAAGTATCTCTCGAAAGAGGGTATGGAATTCATGTGGGCCAAGTCAGGGCGTGGCAGTCCAGCACGCGAGGCTGCTTATCAAGCCTTCCTTGATGCGGAAATTGTGCCAGAACACTCTCAATACTTTTTGGACGCTATGAAGAATTATGCGGTCACAGGTCGTCCTTACCAGTCAGTCACTGGTCCCGAAGTGTATACGGTCATCAGTGATAACGTAACGCTGTTGAGTACCGGCGAAATTGATGTTGATACATTCATCAAGAATGTGAACGAACAATCCGCGCCAATTTTTGCGCGACCTGCGTAATCACACAGTTTAGATACGGCATGGGGTGCCTTTTCGAAAGTGCCCCATGCACTTTTATTGTATGTTTCGAAAGGCTTATCATGGCTATTCTGCCGAAACGCCTGACCCAAGGTACTTTGCGTCAACAGGAAGAAAGATCGTTTTACCTGTTCATCCTCCCGTGGTTGATTGGGTTTATTCTCTTTACAGGCGGCCCTGTAATTTACTCTTTCATCATGAGTTTGACGAATTGGACAGGGATTAAAACCCGTGATTGGGTAGGTTTAGATAACTATATTCACTTATTGACTCTTGATCCAAATTTTTGGATAGTCATGAAAAATACCTTTGTTTATGGTATTGCGAGCGTAATTGTGGGTACGGTACTGGCTTTAGGTGTAGCCATATTAATGAACCAGAAAGTTCCCGGCATTAGTATCCTGCGCACCCTGTACTATCTTCCTTCGGTGACCAGCGGCATCGCCATCGCCATTATGTGGGGATGGATGTTCAACCCGAAAGCCGGCCTCATTAATTTTCTGCTATCGCTGTTTGGCATTCAGGGGCCGAATTGGTTTTCCAGTACGCTGTGGGCAATGCCCGGTTTGGTGATTATTAGCCTGTGGGGCATTGGCCCCAATATGATTATTTTGTTAGCAGGGCTTCAGGGTATCCCGCAGCAGTTATACGAGGCGGCGCGTATTGATGGTGCGAATCGGTGGCACGAATTCCGCTATGTTACCGTGCCGATGCTGTCACCTGTTTTGTTCTACGTAGTCGTCATAACCATGATTGGCTCGTTTCAGATTTTCGAGAATGTACTCGTGTTGACTAACGGCGGCCCCGGAACTGCCACGCGCGTCTTTGTTTTTGATCTATACCAGAATGCTTTTGTGAACAGCCGTATGGGTTATGCCTCTGCTCAGGCATGGATTTTAT
>JBBSBS010000539.1:0-4305 GCA_038251045.1 Aggregatilineales bacterium | reverse complement strand
TACGGCGCATATCTGGCAGATGGCTCGGAGTATCGCGGTAACTACGGCCTAAGCGAACAAGAGTTGATGAACTTTCACCGCCCGCGCATGGCGGTTTTGGCGAACTCCAGTGCGGATATGCTGGCCTGCGAAACCATTCCGTGCCTTGTCGAAGCACAGGCACTCGTCCACCTGCTGGACGAATTCCCCAACATCTCGGCGTGGATCAGCTTCAGCGCCCGCGACGGTGTACATACCAACAACGGTGAATTACTTGCCGAATGTGCAGCTTTACTCGGTGCGCATCCACAGGTGGCAGCCATCGGCGTGAACTGCACTGCACCGCGCTTCATCCCCGACCTGATTCGTGCGGCCCACGCGGTTACTGATAAGCCGATTCTCGCTTATCCTAACTCCGGCGAAACTTATGATGCCCACAGTAAATCATGGAGCGGTGAGGATACCTGTGAAGCTTTTGCTCACGAAGCCCGCGCATGGTACGAGGCTGGCGCATGGGTGATTGGTGGATGTTGTCGTACTACGCCTGAGCATATTCGCGAGTTGGCCTCACAATTCTAGAACCCGTTTCGCGCCCGATTAACCTCGAACAGCTATTTTCAGGACATGTGCTCAATGGCTTCCATCAAGCCATAAAGGTAGGTTGCACCCAAGGCGCGGTCATACAAACCATAACCGGCGCGACCCGTTTCACCCCAAATCATACGCCCGTGATCAGAACGAATGGGACCTGTGAAACCGACCTCACGCAAGGCGCGCATCACTTCAAACATATTGACACTGCCAAATTCAGACGGATGTTTACTCTCGTGGAAGTCGTGGGCGGATGTGCGCTTAACATTGCGGGCATGGACGAAATTAATGCGATGACCCAATTGGCGAACCATAGTAGGTAGGTCGTTTTCAGCGGACGCGCCAAGTGATCCGGTACAGAAGGTTAGACCATTATGGGGACTATCGACTACATTAAGCAGGGCTTGTAGGGTTTCAGTGTTACGGACAATACGGGGTAATCCAAAGATTGACCACGGGGGGTCGTCGGGATGAATTGCCATTAGCACACCCGATTCTTCGGCTACGGGAACCACCTTCTTTAAGAAATAAGCCAAGTTATCGAACAGCTTGGTATCATCGACGGTGGCGTAATCGGCTAGCAATTGGTTAAGGTCTTCGGTGGTGTAGGTTTCACCCCAACCGGGTAAATCACGCGTACCCCGACTGAGATCAATCTTGCCAAGATCGGACTGGGCGAAACTCAAGGCCGTCGATCCATCGGTGTTTGGCATAGCGAGATTGGTACGCGTCCAGTCAAATACCGGCATGAAATTATAGCACAACACCGGAATACCGACTTTTCCCATATTACGGATGCTCTGACTATAATTTTCGATGAGTTGATCGCGCTCTGGCTTGCCGAGTTTGATCGATTCATGGACTGGGATACTTTCGATCACAAGCCATTTTAAGCCTGCCGATTCAATGATTTTCTGGCGTTCTTCGAGGCGGTCAATGGTTACGACCTCACCGGGTTTTAAGTCGTGCAGGGCGCTCACGATACCGGTCATCCCCGGCACTTGAAGGATATTCGGCAAGGTAACGCCATCATCGGGACCATACCAGCGCATTGTCATTTTCATCATCGAGATTTTCCCTTTTGGGTGCAAACAACCTGTCCGTTATTTTAACGCCAAATATGGAAAAGGTTTGGATGTTTGCAGCACGCGATGCTCAAAATGATGTAAATGATGCAGTTGTTACTGCATTTGTCGCATAAATTGCACAATTTCCGCTGAATTAGCAGGCGGGAAGCAGGGGAGCAGCCGCCGAATTGACAATTTCGAACCGCGAGAAGCTCGCTTGATGCCGCTGAAATGACACAAATGCCGCGAAACGCTCGGCTAATGCCACCGCTGTGCAATTTGTGCATGTCGCTGCTGAATTTGCAGTGGTTTTTAGGGCAGATTGTGGGCGGCGAGTGACATGCGGTATCCTCCAAAAAGGTTCTATCTCAGTGTCCATTTTAGAACATAAGTTCACACGTGTCAACTCGATTCGGTTCGAGTTTTCTAACCTAAAAAACTGCTATAATTTGTGTAATGAGTGGTAAAGGTTTCATCATGCTTTTTTCCAATGAGTATGTACAGCTATTGAGCAAAGGTGCTTTCACGGGCGAAATTGATCCTTGGTCAGAAGCACCTCATTACTTTCAACAAATCCACGCCAGCATGATTGGCAATATAGCAAATGAAATCAGCACTCCTTTAATGAGAATGGGCTATTACGTCGGGCGTGAAGCGAGCTTACAAATTGCCGAAAATCGTGAACCGGATATTTTTATCCAACGGGCAATGAATGTGCCGAGTACACAGCCCAAGTGGGATTATGAATTAGCTGCTGTAGAAGTCCTCGCAGATCCCGGTTCTTCTATTGATTCTGAAATTACACTGGACGCACTCCATATTTATCAACATGACGGCACACTTGTCACTGTTATGGAGATCATATCCCCCAGTAATAAGGTGAGCGACGAGAATATATCCGACTATCGCCAAAGACGAGAAAAATTGGTCATCGAAAAAGGGATTAATGTCGTGGAAATTGATCCTACGCGATCCGTAAAAAGAATGGTGATGCACCCGACTGTTAAGCATCACCCCTATCATGCGATTATTTATTTACAAAATGAGTCGCCCCACCTCGTTGGGATGGGATTTCGACAGCCGATGAAACGAATTGCCATTCCCTTACGCGGCGAAGTTATCCCTGTTGAGTTACAAGTATCCCATGATAAGGCTTACCAAGAAGTCACTACAGCGGCTCAAATGCTCAATGATGGCTTCTACACAGAAGCCAATCTCCCGTTCCCCTCTTTGCTTACGGATGCGCAAATCCATGAAGCTGTGCAAAGTGTGACCCACTGGCGCGGAACACTCAAAGGGTTGCAAACGAGTTAAGGCAATCCTGTTGAATGTTGTTGGTGGTTGATGCCGTAACATACGAGATCACAGTAGTGAAATCTAGGTTGTAGTTAAATGTGTTTAAGAAATTATTTTACTGTCGGAGACAATAATCCAAATACTCTATAACTATTGCTAAATAAGTGGGCATCGTAAGAAGTAGAACCATGTGATCCATTATGGACATTGATAGTTACATCCAATGTCTCTCCAAAATACTCTAAACGATAGAAGAAGCGGTAAATCGCACTATCTGATCCTAATTCTTGATTTGAGCCTAACCGAGTAAAATAATCATCTTTGAAAGATTGCGAGGTTATCGTGTAAAGGATTTTAAGAGGGGAACCAAATTGATCTCGAGAGGTTGGACTAAATGTTACTAAGGCACAAGCTTCTTGTGATCGTTCTACCCATCTACGTGCGGTCGCTTCAATGGACGCAGCATAATAATCCGCCGCAATTCTAATGTTTGACCAATTATTTTCATTGATATTGGTAAACCGATCAAAACTATCTAGCTGAAAAAGACAGTCAGCTGCAAATTTATTCGCTTCTATCTCTTCACGTACTACCCCTTTTTTGGATAGGGAATCAATACCTGCTAAGTTTTCACCACTATCAATGAATTTGCCGTTATTAAGAAGACTGGGATCATTGCAATGAAGTACAAAATGTCCGATTTCATGTAAAATACTAAAAATTCTTTGTGATTTAATCAGTCGACTATACACGCCGATCAATTTTCTATCAGGCCACAGAAATGCTTTAATTTTAGGGCTCAGGTTATATTTCTTATGGTCATCAAAATAGTCAATTTCCAGTTTGAAATAATCAGCTAGAAGTTCTGGCGTTGTAGGAGGATTATTTATTCCTGTTTCGGAAAGTATAGCACGAACTAATTGTTCAACACTAGGGATTGCGCTAAATGTTGTTTCCATTTCCACTGCCTAAAATATGTCTTCTTCATCAATATTCTGCGCTAAATTTGAAAGACTTCTTGATATGTCGTCGTTTTCTGACCTTCTCCCCTCAGAACGAGCAAATACCTTCTTTCCATTCGAATTTAGTTTTCCGTCACGTAAAGCTCTAATATAATCTACAGCTAAATCCGTCCCAACTAAATCTTCATTTGCTTCAATAAAATAACTTAGCGGAACATTGTAATAGGTTGCAAATGTTTCTATTAGTTGATGTTTTGGCAAAGTTTCTCTTTGCTCTAATGTAGATAGTGACGCTTGTGACATATTGAGGTTAAACATCTTTGTAATTTCATTGGCAACTTCAATTTGTGATTTACCAGTCTTTCTACGAAGATTTCGTAGCGCCTCGCCGAATAATGATTTCACTCATG
>JBBSBS010000538.1:0-4314 GCA_038251045.1 Aggregatilineales bacterium | reverse complement strand
GTGAGAATTTACATCTCGATGATCTGATTGATGACAAAACCAAATACACCGACGGCACGACGGTCAACGAGCAATTTCGACATCTAATGAATACCGGCTGGATGGTTATATCCGGCAACCCTCAGGAATATCTCGTCGATTTCAAATACGAATATTTCTATGACTACTTTGTGGGTGAAAATCTCATCGCTCGCTTCGAAGACGACAGCGATAAATTGCAATTCCTGAATTCGTGGGCGGCAAAGCTGTCGGACGCGCCATTCTTATGGGGGCCACTGCGCCGTTTGTTCATTCACGTCGTTCAAAAAGAGCAGTTCGACCTGCTAGAACAATTTGGTTACACGTCGGTGGCGCTGCATCGCGATTTGCTGATTAGCGTCATAAAAGATCAATACGATTTACACAAACCAGCCTTCGACAGCCTGTTCCAGAAATGGCTGCAAGATAATGATCCTGAACATCTGAGCCGTGAAATAGCAGTATCCATTGCGGTTGAAAAGCAAATCCGCAATATTATTGTCGCGGCGATTTCACATCCCGATGCGAAGATACGATCTCTGACGGTCCAGCGCTTCTATGATTTATGGGTGCAATCTCCCGACGAAACCCTGAGCATCATGCATGAGGTTGCAGATGAGATTGCAGCCAAAATTACATTAGGAGGTATCTTTAGCGCACTGTTATTGCCATCTTCAGAGAAGCAAGCTGACAACGCAAAGCAGATTAACACACTTATGACCTTGCTTTTAGCATCCATGATGCTGATTATGAAGCACTACAACGATCAACGTTTCGACAAGAATATGCTGGAAAGCATCCGCAGTGTATGGAAGCCCATTCTGGAAAGTTTACGCAAGTTACTGAACCTTGTCCCGCGTGCTTTTGGCATTCGAAAACGAATCTTTCGCCTTTTGGTGAATAAAGGCGTGCTCGACCCATTAAATGAACCGGCCTACGACACGGGTTACATCGTTGATATTCCAGAGTTGGCGAAGTTTTTCCCTGCTGATGAAAAACATAAACGGATCATCCAAACTTTAGCTCAGGAAATAAACGCTGTCGCTGAACACAAACCATTTGACGCGGTACAAAAGGAACTTGAAACGCTCATCACAAGCGACAATGATTACTTTACCGCTATTGGGATGGGGTTAGTCGTCTTTGTTGTCCACCTGTTCACAGACCTGGATGACACCGCCCAACATCTCAAGCTGCTTATGGACAAACTTGTCGAAACATTTCCGGTTACCCAATCTCCGGATAAGCCGACTGGCCCATTGTGGTTTTTCTCAATCACATGGTCTTTAGGCAACATCAAATTTAGCTCGTTGGATAAAAACCGCGCTGAAAATTTACTGCGCTTATTCGCCGATATTGTCGATCATGCGGAGAATCACTTTCTGGCGGCTTCGCATTTCGTCGATGGCAAAACCGTGCGACGATCTACCCTGGCTGATGTTATCTGCTGGAGTTATGAAGTCGATGTCGATTTAGGGCGAGAGGCATTGAAACGAGGAACGCGGCGGGCAATATCAGAAAAAGATGAAGAGCAATTATTGCGCTACACACGGCATCTGCCGGAAGCGATGGCTTATCATAAACTTCCACGTGCCACGCTGATTGCTATCCATGATTACTTCATGTTATTGCGGCCCCTGCTCGATACCAATCCTCGTTTGAAAAATGAGTTTTGGAAGCAGCTTGGGGATGGGCTTCGGCGCTTTGGTATCGGTCAACATGAAGCCCTTCAGGATTTCATCGCGAAATTCGAAGCAGGTGAAATGCCCGATGCTATTCGACGGCAAATCCTGGAAGCGCCACCTTATGAAGATGTATCGGTCGAAATTTTAATGGCAGGGTTACAATTTGTGCGCTATGCCCTGGCCGACGAAAACCCGGCTATGCGCAACTTTGTTCGGGATGCGGTTCACTCGGTGACGGAGTACGACAACTTAGTGGATTGGATACTGTCGCTGACCGAAAAAGTCGCCAACACCGTGTATGGCGATGTTTACGTTCAACTCTAGATAACTGCGCCCTGCACTCAGTCTCATTACGATTCGCGGATATACGATGGGTCTTTAGCCGTTACCAGGCGGAAGCCGATGGCGTCCTGAACGTCGGACGACTCTGGAACCGGGAAAGAATGGCGGTCAAGATAGGTATAAGCTTGGCCCCGTCTCTGCTTATAACTACCGCCTTTTATGACTCTCGGATCATCAGCTCCTTTGGTAGCAGCTAACGATTGCGTCCATTCCCAAACATTTCCGGCCATGTCCTGACACCCGTAAGGACTGTTGCCGCCGCTGCCCAATTCTCCGCAGCGCAAGATACGGTTTTTGCCCAGTTCTTTGGTATTGGCAACCCCTTCTTTCCACGTTCCCCAAGGATACAGCAACCCCTGTGTACCACGCGCTGCTTTTTCCCATTGAAGCTTGTCTGGCAGCGTAAATTCATGAAAAGTCATATAGGAAAACCAGCGGCTGTAGGCCATCGCTTCGTACCAGGTGATCCGGGACATGGGGAAATCAGGAGATTGATTAGCATAGGTTTCGAACTTTTCCTGAATCCAGATATATTGTCCGCCGCGCCTACCCCATTGGGCACGAGTATCGCCTGACCAAAATTCGGCTCTATTGTAGCCATCGGCCTTTACAAAACAGAGATATTCATTGGCGGTGACTACAGTCCGGCTAATCCAGAATTCATCCAGCGACAGCTCCGCAATCTGGTGGTTCGGGTCGCCCAAGATGCAAGGGCCATCATCCGGGACATGGCACATGCTATCTTCTTTCCAGCGATAGGGACTGCGCGGCAAAAGATCACACAAGGCCTCAATAACCGCTTGCATCCCCATTTGGATGGCGTTCAAAATATGACGATCCGCCAATGGAGGGGCTAATACCCGTAAATCCTCTGGTGTGGAATCCTTCAAAATGATAGGGATTATGAGCAGACCTTTTTCTATGGCAAAAAGATATTCTTTTTTAACTTCCTCGGATTGCAACGCTTTCGGCGTCACAAATACGATCATCACGCTTCGGGTAGCGATAGCCTCAGCAATTTCATTGCGCCAGATGTTTCCAGCGACGAGTGCCTGTTGATCCATCCACAGCCGGGATACACCGCGCAGTTGGAGCGCATCATAGTATTCTCGAACGGTTTTTCGGTCATCGCTTTTATAGCTGATGAAAACCCCTATGCCTGAACGCGCAAATTCAGGTCGGACGGTGCGTTCGAGTAAGGCAATGAGATGATGAATGGGTATTACATAACCTAAATGTTCACCAAAACTGGGCTTACTGGGGTCAGAGTCATCGCGCCCAAGCAGAACACCTACAATCCCATAATCCTCAACATAAATTGGCGCACCGCTGAGGCCATTCAATAGGTCAGAACTTTTTACCTGGATGAGATTTCGGTTCTCAAAGCCTGTCCAACCCACAATTGTCCCAGTAGCAGAAACATAGGTGTGTTGATTGGCGTTCGTCTCAAAATAGCCATAGCCCATTGTGCTGAAAGGGGTATGGGGTGGAATCTGGGTGGTTTCGGCTAATTGCGGAGCCATAACATCATCTGCGGGGCGGGTGAGTTCAAGAACGACGATGTCGTTTTCAATGTCCTGAAGCGGCGTTATACGGGCGGGTATCTGACGACCTGAGGGTAAGCATTCAAAAACGACTTCCTGTCCAGCTTCTACCTGCCCAAAAACATCTTTAATCACATGATAGCAGGTGGCTACAAAATTATCTCTATAGCAGAGAAACCCGGAGCCAATCGGTTTGTCATTAAACAAGAGACGACCAAAAAAGGGTTTAATAGTACCGGTCATTGCTGTGAACCCACCAAAATTTTATGATATAGTTTGTTGCTTAATTATTATTAAGCTACAATGCATTAATTATATTGGCAAGTGAGATTTATCAGGTGTCAAAAAAGCATACAGCGAAGAGAGACTTTGAACGTGTCTTTTTTCATTCAGACTTAGGACTTTCGCTTCAGGCATTTAAGAAGGCAGGGATGCGTGGGTGACGCAACTCTGCGCGTAAATAGTCGCTGAATAAATCGCGTTGAACGGCATAGAGACTTTTCGCCAACTCGTGCGCTTTCAGCTTCAATGAAAACCAAGCATGATAACAGCAAGCAATATGGTTACGCTGCGAACGAGCTTTGCGACATTCACATTTCTCACTGCCGGTCAGTTGTTTGAGTTCCCGATGCAGTTGCTCGATCTGCCAACGCACGGCATTCTCGTCTTGAATGTCGGACGTGGTGAAAGTGCCTGGGTGGTGGTTGGTGATGACCCATTCAATG